>NZ_BAAJXA010000006.1:0-326931 GCF_057537855.1 Streptomyces diversicolor
GGGCTGAACGCACGCGCGCGTGGGACGGCGCATTCGCCGCCGCCCCACGCGCGCGTGCCGATGACCGGCCGGTACCGCCGGGTGTTCTCCCGTGCGGGACGTCAGATGCCGTGCGGCAGCCGGACGTAGGTCACGGTCGTCTCGATGCCGCTGTCGACGAGCCGGCCCTGCGCGTCGAACGCGCCCGAGCCGTCCGTCATCCCGAAGTCGTTGTCGTTGATGAGGGCGAGCGTGTCGTGGTCCACGCGCGCGATGCCCTCGATCTTGCCCGGCACCCCCTTCACCGCGGCGAGGTCGACCACGAGCCGCTTGGCGAGCACCGGCACGCCCGCGGCGGCCGGATCGTCCAGCTGCTCAAGCGAGGGCGACGTCGTGTCGTCGTCCCAGGCGCCGCCGAGGATGTCGGCCTTGTGGCTGAGCTTCACCTCCTGGAGGCGGGCCGCCTTGTCGGTGCGCTCCTCGACCAGCAGCCGGTCACCGCCGAGCGCCACCACCGAGGAGATCTTCAGCTCGGACGTGTCGTCCTCGCCCGGGTCGACGACGTCGACCGGGTCGAACCGGTAGGCGTACTCGGCGGTGACCGCGTGCTTCTTCGGCGAGAAGCGCAGCAGCCGGGTCGTGCGCGAGGCGTTCCCGGCGTCCGCGTCGGGCAGCGACAGCGGGCTCTGCACGGCCATCACCAGGTCGCCGCCGGGCAGCAGGGCCAGCCCCTCGAAACCGCGGTTCACCTTGCGGTGCAGCAGCACGGACGGCAGCGCCTCCACGACCGGGTAGTCGGCGCCGGTCAGGTTCAGACCCTCGGGCACGTACCGGGCGAGCACCCTGCCGCGCGCGGACACATGGACCAGCGACGGCCCGTACTCGTCGACCAGCCAGAACGTCCCGTCCGCGGCCCGCACGATGCCCTCGGTGTCCAGGCCGTTCGGGTTGTAGGCCAGCGGCGTCCTGGCGTCGTAGCCGTACGGGGCCTCGTCGCGCGACTTCTGGTTGGACAGCCCGGTGACGGCCTTACCGGAGGACGTGGTCAGCGGGATCGCGTCGATCACCTTGACGCTGGCCGCGGACACCCGGATCTTCACGATCGCCGGGTCGAAGCCCGGTACGGGGAACGTGCGGCGCTTTTGGCCGTCCACCTTGATCTGGCCGTTCGGTCCGCGGTCGGTCACCGTCCAGAACTCGTTCTTGCGGCCGGTGGGGTAGATGTCACTGCCGATGCCGCCGAGGTCCACACCCCGGTCGTCGGCGACGCTGCCGGGCAGCAGGGCGTTGCTGAACGCGCCCAGCGGGATGTCCGCGAGCGTTGCCGTGCGCACGACATGGGCCTTCGCCGCACCGGACGGCGTCGCCGCGGCCGTGCCGGCCGCCACGAGTGCGGCTGCCAGGGCCAGCGGAAGCCCCGTGACGACGGAACGGTGGGCTCGGCGCCGGCCGGTGGTGTGCGAGGACATCGGGCCTCCAGGAGTCAAGTTCTTCGGCAGTGGCCAGATTTGGGTTCCGGAGGGAAATCGGCGCTACCGCCGGATGAACACCGGGCGTCGTCCACTCGTCCAATCGACGGGGGACCGGGTCCTGCCGACGTTCCGTCAGCAGGACCCGGTCCGGGACGCTCCCTTCGGCGGCGCCTGAGTACGGCCGAGGTGCCCGACAGACCGTCACTCCCGCCCGGTGCTGGGACCGTCGGGTCCCGCGGACCGCTCTTCCTCAAGGGCGAGCCGGGCCGCCGCGAGGGCCGTCGCCGGATCCCGCGACGCGTGCCCCGCGGGGATCCAGTGGCCGCGCAGCAGGTAGGGCCACCAGCGGCCGTCCCTCCCCAGCCGCACCTGCACGCCCGCGCCCTGGACGGTCCACCGGTTGCCGTCCCGCCGCAGTGCCGGCCGGTCGTCCTCGTCCCAGGCGGCGTCCAGCGCGGCACGCGCGCGTGCCAGGGCGCAGCCCTCCACCTGCCACTCCTCGTCGAGCACGGCCAGCGCCTCGGCACCGCCGTGGCGCCAGGCCCGTACCGCCGCCGCCAGCCCTTGCGCGTCGCGCCCCGATCCGTCGGCCAGCCGGTGCGCGAGGGCACCTGCCGGGGCGCCCACGGCGAGCCGCACGGCGTCCTGGCCCACCGTCAACTCCGGTGCGCCCGCGGCCTGTCCCGGCTCGCCGCGGAGCGCCGCGGTCAGCAGCCGGTACGCCTCCTCGGCGGTGCGCGCGGCCAGGTGGGCGAGGGCCCGCGGGTCGATCCCGGGCGCGGGTGCCGCCTCGGCGTCGAGCAACGGCGGCCGGCCCGGCTCGTCCGGCAGCGGGGGCGGTGCGGGCAGGGGCGGCAGGATGTCGCCGGCCGCCCAGGTCTCCGCGGCGTCCACCCCGTCCGGCTCCGCCTCCGGGCCCTCGGGCGCCGCGGTACGCACGTGCAGGGCGTCCAGCAGGGCGCGCCTGCCCCGTCCCCGCAACAGCAGCAGCACGAAGGGATCCTCGTCCAGCAGCCGCGCCACCTGGTGGCACAGTGCCGCCGTGTGCCCGCAGTGGTCCCAGGCGCCGCACTCGCACTCCGGTTCCAGGTCGCCGAGGCCCGGCAACAGTTCGATCCCCGCGACCGCCGCGTCCTCCACCACAAGGGGCGGCATCTCGCGGTCGAGCAGCGCCGCCATGTGCCCGGCCCGCTCGGCGACCAGGTCGAGCAGCCGGTCCCACTGTTCGTCGGACAGCTCCGGCAGCAGCACGTCGGCCCGGTGTGCTGCGCGTCCGGGGTCCTGGACGACGGCCGTGACCCGGCCGGGCCGCACCGAGACCGCACCCACCGCGCCCGAGCGCGCGAGCCTGCGTCCCGCCTTCACCTGAGCCCCGTCCAGCGCGGTGTCCTCCAGGGCGCGCAGCCATGCCCGGCCCCACCACGTCTGCGCGAAGCCCCGCCCGCGCGCGGGCGGCAGCGCGGGGAACGTGCGCTCCACCATCTCGTCGTACCGGGTCATCGCGCCTCCCCGCGCAGGTGCACCAGTTCGGCCAGTTCCGTGTCCGTCAGTTCCGTGAGCGCAGCCTCGCCGGAGCCGAGCACGGCGTCGGCCAGGTCCCGTTTGCGGCTCAGCAGCTGAGCGATGCGGTCCTCGACGGTTCCCTCGGCGATCAGCCGGTGCACCTGCACGGGGCGGCTCTGGCCGATGCGGTACGCGCGGTCGGTGGCCTGTGCCTCCACCGCGGGGTTCCACCAGCGGTCGTAGTGCACGACGTGCTCGGCCCTTGTCAGGTTCAGGCCCGTGCCGGCCGCCTTCAAAGAGAGCAGGAAAACGGGAACTTCACCCTCCTGGAAGCGCCGCACCAACGCCTCGCGCTCGGGCACGGGTGTGCCGCCGTGCAGCAACTGCGCCGGCACGCCACGGTCCGCCAGATGCCGTTCCAGAAGGCGTGCCATCCGCACGTACTGGGTGAAGACGAGCACGCCCGCCCCCTCGGAGAGGATCGTGTCGAGGAGTTCGTCCAGCGACTCCAGCTTCCCCGACCGTCCGGCGATCCGGGCGGCGTCCTCCTTGAGGAACTGCGCCGGGTGATTGCAGATCTGCTTCAGGCCCGTCAGCAGCTTGACGACCAGTCCCCGGCGCGCCATGCCGTCGGCCGTGGAGATCGCCTCCAGGGTCTCCCTGACCAGCGCCTCGTACAGGCCCGCCTGTTCCCCGGTCAGTGGTACCGGGTGATCGGTCTCGGTCTTCGGCGGCAGCTCGGGCGCGATGCCCGGATCCGACTTGCGGCGCCGCAGCAGGAACGGCCGCACCAGCCGGGCGAGGCGCTGCGCCGCGGCGGGGTCCCGGCCGCCCTCGACGGCCTGCGCGTACCGGGCGCGGAAGGCGCTGTGGCCCCCCAGCAGCCCGGGTGTCGTCCAGTCGAGGATCGCCCACAGCTCGGACAGGTTGTTCTCCACCGGGGTGCCGGTGAGCGCCACGCGTGCGCGTGCCCCGACGGAGCGCAGCGCCCGCGCCGTCGCCGAGTACGGGTTCTTCACGTGCTGTGCCTCGTCGGCGACGACCATGCCCCAGGGGACCTCGCCGAGCCGCTGTGCGTGCGGGCGGAGCGTGCCGTACGTCGTGAGGACGAACTCGCCGTCGGCGGGCGCCTCCAGACTCCGCCGCGGGCCGTGGAAGCGGCGCACCGGCGTGCCGGGCGCGAATTTCTCGATCTCCCGCTGCCAGTTGCCCAGCAGGGACGCCGGACAGACCACGAGCGTGGGGCCGGCCGCGGCGGGGTCGCTCTGGCGGTGCAGATGCAGGGCGATCAGCGTGACGGTCTTGCCGAGGCCCATGTCGTCCGCCAGGCAGCAGCCGAGCCCCAGGGACGTCATCCGGGCCAGCCAGGTGAAACCACGCAGTTGGTAGTCCCGCAGCGTGGCGGCGAGCGCCGGGGGCGGACCGACCGGCTCCTGTCCCTCCGGGTTCGCGAGCCGTTCCCGCAGCTGTGCCGGCCACCCCGTGGGCCGCACGTCGACGCGGCGTCCGTCGACCTCCGTCGAGCCGGTCAGCACGGCGCCCAGCGCCTCCACGGGGGTGACCTCGCGGTCCTGTCGCGCACGGACGCGGCGCGCCTCCTGAGGGTCGATCAGCACCCACTGGTCGCGCAGCCGCACCAGAGGGCGGCCGGCCTCGGCCAGCCGGTCCAGTTCCGCACGGGACAGGTCCCGGCCGTCCAACGCGAACGACCAGGTGAACGCGAGCCGGGTGTCGGCCGACAGGAACGACGGCACCTGTGCACCGGCTGCGCCCCGTGTGCTCCCGTCGGCCGGCGGGCCGATGTCCACCCGGGCGGACAGCTCGCGCGACAGCTCCTTGGGCCAGTGCACCTCGACGCCCGCCGCGGACAGGGCACGGGCGCCCGCTCCGAGGAGTTCGGCGATCTCGTCGTCGGCGAGTTCGACGCGGTCCGGCACGGTCGTCGAGAGCAGGGCCGTGAGCGGCGGCCAGGCGCGGGCCGCGCGGCGCAGGGCCAGCAGGGTGTCCAGCCGCGCGCGGGGTCCGAAGGCCGGACCCGCGGGACCGGATCCGGACCACACCTCGGCCGCGTCCGCGACGGCCGACGGGCCGCCGACGGTGTGCACCTGGAGGACGGCGGCGAACCGCGGCGGGGCGTCGTCGTGCAACGCGTCGTCGAGACCCGGCACCTCGATCCGCAGCGAGAGCCGCACCCCGGCGTCGTGCCCCGCGGCGACGTCGTCGGCCCAGGCCCGCTGCTCGGGCAGATGCCGCGGCTGCGCCGCCGCGTACGCAGGGCCGCCCGTGACCAGCGGGGCGGCGGGGGAGCGGGGCAGCGTGTCGGCGACCGCGTCCAGGAAGTCGCGCAGCAGTCGCTCCGGAGCGGGCAGCCGAGGCGGCTCGGCGTCGCCGACCGGGACGGCATGGGCCTCCGGCGGCATGGCGGCGGCCAGTTCGCACACGAGTTCCGTCTCCCGGGCGGTCAGGGGGCCCACCCGCCAGGCGTCGTGATCGCTCGCGGAGAGCCCGGGCAGCAGCAGGCCCCGGGCGAGGAAGTGCAGGGCCAGCACACCCGCCGAGCCCCAGAACGCGGTGGCCCGGTGGGCGAGCGGATCGGCACGCGCGCGTGTGAGCACCGGGAGGGCGGCGCGCACCGGCACCAGCACCGCGGGCACGCGCACCCGCTCGACCCCGTGCCCGCCGGGCACCGCCACGACCAGGTCGGCGACGGTTCCCGGGCCCGGAGGGACGGGAAGGGTGCCGTCAGGCCGCCAGAAGGCGAAGCGGCCGGCACGCGCGGGGTCGGCCGGGACGAACACGGCGGGGCAGTGGGCCAGTTCGGACGGTTCGGAGGGTGGCGCCGCAGTGATGCTGTGCACAGCTCTGCCCGACTCCTCAAACTTGATTACCAGGGCAAGGTCGCCGAGGGTACCCCACGTCCGCGGCCGACCCCGAACGGCTAGGCTGTGAGCTGAGTCACTTCACCTGGTGTTCGATGTGCGGCAGGGATGTCCGGCCTCGGGGTGCTTCAGGGTCGCGTATCAGGGACGTCTCAGGGTCGCGGTCCGGAACCGTGGGAAGCACGGGCCCGTTTTCACAGCAGAGAGCGGCAGCGGCCGCGAAGGAGGCGACGCACATGTCGAAGAACGCGAAGATCGCCGCAGGGGGTGTGGCGGTCGGGCTCATCCTGCTGATATGGCTGCCCTGGTGGGTGGCGTTCCTGATCGTGGTGGGCGTTCCCGCCGCCGCGTATCTCGCGCTGGACCCCTCGCAGCGGCGCAGGCTGCGCCGGGTGGCCCGCAAGGAAATCGGCCGCTGAGGCGCCGACTCCGCGGCGCGGCGGGCTTCGCGGCGCGTGGGGCTTCGTGAGCAAGCAGACCACGTCGCCGCCCGCGGACCGGGCGACGGCACGGTTCGGGGCGGCGCCGGCCCAGCAGGGCCGGGCGTCGGCTCCGGGGCACGGGGGCGGTCCTGCCGCGGGCCCAGCGCGTCACGTCCCGGCTGCTGCCGCGGCCCGGCCTCCGCCCCACCGCCGCCGCACGACTGCTGCCGTCGGCTCAAGCGGCGCCGCCGGCTCACCTGCCTGCCGTCGCCTCAACTGGGGCGCACGGCCAGCTTGTCGAGCGCTTCCAGAAGCCCCGGCAGTTCCGGGCCGCGGCCCACCGGCAGCACTTCGCCGGGCTCCTCGTCCAGCAGCACGAACGCCATGTCGTCGGTGCGGGCCACCATCGACCAGCCCGGCCCGTCGGCGCGCAGGGTCCGGGCGTCGCCAGGGGCGAACGACGAGCGGACCCGGCCGAGCGGTGGCGGCGCGTCCACGTAGGCGTGGGCCTCGGCCAGGACCCGCCGGATGCCGCGATGGCCCTTGGCCGGCCGTCCCGCGCCCTCCGGGGCCGCCTCCGCGGTCCTGCCCGGCCCCGTGGTGGGCCCGGAGAAGTCGGCGTCGTCGATCTGTTCCCGCCACATCGCCCACTGCAGCGCGATCTCGTCGGCGCCCAGCCGCCGCTGGGCCGGGCCCCAGACGCTGGTGTCCGGCGGGGCCAGCGGCGGGCCGTCCGCCACGTCCGGTGCCGGATCGTGCGGCGCCGGCACGCCCGGTGCGGCGACGGCGACCGCGAGCGGCCAGCCCGGCAGGGCCGCCACCACCGTGCGCTCGTTGGGCGACAGGTCGTACTCCATGCCGCAGTCCCAGGAGGCGATCGCGACGGCGACCAGCGAGACGTCGTCGATGGCGACCGTCCAGCGGGCGCCCTCGCCGTCCTGGCCGAGCACCAGGCCGTACCCGTCGGCCAGCGGCGCGAGTCCGAGCGCCGCGCAGGCCTCCGGGTAGTCGTCGCCCAGCACGCTCGGAAACTGCGCCGGCGTCAGCAGTACTGCCGTGAGCACGTACAGCGCGTCGTCCGCGGCGGCGACGACCTCCTCGTCCGTCCCGGCCATTCCAGCCTCCCAGTGGTTCGTCCAACGGCGCGCACCCTAGTGCCGGCGCAAGCCGGTTGTCACGACTCCCCTTCCCACCCGGAGCTGCAGTTTTCCGCCTGGACAGGGGCGAAACGACCGTGCGGCGCCGGCCGGGCGCTCAAGCCGCCGGCAGCCCCAGGAGGTCACGGGCCACCACGCGCGGCGACGTGCCCCGCTCCTGGGCCAGCGCGACGACGGCCCGGCATGCGAGTTCGCTCACGCCGAACGACAGCGCCTCCGGTGACACCCAGGCCGCTGCCTCGTCGGTCCCGTCCTGGTCGTCGTCCGCGCGGGCCGACACATAGGCGGCCGCCGCTTCGAACAAGTTGTGAGAGCGGCGTTCACGAGGCCCGGCGTCCTGCGCGCGTGAGGAACCGCGGAACCCGGCGGCGTACGTGCGGATCCTGTCGAACATGCGGACCACCTTCCCTTGTGCCCTCTCACCGCGGGCCGTTCAACTGCTCCCGTCAACGTAGGGTCGCGAGCGCGGCGGCAGAAGGGGGCGGCCCGGTGGCCAAGGAGCACGCCTGCGCGGTCCGGGACCGCTTCGGGCGTGCGCGGCGCGGCCTCAGCCCTCCCGGACGGCCAGGGCGAGGAAGCGGGCGTCCTCGTCGGCGTACGACGTCATGCGCCACCCCGAACCGGACAGCAGCGGCCGGAGGTTGGCTTCGGCGCGCAGGTCGTCCGGGGTGATCCGGCGCCCCTGGCGGGCCGCCAGCGCCGCGCGGCCGATCGGATGGAACAGGGCCAGCGGGCCGCCCGGCCGCACCACCCGCGCCAACTCCCGCAGATTTTCGGCGGGGTCGGGGAGATGCGCGATCAGACCCGCCGCGAACACGGCGTCGAAGACCCCCGGCCGCAGTGGCAGCGCGGCCACGTCGGCGAGCAGCAGCCGCCCGTCCGCGTTCCGGCCCGCGCGTACGGCCTCGGCGAGCATCGCAGGGGTCAGGTCGACGCCCACGACCAGCCCCGAGCGGCCCACGGCCGCGCGCAGCGGCGGCAGGGCGCGGCCGGTGCCGCAGCCCGCGTCGAGCACCCGGTCACCGGGCCGCAGCCCGAGATCGGCGACGGCGGCCGCGTAGGCGGGGCCGTCGTCCGGGAACCTCCTGTCCCAGTCGGCCGCCCGGGCGGTGAAGAACTCCTGCACATGTGTGTGGTCGTCGCTCATGCCTGGCATGATCCCGCAGGGCGCGAAGGACGTCTCAGTGCGCACGTTCGAGCCTGACGCGATCGTTCCATCCCATCTCTGTGTCATATTCCAACAGCTTTCGAAATGCGCCCCCGTTGTGCGCCCCTGCCCCGGCTAGCGTCCCGGGGCCATGGGACACCTGGACCACGCCGCCTTCGGCTGGCTGACCCCCGTGCTGTCGTACACGATGGCCTGCATCGGATCCGCGCTCGGGCTGCGCTGCACCGTCCGCGCGCTCGCCGCCACCGGCCCCACGCGCCGCAACTGGCTGGTCACCGCGGCCACCGCGATCGGCACCGGCATCTGGACCATGCACTTCGTGGCCATGCTCGGCTTCCGCGTCAGCGGCACCGACATCCGCTACGACGTGCCGCTGACCGTCCTCAGCCTCCTCGTCGCCATGCTCGTCGTCTGCGCCGGGGTGTTCGCCGTCGGCTACGGCCGCCACCGCGGCCGGGCCCTCGCCCTCGGCGGGCTCACCACCGGAGTCGGTGTCGCCAGCATGCACTACCTGGGCATGGCGGCGATGCGCCTGCACGGCGGCGTCGACTACGACCCGGTACTCGTCGCGCTCTCCGTGCTGATCGCCGTGGTCGCGGCCACCGTGGCCCTGTGGGCGGGGCTGAACATCAAGTCGCCCGTCGCGGTCACCGTCGCCTCGCTCGTCATGGGGGCGGCCGTCAGCAGCATGCACTACACGGGCATGTTCGCGGTGAGCGTCCACGTCACCCCGTCCGACGCGATCCTGCCCGGGGCCACGGCGATGCAGTTCATCTTCCCCCTCGCCGTCGGCCTCGGGTCCTATCTGTTCCTCACCTCGGCCTTCGTCGCCCTCTCGCCCACGGCAGGGGAGCGCGAGGCGTCCGCCTCGGCCCAGCGGCCCGTCGAAGGCGCCGCCGCCCGCTGACCGGACCCCGGCACGAGCGCGCCCCGAACCACCACCGAACGAGGAGCCCATGCGCACACCCCGGAGGACCCCACAGGGTGGCACCCCGGCGCCGTCACCACCGCCCGTCCGCGGTCGCCGCGCGCACGCCGGACCACCCGCCGACGAAGGCGCGGACGAGCATGCAGGCACCGTGCCGGAACCCGCGCCCCGGCGCGCCGGGCGCTGGCGGACACGGCCGCGGACCGTGCGGGCCAAGGTCGTCTGCCTCCTGATGGTTCCCGTCGTCTCCCTGCTCGCGCTGTGGGCCTACGCCACCGTCAGCACCGCGCAGGACGTCTCCCGGCTGCGCCGGTCGCAGCACGTCGACGCCGAGTTGCGGGCACCGGTCGCGGCAGCCGTCGCCGCCCTGCAGGACGAGCGCGCGGCGGCGGTCCGGTACGCGAGCGACCCGCCGGCCGGGCAGGGCGGCGGCCTCAAGACACTCGGCACGCGAACGGACCGGGCCGTGGCCGCACTCCGGCTCGGCGACGACCACACCGTCGCCGACAGCGGAGAACTGCCCGCCGACGTCGCTCGGCGCCTCGCGGGCTTCGTCACCGGAGCCGAGCGCCTGCGCACGCTGCGGACGGCGGTCCTCGACGGCCGCGTCGACTGGGGCGAGGCGTACGGGCAGTACACCACGACCATCGCCACCGCCTTCGGTGTGGGCGGAGCCCTCGCCGGCATCCAGAGCGACGATGTCGGTGCCCACGCGCGCGTGCTGCTCGAATTCGCCCGCGCCGGCGAGGGCCTGGCGCAAGAGGACGCGCTGCTCACCGGCGCTCGTCAGGCCGGACGGCTCGACGGCGAGCAACTGCGGCTGTTCGCCGCGGCGGTCGGCACCCGCCGCGCATTCACCGAGACGGCCGTCGCGGACCTGCCCGGCGCACAGCACGCCGCCTGGCTCGGCCTCGCCGACAGCAGCGCCTACCGGGCCGTCACGGCCGCCGAGGACCAGGTCCTGGCGAGCCGCCCCGGCGCCCGCACGGCAGACGCGGCCCCCGACACCTGGGAAGCGGCGCACGCGCGCGTGCAAGACGGCATGCGGTCGATCGAGACGGACACGGGCCGGGCCGTCGCGGGCCGCGCCGACCCGTTCGCGCGCGGTGTGCTCACCCCGGCCGGCGCGGCGGTCCTCTTCGGCCTGCTCGCGGTCGCCGCCTCGCTCGTCATCTCCGTACGCATCGGACGGGGAATCGTCGTGGAACTGGTGAGCCTGCGCAACGACGCCCTGGAGATCGCCCGCCGCAAACTCCCCGAGGCCATGCACAGGCTGCGTGCCGGGGAGGAGATCGACATCCGGGCCGAGGCACCACCCGGCCCGCCCGCGCAGGACGAGACCGGACAGGTGGCCGAGGCGCTGGCCACCGTGCACCGGGCCGCCCTGAGCGCCGCCGTGGAGCGCGCCGAACTCGCCAGCGGCATCTCCGGTGTGTTCGTCAACCTCGCCCGCCGCAGCCAGATCCTGGTGCACCGCCAGCTGAGCCTGCTGGACAGCATGGAACGCCGGTCCGAGGACCCGAACGAACTGGGCGACCTCTTCCAGCTCGACCACCTCACCACCCGTATGCGGCGCCACGCGGAGAGCCTGATCATCCTCTCCGGGGCCGCTCCGGGACGCGCCTGGCGGATGCCGGTGTCCCTCACGAACGTGATACGGGCGGCCGTCTCCGAAATCGAGGACTACGCGCGCGTGGAGGTGCGCAGGCTCCCCGAGACGTCGGTCGTCGGCGCGGCCGTCGCCGACCTGACCCATCTTCTCGCCGAACTGATCGAGAACGCCGCCCAGTTCTCCCCGCCACACACGCGCGTGCGCATCACCGGCGAGCCCGTCGGCAACGGCTACGCCGTCGAGATCGAGGACCGCGGCCTCGGCATGGGCAAGGACACCCGCGACGAGGCGAACCGGCGCATCGAGCAGTCCGAGGCGCTTGACCTGTTCGACAGCGACCGGCTCGGCCTCTTCGTCGTCAGCAGGCTCGCGGCACGCCAGGGCGTCAAGGTCCATCTGCGGCCCTCTCCCTACGGCGGCACCACCGCGGTGGTCCTGCTCCCGACCGGCCTCCTGCACAGCGGCCCGGCAGACGGCACCGCCGGCTTCACCACACAGCCGCGGCGGCCGGCGGAACACGCGTACGCGCGCGTGCCCGGTGCCGCCCCGCCTCAGGAAGCCGTCGCCGCCGCGACGGACCGGCCCGCTCTCGTCGCCACCGGCCGCACGGAGCCCCGACCGGCACCCGAAGACCCGCCCCCCGGAGCCGGACCGGCACCCGAGGACGCGCCCCGCAAACCCGGTCCGTCACACGAACACGCGCCTCCCGGAGCCGGGCCGGCGACCGACCTCACGCCCCCCGGAGTCACGGCCTTGCGACCCCACCGCGCGACGGAGACCTCCGAACCCGCCGAAGACCTCCCGCGCCGGGTGCGGCAGGCGAGTCTCGTTCCGCAACTGCGCGGGCAGCGGCCCGAGGAACCGGCCGCGACATCGGGGTCCGCCGACGATGAGCGGCGCACCCCCGAACTCGTACGGGACCGCATGGCCGCCTACCGCGCCGGCTGGGCGCGCGGCGGCGGCCGGCCACCCGGCCGCGGCACAGGACCGGCCCGAGGAGCCGGCCGAGACAGCAGCGAAGGAGATCTAGCATGATCCAGGACCCCGACACCGGGGCCGTCCGGCGCTCCGGCGAACTCGACTGGCTGCTGGACGACCTGGTGGCACGCGTGAGCGAGGTACGGCACGCCGTGGTGCTCTCGAACGACGGCCTCGCCATCGGCGCCTCGACCGGCCTGGCCCGGGAGGACGCCGAGCACCTGGCCGCCGTGGCGTCGGGCTTCAACAGCCTCGCCAAGGGCGCGGGCCGGCACTTCGGTGCGGGCGGGGTGCGCCAGACCCTGGTGGAGATGGACGACGCGTTCCTGTTCGTCGCCGCGGCCGGAGACGGCTCGTGCCTCGCCGTCCTCACCGCCGTGACCGCGGACATCGGACTGATCGCCTACGAGATGGCACGGCTCGTCAGACGGGTCGGCGAGCACCTGTACACGCCGGCGCGCGCCGCCGACCGGCCGCCGGCCGCCGGATGAGCGGGAAGGACGAGCCGGAAGGGCGAACGGCACAGATGAGCGAAGACACGACGGACGCCGCGCCCGAGCCGGGCGGTCACTGGTACGACGGCGAGGCCGGCCCCCTGGTCCGCCCGTACGCCATGACCGGCGGCCGCACCGAGCCCGGCCCCAGCGGAGTGCGGTTCGACCTGATCGCCCTCGTCACACTCGACCCCGGCGCGTCCGCGGCCGACGACGACACACTCGGCCCCGAGCACCGGGCACTGATCGACCTGTGCCGCACGGAGACGCAGTCGGTCGCCGAACTCGCCGCGGGCACCGACCTTCCCGTGGCGGTGGTACGGGTGCTGCTCGGCGACCTCCTGGAACTGGGCCGGGTGTCGGTCAGCCGTCCGGTGCCGCCGGCCCAACTGCCCGACGAACGGATTCTGCGCGAGGTCATCGCCGGATTGCGAGCACTCTAGAGGAAGCGGGACGGCGGGCACCGCAGCTGAACACGCGGAACGAACCGGGCGTGAGCCGACCACGACGTTCGCCGTCATGTCAAAGACCCCGGAACGGAGTTGTGGTCGTCATGTTGCGCACCAGGCACACGGACGTCGGTCGCCATCGGCGCTCCGGAAGGAAGTGATCATGCTCTCCGAGCACTCCACCACGGTCGACGACGAGGCCGCGCTGGCGCTGAAGATACTCGTCGCGGGCGGATTCGGCGTCGGCAAGACGACGCTGGTCGGCGCGGTCAGCGAGATCCGGCCGCTGCGCACCGAGGAACTGCTGAGCGAGGCCGGCCAGTGGGTGGACGACACCGACGGCGTGGACCACAAGGTCACCACGACCGTCGCCATGGACTTCGGACGCATCACCATCCGCTCCGGTCTCTCCCTCTACCTCTTCGGCACCCCGGGCCAGGACCGCTTCTGGTTCCTGTGGGACGAACTGGCGCAGGGCGCCCTCGGCGCCGTGGTCCTCGCGGACACCCGGCGGCTGCCCGACTGCTTCCCGGCGGTCGACTACTTCGAGCACCGGCGCATCCCGTTCGTGGTGGCCGTCAACTGCTTCGCGGGGGCACGCGGCCACGCCGCCGAGGACGTGTCCCGCGCCCTCGACCTCGACTCGGGTACGCCCGTGGTGCTGTGCGACGCCCGGGACCGGGACTCCGGCAAGGAAGTGCTGATCCGCCTGGTCGAGTACGCCGGGCGGATGCACACCGCCCGGCTCCTCGACTCCACGGGCTGAAGAGCCGTCGGGCTGAAGGAGTGCCGGGTGAATGGCCCGGGTTGAACGACCGTCGGCTTGACGGGCGGGCCGTCGGGCCGAAGCGTGGGCCGTCGGGCCGGAAGGCGGGGACGGGCACGGCGCCCGCACCGTCGGGCCGGAAGGCGGGCCGTCGGCTGAAGGCGGGTCGTCGGCTTGAAGGGCCGTCAGTCCGCCATGTCCCGGACCGCCACCACCTTGTCCACGGCCATGCGGACCAGCAGTTCGCCGGGGACCCCGTTGCGGGCGCCGAACTCCTCCGCACGGTCCTCACCCATGTACCTGGCCCCGATCCTGGTCGCCCACCGCCGGACCTCGTCCAGATCCTCCGACAGCCGGGCCCGTCCGCTCAGCACGACGAAGTGGAACGGCGGCCGGTCGTCGTCCACGCACAGGGCGACCCGCCCGTCACGGGCCAGGTTGCGCCCCTTCACGGTCTCCTTCCCGG
Source organism: Streptomyces diversicolor (assembly GCF_057537855.1). Lineage (NCBI taxonomy): Bacteria > Bacillati > Actinomycetota > Actinomycetes > Kitasatosporales > Streptomycetaceae > Streptomyces > Streptomyces diversicolor. Next base: position 14,274 of record NZ_BAAJXA010000006.1, read on the forward strand.
TGTTGAAGACCACCTCGTCCCCGTCCAGCACGAACCAGACCGGGGCCACGTGCGGGCTCCCGTCGGCGCGTACGGTCGACAGCTTGCCGGTGCGGGTGCCGTACGAGACGAACGCCCGCCATTCCTCATCGGTCATCTTCTGTGCCATGGCCCCATCCTCCTTGCCGGGACGACGGTCGTGGGGAAGGCTGGCTGAGGGATCCTCCGGCCAGGGGGGAGACATCACACGGGGAGACCGGACATGGCGCAGAAGCAGGGACTCGGCTGGTTGCTCGACGACCTGACCGAGCGCGTCGAGCACGTACGACATGCACTGGTCCTGTCGAACGACGGGCTGGTGACGGGGGCGAGCACGGGACTGCGGCGCGAGGACGCGGAACACCTCGCGGCGATAGCCTCCGGGCTGCACAGCCTCGCCAAGGGGTCGGGACGCCACTTCGGCGCGGGCAACGTACGCCAGACCATGATCGAATACGACGACGCGGTGCTCTTCGTCACCGCCGCGGGCCCCGGCAGCTGCCTGTGCGTGCTCAGCGGCGCCGAAACGGACATCGGGCAGATCGCCTACGAGATGACCCTGCTCGTCAACCGGGTCGGCGAGCACCTGGGCGTGGACGCCCGACAGCCCGAGCGCGCTCCGACCTCAGAGCACTGACCTGCGTGTTTCTGGTGCCCCGTGGAGTTATCCACAGGCTCGCCACGACATCCGCCCGAACGGCTAACGTCGTGGGTCACGGCGCACGCACCCAGCGTGAGCACTGACTCCACGGGGGAGTACCACCATGCCGGTCGGCACTGACGCAACATCTCACCACCTCACCCTCGCACCGGGCCGCGCCGCACGCGAACTGGGCCTCAAACGCGGCGAGTTCCAGCTCGCCGTGCATCTCGGACGCATCCGGACCGTGCCGGACCCGGGCGGCGCGGCCCGACGCGTCCCACGAGCGGAGATCGACCGGCTGCGCGCGACGGAGGGCTTCCCCGAGGCCCTTCGCCAGAGCGTCGCGACCGTGGGCACCACGGCGGGCGCGGCCCTGGTCGACGTGCCGGCCGGCCGGTTCACCCGTCTCGCACGCCTGGGCCTGATGACGCCCGTGAAATTTTACGTCAACCGCTACCGTGCGGTGGTCTGGCTCTATCTGGCCGACGAAGTACGGGAGTTCGCGGCCGACGGCAAGAGCGCGGCGCTGCTGTCCGGCCGGATGCCCGAGGGGCTGCGCGACCAGCTCGCGGCGGGCCTGGATCTGCGGGCCCGCAATTGGCGCGGACGCCATCTGGGACACCTGCTGCGGCAGGCAGACGATCCGTGGGAGCGCGCCGGGGCCGTGGCCGCCTTCCTCGACCCCGCCCACCTCACAGACCTCGTCCCGGACCCCTACGAGCGCTCCCATCTGCACCGCTTCCGCCCCGGGCCGCCCGCCCACGGCACGCCGGAATCGCCCGCCGCCCACCTCGCGGAGAAGATCATGACGGCGGAACACCCCGACGAGATCGGTTGGCTGAGGAACGACCTGGCGCGCGCGGTGGCCGAGGCACGCGCCCACCGGCCCGCGCCCCGCCCCGCCGAGGCACCGCCCGTCCGGCACCCGCCCCGCGCCCTCTCGCCGACGGCCCGCCGCAGGGCCTCCACTCCCCGCTGCGACCCACCCGCTGCCAGGGCGGCCGAGCGGCCCCGCGGACTGCTGGGCCGGCTGCGCGGCAGAGGACCCCGGCCCGCGCGGGCGTGAGACCTTCCGCCCGCCGCGGCTACAGGGCCCTGAACAGCCCCTCCTGGACGACCGAGACGAGCAGTCGCCCCTCCAGGTCGTAGATGCGGCCGCGGGCGAGCCCCCGGCCACCGGTCGCGATCGGCGACTCCTGGTCGTACAGGAACCACTCGTCCGCGCGGAAGGGACGGTGGAACCACATGGCGTGGTCGAGGGAGGCCAGGTCGAAGGCGCGCGGACCCCACAGCGGTTCGACGGGAATGCGGACCGCGTCGAGCAGGGTCATGTCGCTGGCGTAGGTGAGCGCGCAGGTGTGCACCAGTGGATCGTCCCCCAGCGGGCCCACCGCGCGCATCCACACCGCGCTGCGCGGCTCCGCGTCCTTGATCTCCTCGGCTCTCCAGCGCAGCCGGTCCACATAACGGATGTCGAAGGGCTGACGGCGCGCCATCCGCTCCAACTGATCCGGCAGGGCACCGAGATGCGCCCGGATCTCCTCGGCGACCGTCGGCAGCTCCTTCGGATCCGGCACCGTGCGGGCCGGGGGCAGCTGATGCTCGAACGGTCCTTCCTCAGGCTTGTGAAAGGAAGCGGTCAGATTGAAGATGGTGCGCCCCTCTTGCACCGCGGTGACCCGCCGGGTGGTGAACGACCGGCCGTCCCGGACGCGCTCCACCTGGTACACGATCGGCACGCCCGGCCTGCCCGGGCGCAGGAAGTACGCGTGCAGCGAGTGCACCGGGCGGTCACCGTCCGTGGTGCGCCCGGCGGCGACCAGTGCCTGGCCGGCGACCTGGCCGCCGAAGACCCGCTGCAAGGACTCCTGCGGGCTGCGGCCACGGAATATGTTGACCTCGATCTGCTCCAGGTCGAGCAGGTCGACGAGCCTTTCGGCCGGGTTCTTCATGGCTGGGGCTCTCCAGGGTTCACAGCTGGCCGACGGCGGTGACGCGGACGACCGCGCGGCCCTCGGCGTCGGAGGCGGTGAGATCGACTTCCGCGCTGATGCCCCAGTCGTGGTCGCCGTTCGGGTCGTCGAAGATCTGACGGACGCGCCACAGGTCGTTGTTCGGCTCCTCCTGGATGACGAGCAGCTTGGGGCCGCGTGCGTCGGGGCCGGTGCCCAGGTCCTCGTACTCGTCCCAGTACTTGTCCATCGCCTCACCCCATGCCTCGGCGTCCCAGCCGGCCTCCGCGTCCATCTCGCCCAGCTCGTCCACCTGGTCGAGGGCGGCGAGTTCCACGCGGCGGAACATCGCGTTGCGGACCAGGACCCTGAAGGCACGCGCGTTGGTGGTGACCGGCTTCACCTCGTCGGCCTTCTCCTGGGCCTCCTCGGCGGTCATCTCCGCCGGGTTGGCCAGCTGCTCCCACTCGTCCAGCAGGCTGGAGTCGACCTGGCGGACCATCTCGCCGAGCCAGGCGATCAGATCCTCCAGGTCCTCCGACTTCAGATCGTCCGGGACGGTGTGGTCCAGGGCCTTGTAGGCGCCCGCAAGGTAGCGCAGCACGATGCCCTCGGTGCGCGCCAGCTCGTAGAAGGACACCAACTCCGTGAAGGACATGGCCCGTTCGTACATGTCGCGGACGACCGATTTCGGCGACAGCGGATGGTCACCGACCCAGGGATGGCTCTTGCGGTAGGTGTTGTACGCGTGGAAGAGCAGTTCCTCCAGGGGCTTGGGGTACGTGACGTCCTGGATGCGCTCCATGCGCTCCTCGTACTCGACGCCGTCCGCCTTCATCGCGGCGACCGCCTCGCCGCGCGCCTTGTTCTGCTGCGCGACCAGGATCTGCCGCGGATCGTCCAGCGTGGACTCGACGACGGACACCATGTCCAGCGCGTACGACGGCGACTCGGGGTCCAGCAGCTCGAACGCGGCGAGGGCGAACGTGGACAGCGGCTGGTTGAGCGCGAAGTCCTGCTGGAGATCGACCGTGAGCCGGACGATGCGGCCCTCGGCGTCCGGTGTGTCGAGCTTCTCGACGATGCCGCCGTCCAGCAGCGAGCGGTAGATGGCGATCGCCCGCCTGATGTGCCGCAGTTGCTGCTTGCGCGGCTCGTGGTTGTCCTCCAGCAGATGACGCATCGCCTCGAATGCGTTGCCGGGCCGGGCGATCACCGACAGCAGCATCGTGTGCGTCACCCGGAAGCGGGAGGTCAGCGGTTCCGGCTCGGAGGCGATGAGCTTTTCGAAGGTGTTGTCCGTCCAGCCGACAAAACCCTCCGGCGCTTTCTTGCGGACCACCTTGCGGCGTTTCTTCGGATCGTCGCCCGCCTTGGCGAGGGCCTTCTCGTTCTCGATGACGTGCTCCGGTGCCTGCGCCACGACCAGACCGGCGGTGTCGAAGCCGGCCCGCCCGGCCCGGCCCGCGATCTGGTGGAACTCACGGGCGCGCAGGGTGCGGACGCGACTGCCGTCGTACTTGGTCAGCGCCGTGAACAGCACCGTCCGGATGGGCACGTTGACGCCCACGCCGAGCGTGTCCGTGCCGCAGATGACCTTCAGCAGACCGGCCTGGGCGAGCTTTTCCACCAGCCGCCGGTACTTGGGCAGCATCCCGGCGTGGTGCACGCCGATGCCGTGCCGGACGTAACGGGAGAGGTTGCGGCCGAACTTGGTGGTGAAGCGGAAGTTGCCGATCAACTCCGCGATCCGGTCCTTCTCCTCGCGCGAGCACATGTTGATGCTCATCAGCGCCTGCGCCCGCTCCACGGCCTGCGCCTGCGTGAAGTGGACGATGTAGACCGGCGCCTGCCTGGTCTCCAGAAGGTCGGTCAGGGTTTCCGTGAGCGGGGTCAGCCGGTACTCGTAGGACAGGGGCACGGGGCGGGTCGCCGAGCGGACCACGGCGGTGGGCCGGCCGGTGCGGCGGGTCAGGTCCTTCTCGAAGAAGGACACGTCGCCGAGCGTGGCCGACATCAGGACGAACTGCGCCTGGGGCAGTTCGAGCAGCGGGATCTGCCAGGCCCAGCCGCGGTCGCCCTCCGCGTAGAAGTGGAACTCGTCCATGACGACCTGGCCGACGTCCGCGTTCCTGCCGTCACGCAGCGCGATGGACGCCAGCACCTCGGCGGTGCAGCAGATCACGGGGGCGTCGGCGTTGACGGAGGCGTCGCCGGTCAGCATCCCCACGTTCTCGGTGCCGAAGAGCTTGCACAGCTCGAAGAACTTCTCCGACACGAGGGCCTTGATCGGGGCCGTGTAGAAGGTGACCTCGTCCCGGGCGAGCGCGGCGAAGTGCGCACCCGCGGCGATCATGCTCTTGCCGGACCCGGTGGGCGTCGACACGATCACGTTCGCCCCGGAGACCACCTCGATCAGCGCCTCCTCCTGATGGGGGTAGAGCGTGAGACCGCGATCCTGCGCCCACGACTCGAAGGCTTCGTAGAGGGCGTCGGGGTCGGCGGTCGGCGGCAGCTGATCGATGAGGGTCACGCACCCATCTTGCCTGGCGTGACGGCCGATGCGGGAATCGGCTGCGAACACGAAGATCGCTACCGCTACGCTGTGTCGCCGACGGAACGTCAACGTACCCGGTCAACTGGACAGCGGTGCAAGAGGAATGGGGCGGGCAACGGCCATGATGGGACCAGCACACTCACTGTCGGGGGCCGCGGCCTGGCTCGGCGTCGGGGCTGCCGCCGCCGCGGCCGGGCACGCGATGCCCTGGCCGGTCCTCCTCGTGGGCGCCCTGATCTGTGCCGGTGCCGCGCTCGCTCCGGACCTCGATCACAAGGCCGCCACCATCTCACGCGCCTTCGGACCGCTGTCGCGCTGGCTGTGCGAGATCGTGGACAAGCTCTCCTACGCCGTCTACAAGGCCACCAGGATGAAGGGCGACCCGCGTCGCTCCGGCGGGCACCGGACGCTGACGCACACCTGGCTGTGGGCCGTGCTGATCGGCGCGGGCGCCTCGTTCCTGGCGATCACCGGCGGCCGTTGGGCGGTGCTGGCGATCCTGTTCGTGCACATGGTGCTGGCGATCGAGGGACTGCTGTGGCGTGCGGCCCGCGGGTCCAGCAGCGATGTCCTCGTGTGGCTGCTGGCAGCGACCAGTGCGTGGATCCTGGCGGGCGTCCTGGACGAACCGGGCAACGGCGCCGACTGGCTGTTCACCGAGCCCGGCCAGGAGTACCTGTGGCTGGGGCTGCCCATAGTGCTGGGGGCGCTGGTGCACGACATCGGGGACGCGCTGACCGTCTCCGGATGCCCGATACTGTGGCCGATCCCGGTGGGCCGCAAGCGTTGGTACCCCCTGGGCCCGCCGAAGCCGCTGCGGTTCCGGGCGGGCAGCTGGGTGGAGCTGAAGGTGCTGATGCCGGTGTTCATGCTGCTCGGCGGGGTGGGCTGCGCGGCGGCGCTCAATGTGATCTGAGCGACGGCCCTGGTCCGAGCGACGGTCGCGATCAGCACGACCACCGTGATCTGAGCGACGGTCGTGATCTGAGCGAGGACGGTGGGCCGGGTTCTGGTCCCGGCGGGCCTCCCGGTGCCCCGGCACAGTGGCCGGCGCGTCCGCCGGGGCCGTGGCCGGCGTCTCTCGCGGGGCCGTGGGCCGGCCGGTCCCTCGGGCGGGGGTCAGGTCGCCGGGCCGCCGGCGGTGTCCTGGCCGGCGCCGCCGTACCGGCGCTCGAAGCGGGCCACCCGGCCCTCCGAGTCGACCGTGCGCGCCTTGCCCGTGTAGAAGGGGTGACTCTCCGAGGAGATCTCCACGTCCACCACCGGGTAGGTCTCGCCGTCGTCCCAGTCGATGGTCTGGTCGCTGGTGGCGGTGGACCGGGTCAGAAAGGCGTAGCCGGCGGAGCGGTCGCGGAAGACCACGGGGTGGTAGTCGGGGTGCTTGTCCTGCTGCATGGCGGCTCCTCGCACGGGGCGGTCGGCGGGTGGGGGCGGGCGGATTCAGGTGGGCAGGGAGTCCTCGTCCACGACGTGCACCGCGGCCTCCTCGGCCGAGGCGCCCGCGCCGTCGATGCCCACGTCGGTGGCGACGAGGGCGCTCTCCTCGTCCTCGTGGGCTCCCTCGTCGGGCGCGACGAGACGACCGGAGCGAAGATCGCCGACCTCGTTGTCGAGCACTTCGCCGTCGGTGCCCTGGCAGTCGCCGATGCCGTCGCCGTCGGGTACGTCGAGATCGGGCAGTTCCTCGGCGAGGCGCTGGTCCAGCGACTCGCCCCGGTGGCCCTCGGCCGCCGTCACCCCGGTGTGCTCCACCGCCCAGGGCCGCTCCGGGGGCGACCAGCCCCGGTCGAGCGGATCTTCGACACCGTCGTTGACCAGCGTGTCTTCCGCGTCGAGCAGCCCCGAGTCCTCCTGGATCTCGGATCCGTCCGGCTGGTAGACGTCGTCCCCCCATCCGTCGGAGCTGTTCACGGGTACCTCCAGGTGGTGGGCGTGCCCCCGTCCCACCGCGGTCGGCGGAGGTCCGCCGGCCCGCGGGGCACAGGTCTCACCCGGCTCGAACCCGATGGTTCCCGGGCATCCCCCGAACCGGTGCCGCTCTCCAGACTTCCACTCCGCTTCGGGACCGCGCAACGCCACGGCCCCGGCCCTGCGGCCCGGTGCGACGGCCGGACCGCCGCGGCCCCGGCCTGCGCCCGGACGCCGAGGCCAGCTGCCGAGGGCGACGGCCACGCCCCGGTGCGGCCCGCTGCGCCGCCCGAGCCCACGCACCGCTCAGCCGGGCCGGCGCTCACAGTGGTCGGCTCAGCCGGGCCATCGGTCACGGCGCCCCGCGTATCCGTGCCGCCCGTGCCTGCCGTGCCGTTTGTGTCACCCGTGCCAGGATCGCCACAGTGCCGCGTACGCCCCGTCGGCGGCGACCAACTCGTCGTGGCTGCCCAGTTCGCTGATGCGGCCGTTCTCCACGACGGCGATGACGTCGGCGTCGTGGGCGGTGTGCAGCCGGTGGGCGATGGCGACCACGGTGCGGCCGTCCAGGACCCGGGCCAGGGAACGTTCGAGGTGGCGGGCCGCACGGGGGTCGAGGAGCGAGGTCGCCTCGTCCAGGACCAGGGTGTGCGGATCGGCCAGCACCAGCCGGGCCAGGGCGATCTGCTGGGCCTGGGCGGGGGTGAGCGCCAGCCCGCCCGAGCCGACCTCGGCGTCCAGCCCGTCGTCCAGGGCACGTGCCCAGCCGTCCGCGTCGACCGCGCCCAGCGCCGCCCACAGCTGCGCGTCCTCGGCGTCGGCGCGGGCGAGCAGCAGGTTGTCGCGCAGCGTGCCCACGAAGACGTGGTGCTCCTGGTTGACGAGGGCGACGTGCGAGCGGACCCGCTCGGCGGTCATCCGGGACAGTTCGGCGCCGCCCAGGGTGATCCGGCCGTCGCGGGGCGCGTAGATGCCGGCGAGCAGCCTGCCGAGCGTGGACTTGCCCGCGCCCGACGGGCCGACCAGCGCGAGCCGGGTGCCCGGCGCGACCGAGAGGGACACCTTGCGCAGGACGTCGACGCCCTCGCGGTAGCCGAAGTGCACGCGGTCCGCGTGTACGTTCCGTCCGTCGGGGGCGAGCGCGGCGTCCCCGGCGTCCGGCTCGATGTCCCGCACCCCGACCAGCCGCGCCAGGGACACCTGGGCGACCTGCACCTCGTCGTACCAGCGCAGGATCAGATTGACCGGGTCGACGAGCATCTGCGCGACGAGCGCGCCCGTGGTCAGCTGGCCCACGCCGATCCAGCCCTGCAGCACGAAGACACCGCCGGCCATCAGGACCGAGCCGAGGACCACCACATGGGTGAGGCTGACGACCGGGAAGAGCACGGAGCGCAGCCAGAGGGTGTAGCGCTCCCAGGCCGTCCACTCCTTGATCCGGCGTTCCGACAGGGCGATGCGCCGGTCGCCGAGGCGATGGGCCTCGACGGTGCGGCCGGCGTCCACGGTCTCGGCGAGCGCGGCGGCCACGGCGGCGTAACCGGCGGCCTCCGAGCGGTAGCCGGAGGGGGCGCGCTTGAAGTACCAGCGGCAGCCGATCACCAGCAGCGGCACGGCGAGCAGCACGGCCGCGGCCAGCGGCGGCGCCGTGACGACCAGGCCGCCGAGCAGCAGCACCACCCAGACGGCGCCGATCGTCAGCTGCGGCACGGCCTCCCGCATGGCGTTGGACAGCCGGTCGATGTCCGTGGTGATACGGGACAGCAGGTCGCCCGTGCCGGCGCGTTCCAGGACGCCCGGCGGCAGCCCGACCGACCGGACGAGGAAGTCCTCGCGCAGGTCGGCCAGCATCCGCTCGCCGAGCATCGCGCCGCGCAGCCGCACCTCGCGCACGAACACGGCCTGCACGGCGAGCGCGAGCACGAACAGCCCGGCGGTCAGGCCCAGATGCAGCTCCCGGGCCCCTTCGGAGACCCGTTCCACCAGTCCGCCGAGGAGGTAGGGGCCCGCCATGGAGGAGACCACGGCCATCGTGTTGACGGCCATGAGGACGAGGAAGGCACGGCGGTGCCGCCGGAACAGCTCGGCCACGTAGGCGCGCACGGTCGCGGTGGCACCGACGGGCAGGGTGGTGGCCGTCGTCGGGGCCGCCGGGTCGTACGCCGGTGGCGCAACGCCGATCATGCGCTCTCCTCGATCTGTTGCAGCGGGCCGTGCGGTTCGGCCTCGTCGTCCAGTGGGCCGCGCAGGGCGGCCCGGTCGGGCCGGGGGCCGGGTGCGGCCGTCTCGTCCTCGGGCGCACGGGTCACGACGGCCCGGTACCGGGGCTCGGTGCGCACCAGTTCGCGGTGTACGCCGACCGCCACCACCTCGTCCGAGTGCACCAGCGCGACCCGGTCCGCGCGGTCCAGGAGGAGCGGTGACGAGGTGAACACCACCGTCGTGCGCCCCGTCCGCAGCTCACGCACGCCCTGTGCGATCCGCGCCTCGGTGTGCGAGTCGACGGCGGAGGTCGGCTCGTCCAGCACCAGCACCTCGGGGTCGGTGATCAGCGAACGGGCCAGTGCGAGCCGCTGGCGCTGGCCGCCCGACAGCGACCGTCCCCGTTCCGTGATCCGGGCGTCCATGGGATCCGCGGCGTCCAGGGACCCCTCGACGAGCGCTTCCAGCACGTCCCCGCACTGCGCCGCCGCGAGCGCCGCCTCGGCGCGGACACCGGCGGAGGCCGGCACGTCGAGCAGGTCGCGGAGCGTGCCGGACAGCAGGACCGGGTCCTTGTCCTGGACGAGGACGGCGGTGCGGGCGGTGTCGAGGGGGAGTTCGTCGAGCGGTACGCCGCCGAGCAGCACCGACGGGCCCGGCTCGGCCGGATGTCCGCCCAGCCGTTCGGCGAGCCGCCCCGCCGCGTCCGGGTCCCCGCACACCACGGCGGTCAGCAGGCCCGCGGGCGCGAGCAGACCGGTGGCCGGATCGTACAGATCACCGCTCGGCACGTCGGCCGCGCGTGAGCCGCCGGCGTCGGTGGTCCGCTCCAGGGACAGCACGCGGGCCGCGCGCTGGGCCGAGGGGCGCGAGAAGGAGTACGCCATGGCGATCTCCTCGAAGTGCCGCAGCGGATAGGTGAGGATCATCACCGCGCTGTAGACGGTGACCAGTTCGCCGACCTCGATCCGGCCCTGCCGGGCGAGGTGGACGCCGTGCCAGACGACCGCGATCAGCAGCAGGCCGGGCAGCAGCACCTGGATCGCCGCGATCAGGGCCCACATCCGGGCGCTGCGCACGGCTGCGTGCCGCACCTCCTGGGAGGCGCGGCGGTAGCGGTCGAGGAACAGTTCCTCGCCGCCGATGCCGCGCAGCACGCGCAGTCCGGCGACGGTGTCGGAGGCCAGCTCCGTGGCCCGGCCGGCCTTGGTGCGCTGGACGTCGGCGCGACGGGTCGCCCGGGGCAGCAGCGGCAGCACGGCGAGGGCGAGCACCGGCAGGCCGACCGCCACGACCACGCCGAGAGCCGGCTGGTAGACGAGCAGGCCCACGCAGACCACGACGACGGTCAGGGCGGCGGCGGTGAAACGGGAGACGGCCTCGACGAACCAGCCGATCTTCTCGACGTCGCCGGTCGAGACGGCCACCACCTCACCGGCCGCGACCCGCCGGGTCAGCCCCGAACCGAGCTGCGCGGCCTTGCGGGCCAGCAGTTGCTGGACGCGGGCGGCGGCGGTGATCCAGTTGGTGACGGCCGCGCGGTGCAGGAAGGTGTCGCCGACCGCGATGCCGATGCCGCAGATCACCATCAGTACGCCGGTCAGGGCGAGCCGGCTGCCCGAGCGGTCCACGACGGCCTGGACGGCGAGCCCGACACAGAACGGAAGCGAGGAGACGGACACGAAGTGGAGCAGGCCCCAGGCGAGCGACTTGAGTTGGCCGCCCAGTTGGTTGCGCCCCAGCCACCACAGGAATCGGGGACCCGAACGTGCGTCCGGCACGCCCGGGTCGGGATACGGAAGGTCTTGAATCTGCATGACGTCCCAGTGGCTCGTGTCAGGGAGGAAGCGGACGGGGGGTGACGGCGTAGAAGCGGTAGCAAACCGTGCAAGGTTCGCGTCGGAGGGTGGTGAAAATCAATGGGTTTTCCAGGGCGGTGCCCGCAATCGCCGGGTTCGCGGCGCCGGGCGGGACTGCCGGGGCGGCCGACCGGCCGTGGAACGGCGGTCATGAGGGGCCGGATCGTCATGTGCGTGCTCGCCGGGCCGTCCTCCGGGTGAGCGCTCTCCTCGGCTTCCCGGCCGCGTCCGCCCGCACGCTCCCGGTCCGGGCCGACGTCCCGGCCGAGTTCGCCACCGACCGGCACGACCCGGTGAGCGCCGCGCCGCCCGTCGAAAGGCCCGCGGGCAGGTCCTGTCGGGTCACGCTCGCGCAGGCCCGGTTCCGTGACTTCACGCCGTACCGGGGCACCTGCGGGCCGCCCCGCGGATGCGGTGACCACCGGAGCAAGGTGGTCCTGCGCATCGACGGCAATGACGACGAGTTCGTCACGGCCGACGGGGGCGGCCCGGCTCGGAGTACGCGCACGGACCGGACCTGCACGATGAACGGCGTGACGACGCTCGGCGCGGACGACCGGCTGCGCACGGTCCTCACGCTCGGCGACCGGGCATCGGCGACGCAGACCCGGCACGCCCGGCGCACCGTGCCGGCCCCCTTGTGTCTCGGCGCCCCATGCCGGTCCCTGTGTCGCGGTGCCCCGTGTCGGTCGCAGCATCGTGGCATCCCACGTCGGCTGGCGTGCCGCGGCGCTCGTTCAGGCGTTCCGTGCTCGGGGTCCCGCAGGTCCCGGGGTGCTCAGCAGCGTTCGTCGAGTGCCCCGTCGATCAGGGTGTCCAGCAGCCCGCCGAGCAGTTCGCGCTGCTCGGCGGAGAGCGGAGCCAGGATCTCCGCGGCCGCGGCCCGGCGCGCGTCGCGCAGCTGCGCGAGCGTGGCGCGCCCGTCGTCGGTCAGCTCGATCCGGGTCACCCGGCGGTTCGTCGGATCCGGTACCCGGCGCACCTTGCCGTTCGCCTCCAGACCGTCGACCAGTGTGGTCACCGCGCGCGGCACCACTTCCAGGCGGGCGGCGAGGTCGGCCATGCGCGGCGGCGAGCCGTAGTGCGCCAGCGTGCGCAGCAGCCGGGACTGGGCCGGGGTGACGCCCAGGTCCCGGCGCTCCAGATGGCGCTTCTGGATGCGGTGGACCCGGCGGGTGAGGCGCAGCAACTGCTCGGCGAGCAGGCCCTCGGGGTCGGGGGTGGTCATGGCGGGAACAATATCAGGACGCCATTCATTGTGAGTGAAGGTAACAATGAGCTATGATCCTCCAGTCGTCGTCGGCCGCACCGCGTGCCGGCGCCCGCTCACCTCCGTAGGAGCCCATGCATCCCGAACACAACCCCACCTGGACGCCGACCGCCGGTGCGCGGAAACAGCCCCGGCAGGTGCGCCGCATCCTGGCCCTCTTCCGCCCCTACCGCGGGCGGCTCGCGATCGTCGGCGTGCTGGTCGGCGCCTCGTCGCTGGTGTCCGTCGCCACGCCGTTCCTGCTGAAGGAGACCCTGGACGTCGCCATCCCGCAGGGCCGCACCGGCCTGCTGAGCCTGCTCGCGCTCGGCATGATCCTCAGCGCCGTCCTCAACAGCGTCTTCGGCGTGCTGCAGACCCTCATCTCGACGACCGTCGGCCAGCGCGTCATGCACGACCTGCGCACCGCCGTCTACGGCCGCCTCCAGCGCATGTCGCTCGCCTTCTTCACCCGCACCCGCACCGGCGAGGTGCAGTCCCGCATCGCCAACGACATCGGCGGCATGCAGGCCACCGTCACCTCCACCGCGACCTCCCTGGTCTCCAACCTGACCGGCGTGGTCGCCACGATCGTCGCGATGATCGCCCTCGACTGGCGGCTGACCGTCGTGTCCCTGGTCCTGCTGCCGGTGTTCGTGTGGATCGGCCGCCGCGTCGGCAACGAACGCAAGCGGATCACCACCCAGCGCCAGAAGCAGATGGCCGCCATGGCCGCCACCGTCACCGAGTCCCTGTCCGTCAGCGGCATCCTGCTGGGCCGCACGATGGGCCGAGCCGACTCGCTCACGCGGTCCTTCGCCGAGGAGTCCGAGCAACTGGTCGATCTGGAGGTCCGGTCCAACATGGCCGGCCGCTGGCGCATGGCCGTGATCACCATCGTCATGGCCGCGATGCCGGCCGTCATCTACTGGGCCGCGGGGATGACGCTCCAACTGGGCGGCCCCCAGGCGTCCATCGGCACCATCGTCGCCTTCGTCTCGCTCCAGCAGGGCCTGTTCCGGCCGGCCGTGAGCCTGCTGGCGACCGGCGTGCAGATCCAGACCTCGCTCGCCCTCTTCCAGCGCATCTTCGAGTACCTCGACCTGCCGATCGACATCACCGAGCGCGACGAGCCCGTGCATCTGGACCGGGTCAAGGGCGAGGTCCGGTTCGAGGACGTCGAGTTCCGCTACGACGCCGAGGGTGCCCCCGTGCTGGCCGGTATCGACATCACCGTCCCCGCGGGCGGCAGCCTGGCGATCGTCGGCCCGACCGGCGCGGGCAAGTCCACGCTCGGCTACCTGGTGCCCCGGCTGTACGACGTCACCGGGGGCCGGGTGACCCTGGACGGCGTCGACGTGCGCGACCTCGACTTCGACACCCTCGCCCGGACGGTCGGCGTCGTCTCGCAGGAGACGTACCTCTTCCATGCCTCGGTCGCCGACAACCTCCGCTTCGCCAAGCCGGACGCCACCGACGAGGAACTGCACACCGCGGCGAAGGCGGCCCAGATCCACGACCACATCGCGGCGCTGCCCGACGGCTACGACACGATCGTCGGCGAGCGCGGCCACCGCTTCTCCGGCGGGGAGAAGCAGCGGCTGGCCATCGCCCGCACCATCCTGCGCGATCCACCGGTCCTGATCCTCGACGAGGCGACCAGCGCCCTGGACACCCGCACCGAGCACGCCGTTCAGGAGGCCATCGACGCCCTGTCCGCCAACCGGACGACGCTCACCATCGCGCACCGCCTCTCCACCGTCCGCGGGGCCGACCAGATCGTGGTCCTCGATTCCGGACGGGTGGCCGAACAAGGCACGCACGAGGAGCTGTTGGGGCTGGGCGGGCGATATGCGGCCCTGGTCCGCCGGGACGCGCAACTGGAACCGACAAGCTGAAGATATGCCAGGTTTGCGGAGGTATGCGGGTTAACGTGCCCGCATGCAGATGAACACTCCGCCACGGAGCACGATTCGACTCACGCGCCGGGGCAAGCTCGTCCTCCTTGTGACCGGCGTCGTCGTGGCCGGCACCGCCGTGGCGGTGCCGCTGCTGACCCTGGGCGAGGGGCGGCGGGCCGGCAGCCTGGTCATCCCGGAGGGCTGGCGTGCCAGTCAGGTCTACGAGGCCGTCGACAAGGCGCTCGCCCTGCCCGCGGGCAGCACCGCGAAGTCCATCGACAAGGCCGGTCTCAAACTGCCCCATGACGCCGACGGCAACCCGGAGGGCTACCTCTTCCCGGCCACGTACCGCGTCGACAAGGACAGCACGCCCCAGACGCTGCTGCAACAAATGATCGACACCGCGAACGACAAGTTCGACGTCGCCCCCGTGGCGGCCGGCGCCCAGCGCAACGCGATGAACGTCTACCAGGCGGTCACCATCGCGAGCATCGTCCAGGCCGAGGCCGCCTCCAGGGCCGACATGGGAAAAGTCGCCCGGGTCGTCCTCAACCGGCTGCAGCGCGGCATGCCGTTGCAGATGGACTCCACCCTCAACTACGCGCTGCGCCGGCACGCCGTCCGCACCAGCCTGGACGACACCCGGATCGACAGCCCCTACAACTCCTATCAGCGCATGGGTCTGCCGCCGACACCCATCGACAACCCGGGCGAGGACGCGATGCGCGCCACGCTCAACCCGACACCGGGCGACTGGCTGTACTTCGTCACGGTCAAGCCGGGCGACACCCGCTTCACCGACGACTACGCGGAGCACCAGCGCAACGTCGCGGAGTTCAACGCGCTCCACCAGAAGAGGAGCGAGACGCCGCACAGTCCGAGCGCGACGGCATCCCGGTCCGGAGCCACGTAGGCCCCGGGTCGGGCCGGCGCGATGTCACGCGGCGAGAGACCGCGCGGCCAGCAACCGCCTGATGTCCCGCACGGCGGCGCGCCCGGCCCGGTTGGCGCCGATGGTGCTCGCCGACGGGCCGTAGCCGACCAGATGGATCCGCGGATCGGCGACCACGCGGGTCCCCTCGACCTGGATCCCGCCGCCCGGGGCGCGCAGCCGCAGCGGCGCCAGATGGTCGAGGGCGGCCCGGAACCCGGTCGCCCACAGGATCACATCGGCCTCGACAAGCCGCTCCCCGCCGAGCCCGGGGGATCCCAGCCACTGGACCCCGTCCGGGGTGATCCGGTCGAACATCGGCCGCCGGTCCAGGACGCCGTCCCGCAGTCCCTGCCGGATCGCGTCGTTGAGCGGCAGGCCGGTGACCGAGACCACGCTCCGGGGCGGCAGTCCCTGCCGCACCCGCTCCTCGACCAGGGCCACCGCGGCCCGCCCCGCACCCTCGTCGAACGGTCCCTCCCGGAAGACCGGTGGCCGCCGGGTGACCCAGGTGGTGGCCGCCGCGTACGGCGCGATCTCCAGGAGGTGCTGAGTGCCGGAGGCGCCGCCGCCCACCACGACCACCCGCTGCCCGGCGAACTCCTTCGGCCCCGCGTACTGCGCGGTGTGCAACTGCCGTCCCCGGAAGGTCTCCTGTCCCGGGTAGCGCGGCCAGAACGGCCGGTCCCAGGTGCCGGTGGCGTTGATCAGGGCGCGCGTGGACCAGGTGCCGTCCGAGGTCTCCACGAGCAGCCGCCCGCCGGTGCCCTCACGCACCGCGCGGACGTCCACCGGCCGCCGCACCCGCAGGTCGAACGCCCGCTCGTAGGCGTCGAAGTAGGCGCCGATGACCTCCGCCGACGGCCGCGCCGGATCGGCGTCGGTCAGCTCCATGCCCGGCAGCGCGTGCATCCCGTGCACCTTGCCGTACGTCAGCGACGGCCAGCGGAACTGCCAGGCGCCGCCCGGCGCGGGGGAGTGGTCGAGGACCACGAAGTCGCGGTCCGGCTCGAAACCGGTGCGCCGCAGATGATAGGCGCTGGACAGACCCGCCTGCCCAGCGCCCGTGACGACGACCTCGACCGCACGCTCGTTGTTCACGTCCCTGCCAACAGCACCGTGGCCGGGGATCTTCCCGCGCGCCGGACCGTGTGAACCGGCGCGGCCGTACGGTCATGTCAAAAGGGAGCGCGGTGGTACGGGAATCCGGGCCGCGACAGCGGGGGCGCGGCCGTCCCCGGCGCGGGTCCGGGCCGTTGCGCGCAGGTCACCCGGCTTCGGTGGCGGTGCTGACGGCGAGTCGCTTCAGCAGGCCGGCGCACAGCTCCGCGAACCGGGGATCGGCGAGGTCACGCGGCCGGCCGAGTTCGATCCGCCGCTCGTGTGCGATGACGCCGCCGGCCATGACGAGGACGCGGTCGGCGAGCAGCACGGCCTCCTCGACGTCATGGGTGACCAGCAGCACGGCGCAGCCGCGGCGCCGCCACACCTCCTCGACCAGCCCCAGGGCCGTGCTACGGGTGAGCGCGTCCAGCGCGCCGAACGGCTCGTCGAGCAGCAGCAGATCCGGTTCGCGCACCAGGGCGCGGGCCAGCGAGGCGGGCTGGGTCTCGCCGCCGGACCGCGTCTTCGGCCGGGCGGCGGCCCGGTGGCCCGGCCCTGCCTCGTCCGACGCCCGCCCTGCGACCGGCCGCCCGGCCCTGCCCGCAAGCCCGAGCAGGGCATGGCGCCACACCTGCTGCCACGGCATCGGCCGGGCCGCCTGGAAGGCGATCGCCCGGCGCCGCGGCACCAGGACGGTGCCCTCGATGTCACGGTCGAGTCCGGCGAGGATGCGCAGCAGCGTGGACTTGCCGCTGCCGCTGTGCCCGAGCAGTGCGACGAACTCGCCAGGCCGGACGTCGAGGTGCAACTCGTCGAGCACGGCACGGCCGTCGAAGCGGCGGGTGAGCCCGGCGACATGGACCGCCTGGGCGGTCACCGGCCGGTGAACGTCGCTCGCCGTCGCGGCGGCGGCCTTTCGCAACCGGGCGAGGCCGAGGCGGTGGCGCAGCCCGGTGAGCACGCCGGGCAGCGCGCCCGGCCGTACGGTGTGCCGCACGCGTCCCCACCGGGACAGGCCCGGGGGCTCCCCGGCCTCGATCACCTGGGCGTCGTCGGGGCAGCCGGGCGGGGCATGGCCGAGGGTCATGGCTGCTCCACGGGCAGAGGGAGGGACGCGGTGCGCCTTGGCGCCGCCGCGTCAGGACCGGGCGGAACGCAACGGCAGGCGTGCGGCGCGCGGATGAACGCGCGAGAGCGAGGGCGTCAGCGGCCGCGGCGACACGCGGCGGAGGCCACCCGCAGCAGGTCGATGTGACCGCGCGTGGTGAGCAGGGCTGAACGCTGCATGCGGGCGACCGTAGCCAGTCGGGGCCGCGGCGGTCAACGGCGCCTCCAAGCCTCTAAGAGCGGGCCCGCGGACCGGCGACCGGGCGACGGCCGGAACCCGGCCGGATGCGCGAGGATGGTGGCATGTCAGATGCCTTCACCACGCGCGTGCTGAACGTCGCCACCGGCTCCCGGGAGCGGGTCGTCGACCTCACCGGTGACTGCGAGGCCTTCCTGCGGGAGACGGCGGCCGGCCGCGACGGCCTCCTCAACATCTTCGTGCCGCACGCCACCGCGGGGATCGCCGTCATCGAGACCGGCGCCGGCAGCGACGACGACCTGCTGGCCGCCCTGCACACCCTGCTGCCCGCGGACGACCGCTGGCAGCACCGGCACGGCAGCCCCGGCCACGGCCGCGACCACGTCCTCCCCGCGATCGTCCCCCCGCACACCACACTGCCCGTGCTGCACGGCCGCCTGGAACTCGGAACATGGCAGTCCGTGTGCCTGGTGGACACCAACCGGGACAACCCGAACCGGCAGGTCCGGCTGAGTTTTCTGGCGGGATGACCCGGGCCGGACGGCGCCGGATGCCGGATGCCGGATGCCGGATGCCGGGGCTACGGGGCCGGGTTCGACAGTGATGCCCGGTCGCGGGCCGTGCGTACCGCCAGTGACAGTGAGGCCACGTCGTACGCGCCGTGGTGCCGCCGGCCGTTGACGAAGAACGTCGGCGTGCCCGAGACCCCGCTCAGGTCGGCCGACTCCACGTCCTCGGCCACCCGTTCCGCGCCGGCCCGCGCCCGCAGGTCGCGGCGGAACGCCGTCATGTCGAGTCCGGTCCGCTCGGCGTGCTCCAGGAGGTCCTTCACCCGGAGGCTCCCCTCGTGGCTGATCAGGACGTCGTGCAGCTCCCAGTAGCGGCCCTGCGCCGCCGCCGCCTCAGCGGCCTCAGCGGCGAGCTGCGCGTCGGGATGGACGTCGGTCAGGGGCAGATGCCGCCAGACGTAGCGCAGGTCGTCGCCGAACTCGGCCAGCAGCGCGCGCACCACCGGCTCCGCCCGTCCGCAGTACGGGCATTCGTAGTCGCCGTACTCGACCAGGGTCACCGGAGCGTCGAGCGGGCCGCGCACATGGTCGCGCGCCGTGTCGACGGGATCGCTCAGATCGACGATCGGCTGCCCCTCGCCCAGCAGCGCCCGGGTCCGCCGGCGCGCGGGCAGCAGGGCGACGGCCCGCGTCAGCACCCAGGAGATCAGACAGGACAGCACCACGGCCGCCAGAATGCCTGCCTTCGCCTGTTCGAGGCGCTGCCCGTGGAAGGCGAGCGTGGCGATCAGCAGCGCCACCGTGAAACCCACCCCGGCGAGGCTGCCGCCCACGGCGACCGCGCCCCAGCCCACCGCCGGGCGCAGCCGGCCCCGGCTCACTCGCGCCGCCAGCCAGGTGGCGCCCAGGATGCCGGCCGGCTTGCCGAGGACGTAGCCGCACACGATGCCCAGCGTGACGGGTGAGGTGAACGCCGCCGCGATCCGGTCAGCGCTGATCGTCAGGCCCGCGTTGGCCAGCGCGAACAGCGGCACGATGACATGGCTCGTCCACGGGTGGATCATCCGCTGCAGCCGCTCGTTGGGCGAGAGGGCGGAGGCCAGACCCCGGCGCAGGGTGCGTTCCAGCTCCGGTGTCGGCTGCTCCCGAAAGCCCCGGAACAGCCGGGTGACCCGCTCCAGGGCGTGCCGCTCGGCCGGATGCGCGTACGTCAGCAGCCCCATGACCAGGCCGCTGACCACCGGGTCCACCCCCGACCGCAGCAGCGCGCCCCACAGGGCCACCCCCAGGACCGCGTACACGCCGGTGATCCGGACCCCCGCCGCGCGCAGCGCGAGAAGCAGGGCGAGGACGCCGAGCGCGACGCCCAGCGCGGAGAGGCGGACCGCGCCGCTGTAGGCGAGGGCGATGACGACCAGCGCCACGAGGTCGTCGGTGACCGCGACGGTGAGCAGGAAGACCCGCAGACCGCCCGGCAGCCGGGAACCGAGCACGGCGAGCATGCCGAGGGCGAAGGCCGTGTCGGTGGACATGGCGGCGCCCCAGCCCTGCGCCGAGTCAAGTCCGGCGTTGAAGCCGAGGTAGATCGCGACCGGGACGAGCATGCCGCTGACCCCGGCGACCACCGACAGCACGACGCGGCGCCGCTCGCGCAGTTCCCCCACGTCGACCTCGCGGCGGGCCTCAAGACCCACGACGAAGAAGAACAGCGTCATCAGACCGCTGTTCACCCACTCGCGCAGCTCCAGCGAGACACCGGCCGAACCGATCGTCAGCGACATGTCCGTCCGCCACCATGACGCATAGCCGCCGGGGGAGACGTTGGTCCAGACAAGGGCCACGATCACCGCGCCGAGCAGCACGGCGGCGCTGCCGGTCTCGGTCCGCAGGAAGGTGCGCAGCGGGCTGCGCGGACCCGCGCCGCACGCGGTCTGTCCGGTCATGGACACGGCCCCGGACGGTGCGGGACCGGTCGGCTCTGGCGGCACGTCGTGCTCCCGCATCCCGATCAGTCGACGAAGACCCCGGCCGGGTCGATGGGCGGGAGTCGGCCGGGCGGGGACGGCCGTCCTCCTGGACGGGTACGCGGCACCGGGGGCCGGGGGCGGAGCCGGATGCGTCGCGTGCGTGCCAGTTTACTGAGGGGGCCGACGCGGGGCCGGGGACCGACCGCGGCCTTCTCCCCGCGAGTGGGCAGAATTTGCGTCGCTGTGCAAATATGGAGGGGTGCCGGAAGCCCGGAGGACCGGGTGCCCGCCGACCGAGGAGGAGGTGAGCGACATGGATCGCAGCAGCAGTAGTACGGGCCACGCGAGGCCCCGCATCCCCATGTCCCCCCGCTCCTCGGGCACCCGGTAGCCCCCCGCCCCGCACGGCGGCTGCCATGCCCTCGACCTGCCCCGCCGCGACGGAAGGGGAGGTACCCATGGCCACCCCGACCACCTTCGGCCTCACTCTCCACCGTGCCGCCTCCTGTGTGGCGCCCGGCGACGGCTTGCCCGGCGCCGTGGCCGCCCGTGTCCATCGCAGTGGTGAGCCCGCCCGCCGGCTGGAACGGCTCGTCGCGCGGCTCTTCCCGGAGCCCGGCGTGCGGGATGCGTACCGGCGCCCGGACCGCGGCCCGCTCGGCACGGCACGGGAGGTGACGGCATGACCGACCTCGACACCCAGAGCGCACGCCGCACCGTCCGCCGCGCCGCCCGGCGCCTGGCGGAGGACGCACCCAAGCTCGTCGTCGGCTCCGCGGACGCGTACCGGACCGGCCTCGCCACCCGCGCCGCCGACCTGCGCCGGGCCGTGCTCGCCGCCTGGCTCACCGGCGTGCCCGAGCACGTCATAGCCGCCGACGGCGGACTGTCCCCGGCCGTCGTGCACGAGTGGATCTGCGCCGGGACCCCGCCCGTGGACCCGGAGGACGGAACGGGGTGAGGCACGACGTCCCACCCGGGCCGGAGCGCCGGTGTCGGGGGGCGGCCCGGCACGCCGATGCCGGCGTGGCCGATGCGGGCGCCCGGCCCGGGGACGGGGCCCGGTCCGGGCGGCCGGGCGATCTTGGTAGCCTGGCCGGGCCAGTCGTGCCACATCCGAGGCCAGGGAATCCGGTGCGAATCCGGAACTGACGCGCAGCGGTGAGGGGGACGGGCAGGGCACACCAAGCCACTGGGAGGGGTTCGGGCCGGCCGCGAGGCCGGTGCGGGGCCGTACCGGGAAGGCGCCCCGTCCGGACGAACCCGAGTCCGAAGACCTGCTGGCACCTCCGCGCCCCGTGCGCGGAGGACGTCCGTAGGCCAGGCTCCGCGTACGAGCCCCGACACCCGAGGCATGCCCGTGCTCCGTTCCCCGTTTTCCCCGTTTTCTGCGTTTTCTGCGTTTTCTGCCACGTGCCGTCCCGCCGTGCTGTTGCTCGCCCCGGCGCTGCTGCTGACCGGGTGCGCAGGCCCCGGCGGAAACGCCCCCGACTCCGGCCGCTCCGCCGCCGGTTACCCCCGCACCATCGACAACTGCGGCCACCCGGTCACCCTGACGTCGGCCCCCGAACACGCCGTCTCCCTCAACCAGGGCAGCACCGAGATCCTGCTCTCCCTCGGTCTCGGGGACCGTCTCGCCGGCACCGCCACCTGGACCGACCCGGTGATGAAGGGCCTGGAGAAGGCCAACGCGTCCGTGCCCCGGCTCGCCGAGAACAACCCCTCCTTCGAGAAGGTGCTCGACGCCGGACCCGACTTCGTCACCGCGTCGTTCGTCTCCACCCTCGGCCAGGGCGGCGTCGCCACCCGCGAGCAGTTCGAGAAGCTGGGCGTGCCCACATACGTCTCCCCCTCCGACTGCGCCGCCGGAAAGGACAACGACAGCGGCGGCGACGGCTCCCGCAGCGCCCCGCTCACCCTCGACACCGTGTACGGCGAGATACGCGACCTGGCCCGCGCGTTCGGCGTCGACGAACGCGGAGACCGGCTCGTCGCACGCCTGAAGGAGCGGGTGCGGGCGGCCACCGACGGCCTCGACGCCTCCGGTGTCTCGCTCATGTACTGGTTCGCCAACTCCCAGTCGCCCTACCTGGCCGGCTGCTGCGGCGCCCCCGGCGCCATCACCCGGGCCGTCGGCGCCTCGAACGTGTTCTCCGACACCCACGACGAGTGGCCCCAGATCAACTGGGAGACCGTCGCCGACCGCGACCCGGACGCCATCGTCCTCGGCGATCTGACCCGCAGGTCCCAGACGGCCGAGAGCGCCAAGGCCAAGATCCGCTTCCTGGAGAGCGACCCCGCCACCCGCAACCTCACCGCCGTCAGGAAGAAGCGGTACATCCTGCTCAGCGGACAGGCCATGAACCCGTCCATCCGCACGGTCGAGGGGATCGAACGGGTCGCCGCCGGACTGCGTGACCTCGGGCTCGCCAAGTGAACCTCCGCGCCTCGCTGTTGACCGCCGGCGGGCTGCTGGCGGTGACCGCGTCGGTGGCGTTCGCCGTGACCATCGGCCCCGCCGACATCTCCACGGCCGACGTCTGGGCCTGCGTCGCCGCACATCTCGGCTTCGGAGACAGCCAGTTGGCGCCGCTGCGGGACGGCATCGTATGGAACCTGCGCATGCCCCGCACCCTGCTGGCCGCCCTGTGCGGCGCGGGCCTCGCGGTATGCGGGGCGGTCATGCAGTCCCTGCTGCGCAATCCGCTCGCCGACCCGTTCGTGCTCGGGGTGTCCTCCGGGGCGTCCACCGGCGCCGTCGCCGTGGTCGTGCTCGGGGTCGGCGGGGGAGCGGTGTCCCTGTCGGCGGGCGCGTTCGCCGGCGCCCTGCTGTCCTTCGGGCTCGTCCTCGTGCTCGGCCACACCCTCGGCGGCGCCCCCGACCGGGTGGTGCTCTCCGGCGTGGCGGCCATGCAACTGTTCTCCGCGCTCACCTCGTTCACCGTTCTGACGTCGGCGGACGCGGAGACCACCCGAGGCGTGCTGTTCTGGCTGCTCGGCTCGCTGACCGGCGCCGGCTGGGGCGAGGTGCTGCTGTGCGCCGTCGTGCTCGCCGCCGTTCTCGTGGTCTGCCTCGGGCACGCCCGCACCCTGGACGCGTTCGCGTTCGGTGAGGACGCAGCGGCGGCGCTCGGTGTGCGTGTCGCCCGCACCCGGCTGGTCCTGCTGTGCGCGACGGCGCTGCTGACCGCGACACTCGTCAGCTGCACCGGGGCGATCGGCTTCGTCGGCCTGGTGCTGCCGCACGCGGCCCGCGCGCTCACCGGTTCCGGCCACGCCCGGCTGCTGCCGGTCACCGCACTGGCCGGCGCCGTCTTCCTGGTGTGGGCGGACACCGTCGCCCGTACCGTCATCGATCCCCAGGAGGTGCCGGTGGGCGTGGTGACATCGCTGATCGGCGTACCGGCGTTCGTGGCCATCCTGTACCGCGGACGGAGGCGGACATGACCGGCCCGGACCCCACGCCCGACGGGGGCCTCACGGCCGACGGGGGCCTCGCGCCCGACGGGGGCCTCGCGCCCGACCGGGATGCCCCGCCCGGTCTGCGCGCGGAACGCGTCACGCGCCGCATCGACGGTCGGATCATCGTCGACGGCGTCACCCTCGCCCCCCGGCCCGGGCAGACGATCGGACTCCTCGGCCCCAACGGCAGCGGCAAGTCGACCCTGCTCAGACTGCTCGCCGGAGTGCTCGCGCCCACCGCGGGCGTCGTCACCCTGGACGGCCGCCCGCTGGCCCGGGTCGGCCGCCGGGCCACCGCGCGGCGCATCGCCACCGTCGAACAGCACGCGCACACCCAGACCGAGCTGACCGTCCGGGACGTCGTCGCGCTGGGCCGCATCCCGCACCGGCGGGCCTGGGCCGCGGCCGGCGCCGACGACGCGCGCGCGGTCGCCGACGCGCTGGCCCGCACCGGGCTGACCGAGCGGGCCGGCCAGTTCTGGCACACGCTGTCCGGCGGCGAGCGCCAGCGCGCGCAGATCGCCCGCGCCCTCGCCCAGCAACCCCGCGAACTGCTGCTGGACGAACCCACCAACCACCTCGACATCCAGCATCAGTTGGACCTGCTCGACCTCGTCGCCGGCCTGCCGGTCACCACCGTGATCGCGCTGCACGACCTGAACCTCGCCGCGATGTACTGCGACCGGCTGCTCGTCCTGCGAGACGGCCGGGCGGTCGCGGAAGGCACCCCCTCCACGGTCCTCACGCCCGCCCTCATCGAGCGGGTCTACGGCGTCCGTGCCGAGGTCACCCAGCACCCCGGCCACCCGGTGATCCGCTTCCTGCGCCGGCCGACCCGCGGTGCGGACGGGCCCGCCTGACCGGATACGGCACCGATGGCGGCGTGGCCTGGATCACCTGGCACGGTCCGCTCGCGCGTGGCCCGGGCCCGGGCCACGCTCGTGGACCTGTTGAGCGATGAGGACGCCTCCGCCGCGGTGGTGACCTGACCCTGGCCGACGCCGTGCGCCCTCCCTAGGCTCCGGGCCGCTCGTCCGCTCCTGCCGCCGTGTCGTCGGGCGCCTTGAGGGCCAGCACGACGGCGCTGAGCCGACCGTCCGGAGTGCTGTAGTCGACGGTGTCCCCGGCGCGGTGCCCCAGCAGGGCCCGGCCCAGCGGGCTGTCCGAGGTGACCAGCCGCTGGTCGGAGGGCGCGGCCACCTCGCCGATCCGCAGGGTCTGCGCCGTCCCGTCCGCGAACCGCACCGTGACGGTGCTGCCCACGCCCACCACTCCGGGCGGGGGCGGGTCCGCGACGGCCGCGGTGCGCAGCCGCTCGCCGATCCGGGAGATCCGGTCGTCGAGCCGGGCGAGTTCGGTGGCCCGCTGCAACTCGTCGGCCTGGTCGGCGGTGTCCCCCGTGCCGCCGTCGCTGTGCAGCGACGACGCGACCGCCTCCCGTTCGGAGCGCAGGTCGGCCAGCTCCCGCTCCAGCGCCCGACGGGCTTCGGCGCCGATCGGCTCGGGTCCACCGGTCATAACGGCATGATGCGCTCCGCACCACCGGTCCGCCACCGGCGGGCCGACCCGCTCGGCGCATCGCACTTCTTGCCGAGCTCGGCGACCCGCCGTGGCCCGATACGCCGCGAGCCGCGGCGTCGTGGTTTGTCGCGCAGTTCCCCGCGCCCCTTCGGGCGCCGGCACGGCCCCGTGCCATCCCACCGGGCCGGTGACGGCCGCACGGGGACGGCCGGTTGTGCGGATGACGGGACGGGGCGGGTCAGAGCGAGGCTCGTGCCGCACCCCACAGCGGGGCGCGGCACGGGCCTCGGCGCACCGCGTGGGTCAGCGCTTGATCTCCTTGATCTTCAGCATGCGCGTGATGACCTTGTCCAGCTCCTCGTCCTCGAAGACCTTCTTCCAGTCGTCGCGCACGATGGACTCACGGCCGTAGTCCATGGCGATCAGGCAGGCGTCGGAGAACGGGTTGGAACCCTTGAGGGTGTTGGCCAGCGCGACCTGGGTGTGGCCGAGGAGCATGGCGCGGGCCGCCTTCTCCGGCACGCCGACCGTGTGCACCGTCTCGTGCAGCGCCTCGGTCAGCAGGGCGCCGACCATGCAGGCGATGGTCTCCACCAGCGTGGGCTCCAGCACGGCCAGTTGCTTGACGGTGACCCAGTGCACGTCCACCACCGGCGCGTACATCACGCGGATCACGGACTCGGCCAGCTTCTGCCTGGCCTCGTCCCCGCCCTCGTACGCGGCGACGACCTCCTGCGGGGCGGCGATGCCGCCGAAGGTGTCCTGCCACTCCTCCTTGGTGGTGCGCTCCAGGAACACCGACGGGTGGCAGGGGTGGGCGCAGGCGTAGTGGATGTCGTCGCGGGCGAACAGCAGGCCGGCGTAGGCGGCGGCCGGGTCGAGGGTGAGGACCACGGTGCCCGGCTTCATCAGCGGCACCAGTTCCTCGGAGACCGTGCCGAGGACGACGTCGGGGACGGCGAGGATGACCACGTCGGCCGCCGCGGCGGCGTCGGCGGACGCGGTCAGCTCCCGGCCCAGGCCGCGGATCAGCTCCTGGCCCTTGGGCGATGCCTCGCTGAAGAGCACCTGGAAGTCGCTCTTGACCAGGTTGTTGGAGACGCGCTGGCCCATCTTGCCGGCGGCCCCGATGACGGCGACGGTCACGACGTCGGCCCGGGTCTGGATCTCGGTGGCCATTACTCGCTCCTCAGAAGGGTGTTGATGCTGTGCCGCGTCCACTGGTGTTCGAGCCGGGCGGTGGCCTCGAAGCCCTCGTCCTGCCACGGGAGCCAGTGCTCCACGATCTGGTTGATGCCGCGCTCCGCGGGCCGTACGGCGGCGATCATGCCGTCGTAGTCGAGCAGACCCTCGCCCAACGGGCAGCCGGCGTAGGTGAATCCGACCCAGCCGTCGCGGCGGGTGAAGGCGAAGTCCTTGACGTGGATGTTCACCACGTAGGGCGCGGTGGCGGCCACGACGTCGGCGGGGCGCTCCAGCCGGGCGACGCTGTTGCCGGGGTCGAGCACCACTCCCAGGTGCGGGCTGCCGACCCCGCGTACGACAGCCAGCAGATCGTCGGTGGCCACCTGCTCGTAGGTCTCAAGGCCGAGGGTCACGCCCGCGTCCGCGTACCGGGGTACGGCCTCTTGCAGCAGCGCGACCGCTTCGGCGGTGCCGGGCCGGTGGCCGGCCGAGTTGAGCATCGAGCGGACCAGGGTGACGTCCAGTTCCCGGGCCAGGCGAAGGTAGGTGTCCAGGCGTTCCGGGCGGATGCCGCGGGTGCCGAGTTCCAGGCGCAGGCCGAGGTCCTGTGCGGTGGCGCGGACGTCGGCGAGCCGGGCCGCGTCGTAGGACTCGATGGGCGGGTAGTCGCAGATCTGGAAGACCCGGCCGCCCAGTTCGGCGGTGTCGCGCAGCATGTCGGTGAGCGACAGCGGTGCGGGGGCACGCTCGGAGATGCGCCAGAAGTAGGCGTAGGTGCTGATGCCGTGGGCCATCAGGCCACCGCCGTGGCGGCCGGGGGCCGGATCTCGTCGAGGACGGCCGCCACGTTGGCCGGGTCGTGGGCGAAGCGGCCGAGGAACAGTCCACCGACGCCGCCCGCGAGCCGGGTGAGCAGGCCCGGTCCGGCGCTGCCGCCGTAGATGACGCTCGAACCGGCGTGCCGCGGACGGGAGTCGAGCCAGTCACGCAGGGCCGTGCACACCGTCGAGATGTGCTCGGCGGAGGCCGGTTCGGGCGCGCTGATGGCCCACTGGGGTTCGTAGGCGAGGACCACGGCGCCGTCCAGGCCCTGGAGCAGACGCTCGGCCTCGGCCACGGTGCGCTCGGCCGCGTCGCCGGGGCGGGCCCGGTCGCGTTCGCCCACGCACAGGACGGGGGTGAGCCCGTTGCGCAGGGCGGCGGCGGTCTTCGCGGCGACGACCGTGTCGCCCTCGCCGTACAGCCGGCGGCGCTCGGCGTGGCCCACCTCGGCGTAGCGGCAGCCGATCTCCTTCAGGGCCGGTCCGCCGACCTCGCCGGTGTACGGTCCGCGGTCCTCGGTGGCGATGTCCTGCGCACCGTAGGTGATGCCGTACGGGGCGAGGATGCCGGACGCGGGGACGATCGCCGGGAACGACGGCAGGACGAACAGGCGGGCGGCGCCGGAGGTGAGGGCGGGGTGCCGCTCGGCCAGGGCCGAGATCCGGCGCGCCCAGTTGAGGGTCTGCTGGTGCCCGAAGTACATCTTCAGGCTCACCCCCAGCAGCACGGGCGGTGGTGCGGCGGCAGG
Organism: Streptomyces diversicolor; assembly: GCF_057537855.1. NCBI lineage: Bacteria > Bacillati > Actinomycetota > Actinomycetes > Kitasatosporales > Streptomycetaceae > Streptomyces > Streptomyces diversicolor. The sequence goes on from NZ_BAAJXA010000006.1 coordinate 42,118, forward strand.
CATCAGGCGGCTGCCTCGTCGTTCTCGTAGTCGCTCATGAGCTGGACCTTGGCGGCGGACGGCGAGGTCTCGTCGAACCGGTAGGTGAGCCATTCGGCGGCCAGCCGCCGGGCGAGTTCCAGGCCGATGACCCGCTGGCCGAAGGTGAGGATCTGCGCGTTGTTGGACAGGATCGCGCGCTCGACGGAGAACGAGTCGTGTGCGGTGACCGCCCGGATGCCCTTGACCTTGTTGGCGGCGATGGCGACGCCGAGTCCGGTCCCGCACACCAGCAGCGCCCGGTCGGCGTCGCCGCGCGCGACCATCTCGGCGGCGGCGATGGCGACCTTGGGGTAGGCGGTGTGCCCGTCGGCGTCGACGCCGACGTCGGTGACCTCGGCGACCAGGGGGCTGCCCTGCAGGTCCCGCTTGAGGGCCTGCTTGTACTGGTAGCCGGCGTCGTCGGATCCGACGACGATACGGAGCTTGTCGGTCATCTCGGCTTTCCTCAGTGCTGGTGGGTGGGGTGGCTGAGCAGGGCGCCGTGGACGGCGCGGGTGATGAGGGCGAGGGAGTGCGCGCCCGCGTCCGGGGTGCCGAGGGACTTCTCGGCGTGCGGCCGGGCCCGGCCCTTGCGGGGCAGCAGCTCGGCGGTGGCGGCGGCGGCCGACTGCGCGGCGCCGGCGGCCCGGTCCCAGGCGGCGGTCAGGGCGAGACCGGACGCGGTGGCGGCGGTCAGCGTGTCGGCGAACGGGACCAGGACGTCGACCATCGTCTTGTCCCCGACCTCGGCGCCGCCCAGCCGGCGCACGGCGGCGGACGCCTCGGCGACCCCCGCGGCCACCCGGTCCGCGTTCGGCGCCGCCCGGTCGCCGAACGCCGTGCCGAGGCAGCGCAGGATGGTGCCCCACAGGGCGCCCGAGGTGCCGCCCGCCTTGTCGGCCCAGGCGTCCGCGGCCCGGGTGAGGACGGTGCCCGCGCCCGCGCCGAACCCGTACGCGGTGGCGGCGGCCTGCCGGGCGGCGGTGGCGCCGCGCTGCATGCCGATGCCGTGGTCGCCGTCGCCGGCCACCGCGTCGATCCGGCCCAGCTCCTCGACGTGCGTGTCGACGGTGTCGGCGAGCGCGGTCAGCGCGGCCAGGACGGTGCCCGCGGCCCGCCGGGAGTCGTCGGATGCCTCGGGCAGGCTTTCGTCGGCCGTCTCGTCGGCCGCCGTCCCGGTCGCCGCCGGCTCGGGGCCCGGTGCGGTGAACGCGCCCTTGCGGTAGGCCGGGGTGTCGGCCGGGGCCCGCCACAGCGGTGCGAGCCGGTCGTCGAGCCAGGTCAGGGTGAGCGAGACGCCCGCCATGTCGAAGCTGGTGACGAGTTCCCCGACCTCGGGGTCGACGATCTCCACACCCGCGTCGCCGAGCAGTTCGGCGACCTTGCGGTAGACGACGAACAGCTCCTCGTACTTGACCGAACCCAGCCCGTTGAGTATCACCGCGGCGCGCCGGCCGGCCGGGGCCGCGACATCGCCGGGCAACTCGGCCAGCAGGCGGGTGACCAGCAGCCGGGCCGCCTCGTCGGCCGTGGGCAGGGCCTCCTCGCCGATGCCGGGCTCCCCGTGGATGCCGAGGCCCACGGCCATCCGGCCCTCGGGCACGGTGAACAGCGGGTGGTCGGCGCCGGGCAGCGTGCAGCCGGAGAAGGCGATGCCGAAGGAGCGGGTGCGGGCATTGGCGTGCTCGGCGACCGCCAGCACCTCCGCGAGCGGCAGACCCTGCTCGGCGGCGGCCGAGGCCGCCTTGAAGACGGGCAGGTCGCCGGCGATGCCGCGCCGCTTGGCCGACTCATCGGCGGCGGCACTGGAGATGTCGTCGGTGACGGCGAACGTCCGCGCCTCGACGCCTTCGGCGGCAAGACGCTCGGCGGCCTGCCCGAAGTGCAGGACGTCGCCCGCGTAGTTGCCGTACATCAGCAGCACCCCGGCGCCCGCGTGCGCGGCCCGGGCCACGGAGCGGATCTGCTGCGCGGAGGGCGACGCGAAGACGTTGCCGACCGCCGCCCCGTGGGCCAGACCCCGGCCGACCAGGCCGGAGAAGGCCGGGTAGTGGCCGGAGCCGCCGCCGATGACCACCGCGACCTGCCCGGCCGGGGTCCCGCCCGCCCGCACGACACCGCCGGTGACGGGGCGCACCCAGCGCCGGTGCGCGGCGGCGAAGCCTTCCAGCGCCTCGTCGGCGAAGGCCGCGGGGTCATTGATCAGGCGGGTCATCGAAGGGCCTCCAGGGGCTGCTGCTCGGGGCCGGGGGCCGGTGCGGCGGTGCGATTGCGGGTGGCGAGCCAGATCATCAAGGCGGCGGACAGCAGCATGAAGAAGCCGACGAGGTAGAGCGGTACGTAGTAGTCGCCGCTCCAGTCCTTGAGCCATCCGGTGATGTAGCTGGCCGCGAATCCGGCGATGTTTCCGGCGGTGTTGATGAGGGCGATGCCGGCCGCTGCCGCCGCCCCGGTCAAAAAGCGCGAGGGCACGGACCAGAAGACGGGCAGGGCGGCGAAGATCGCACAGGCGGTCACGGTGATCACGGCGACCGTGGCGGTCGGGGAGCCCATGGAGAGGGCGAGCGGGATGGAGACGCCGCCGACGACGGCCGGCCCCGCCACGTGCCAGGTGCGGGTGCCGTGGCGGGTGGCGTGCCGGGTCCAGAAGAACAGCACGACCGCCGCGGGCAGATAGGGGATGGCGGTGATCCATGCCTTGTCCATCACGCTGAACGTGGTGTCGTACTGCTCCTGGAAGCCGTTGATGATCGTCGGCAGGAAGAACGCGAGGGCGTACAGGCCGTAGACGAAGCCGAAGTAGACCAGGGCGAGGACCCAGACGCGGCCGTTGGCGAAGGCGGCCTTGAGGTCGTTCTTGGTGTGTTTGTCCTCGTGTCCGGTCTTGTGGGCGTTCTCCGCGGCGAGTTCCTTCGTCAGCCAGTCGCGTTCGGCGGGCGTGAGCCACTTGGCGTCGGCGGGCCGGTCGATCAGATAGAACCAGGCGATGACGCCCAGCACGATCGCGGGCAGCGAGACGAACAGGAACATCACGCGCCAGCCCTCAAGGCCGAACAGTCCGTGCCGGCCGATCAGCCAGCCGGCGAGGGGGGCGCCGAAGACCGTGGTCAGCGGCTGGGCCAGATAGAACAGGCCGAGGATCTTGGTGCGGTGGCGTGCGGGCACCCACTGGCTGAGGAAGAGGATGGCGCCCGGGAAGAAGCCGGCCTCGGCGACGCCCAGCAGGAAGCGCAGGGTGTAGAGCTGGCCGCTGCTGTTCACCCAGGTGAACAGCAGCGACACGATGCCCCAGGTCACCATGATCCGGGCCAGCCAGCGGCGGGCGCCGAAGCGGTGCAGGGCCATGTTGCTGGGGACTTCGAGCACGATGTAGCCGATGAAGAAGATCCCGGACGCCAGGCCGAACTGCGCGGCGGTCAGGGCGAGGTCTTCCCCCATCCCGTTCGGTTCCGCGAACGAGACGGCCGTGCGGTCCAGGTAGTTCACGAAGAACATCAGTGCCACGAAGGGCACGAGGCGGACTGAGATCTTCTTGATGGCAGTTCTCTCGACTGCCGTGGATGGCGCGTCGGCACCCATGTCGACTCCTCGGCTCGCCCGGACAACTCCGTCCGGGGTGGGTCACACCGGCGGTACGCGTCAGCCGCGCCCCGCCGGTTCACCCTCACGCTAAGCCCCCGACCCAAATTGGTCACCAATTTACCAGTGTGCCGAGACTCACAGATGTGCCGGCTTCCCGCCTCTTGACACCACCCGGTCCCGGACCGATGAACTGGCTGGTCAACCGCGTGCCGACGGCATCTGGTTGACTGGTGACCGTGACCAGTCAGCCTGATCAGCAACCCCCCGCCGCCGCGCCCGATCTGGCCCAGCTGCTACGGCCGGTGGTGCGGGAGTCCTCCGTCAGCGAGGTCGCCAAGCGGCTCCTCGACCATCTGTCCGCGGGTGACATCCGGCCCGGCACCCGGCTGCCCGCCGAACGCCAGCTGGCCGAGGCGCTGGGTGTGGCGCGCTCCAGCGTGCGCGGGGCGCTGTCCGCGCTGGACGTGCTCGGCATCATCGAGATCCGCCCCGGGTCGGGCTCCTACGTCCGCGAGGGCACCTCCGAGTTCCTGCCCCGCGCGATCAACTGGGGGCTGATGCTCGGGCAGCGCCGCACCCAGGACCTCGTCGAGGTGCGCACCTATATGGAGGGGGTCTCGGCCCGGCTGGCCGCCGAGCGCGCCACCGACAAGGACGTCGCGGTCCTGGAGGACCATCTGCGGCGGATGCGGGACGCCGGGGGTGACGTGGGGGCGTTCATCGACGCGGACATCGCATTCCACCTGGAGTGCGCGCGCATCGCCCGCAACTCCGTGCTGAGCGACATCCTGCACAGCATCCGCGCGCTGCTCCAGGTGTGGATGGAGCGGGTCAGCGACATCGAGGGCACCGTCAGCGGCACGCTCTGCGAGCACGACGCGGTCCTTGAGGCCATCCGCGCCCGCGACCCGGAGGCCGCGGACCGGGCGATGGCCGCACACATGCGCATGGCCAGCGCCCGCCTCCGAGCATCAATGCCCTAGGCTCCGCCCGGTTCGGCCCCCCGGTACGGCCCGGACGCCCCGACCGGCTTCCGGGCACGGGGTCCAAAGGGCCGGGGCGGAGCAGCGGGCGTGAGCGGGAGACGGCACGTGGTGTGCCGCCGGGGGCGGTCAGGTGTGGGTGGATGTGCGGGGGTGCCGGGTTGTGGGCGTCGATGGTGGCGGCGCGTGGTGTGTTGCTCACGGTGGCCGGGCGGGTTGCGGTGCCGGGATGGTGGCTGCGTGTGTTGTGGGTGGGCTGCGGTGGCATGGTGTGCCGGCGTGGGCGGGCCCTCGGTGGTGGCGCGTCTGGGGCCGTCGGGTGCGGGTGATGTGAGCGTTTCGCGGGCCTTCGTGCCGTACCCGTACCGCCTGTCGTTGCCTGCCGTGCCCGTGTGTCCGGGCTGGAGCGGCGGTGGTGTGTGACGAGGCGGTGCCCGCGCCTCTGGGGTGGGGTGTCGTGGCGCACCTCGTCCACGCCGGTCGCGCAGACCGGCCCTTCGGGCGGCACGCTCAACGTGGCCTACGGCTGCTTGGCTGCCTGACCGCTCGTCGCCTTCGAGCACCAGCGCCCCGTCCCGCCGGCCCCCAGCTCCCGCTGTCCCCGGCTTCCGCCACCCCGCGGCTCTCGCCGTCCCTGGCTTTCGTCGTTCCCGGCTCTCGCCGGACGTGGCTCTCGTCGGCCGTGGTGGGCGGGGCGTGGGGGGTTGCCCGCAGGGTTGGTCGTCGGGGCGGGTCGGTGTGCGGGGTGCCACCTGCTCGTGGGCCGGCGCGAGGGCCGGGGCGGGCCGCGGTGCTGGGACGAGGGGCGGGGCGGCTCGGTGGCCGGAATCGGGCGGGTGTGGGGGCACGGCGTCGTTCGTCTGCGGTGCCGTGGTGGCGGCCGGGGTGTGGGGGGAGGTGTCGGCGCAGTTCCAGGTGGGCCTTGATGCCCGTTGCACATCCGGCCTTCTCGGTCACACCACCGTCCCGCTCCCCGTCGTTCATCAGGGCTTTGCAGACTCCGCACGTCCCAAGCGTGTACATCCCTGTTGCCAGCGGGAGTTGAAAATGGGTCACGGCCACAGACATGACCAGGGTCACCACCATCACCACCACGGCGGCGACGAGCCCACGTCCCTGCCGCCCGCCCTCGACATGTCGGTTCCCGACGGCGAATTGACGCCCAGTCAGTTGTCGCGGCGCTCCATGCTCCGCCGCACCGGCCTGCTGGGCGCGGGCCTGGCGGCCGGCAGCGTGCTCACCGGCGCCGGCCAGGCGGCCGCGTCACCGGCCGCGACGGCCGCGACGGCCGCGTCGAACCGCTCGCGCTCGCACGGCTACCTGTGGCTCGCCGGTGACCACCACATCCACACCCAGCACAGCTCCGACGCCAAGTACCGCGTCATCGACCACGTCCGCCAGGCCAACGCGCACGGTCTGGACTGGATGGTGATCACCGACCACGGCAGCGAGACGCACGCCAAGATCGGTGTGGAGAAGGTCAACCCCGACATCGTCGCCGCCCGCGACACGATCGGCGACACCCTGGTCTTCCAGGGCCTGGAGTGGAACATCCCGGCCGCCGAGCACGGCACCGTCTTCGTCCACCCGGGCAAGAACGAGGTCGCCGTGCTGAAGGAGTTCGAGAATTCCTTCGACGGCTCCGTGAAGAAGGCCACCGGCAACACCCCGGCCAACGAGGCGCTGGCCATCGCCGGCCTCAACTTCCTCGCCGACCAGGTACGCCACCGCAAGGTCAAGGACGCCCTGTTCCTGGCCAACCACCCGGCCCGCAAGGGCATCGACTCCCCGCACGAGATCCGCGGCTGGCGCGACGCCCAGCCCACGATCGCGGTCGGCATGGAGGGCGCCCCCGGCCACCAGGCCGCCGGCCTGCCCGCCCCGAACGGTCCGGGCGGCGGCCGTGGCTACTACGACGGCAGCCCGGGCGCCGAATCGTTCCCCGGCTACCCGCTGGAGAGCTACCGCACCTGGGGCGGCTTCGACTGGATGACCGCCACCGTCGGCGGCCTGTGGGACAGCCTGCTCGCCGAGGGCAAGCCCTGGTGGATCACCGCCAACTCCGACTCCCACAACGTCTACGCCGACACCGCCGTGCGCGGCCCGAACAGCGACTTCAACGCCAACGGCCGCTACGAGGACCCCGTCTACGGCGGCGGGCTGAACCTGACGGACGGCGACTACTGGCCGGGCCAGTACTCCCGTACGCACGTCGGCGCCTCCTCGTTCTCGTACCAGGCGGTCATGGACGGTATCCGGGCCGGCCGGGTCTGGGTCGACCACGGCGGACTGATCAGCGGCCTGAACGCCCAGGTGCGCTCCGGGTCCAGGGCGGTCACGCTCGGCGGCTCGCTGGTCGTGCGCCGCGGCAGCCAGGTCGACCTGGTCATCGAGATCAGCCTGGCCAACGGCCCCAACTGGTCCCAGTTCGTGCCGAAGCTGGCCCGCGTGGACGTCATCCAGGGCGCCGTCACCGGCCGGGTGGCAGACAAGGACGCCTTCGCCACCCCGGACACCAAGGTCGTGAAGTCCTTCGAGGTGAACAAGTCGACCGGTTCCGTCCGGCTGACCTACTCCCTCGGCCGGGTGGACAAGCCGCTGTACGTGCGGCTGCGCGGCACCGACGGCAACCGCTCCGCCGTCGGTCTGAACGGCGCCGCCGTGGACCCGGCGGGCCCGGCCATGGACGTCGTCGGCGACGCCGACCCGTGGAAGGACCTGTGGTTCTACTCCAACCCGATGTGGGTCCTGCCCGCATGACGGCACCCCACCCTGTGTCCGGCGTCCACTCCGTCATCGGGGTGGACGCCGGCACGGCGAGCCTGCGCGAGGCCGACCACCTCGTGCACCACCTCACGGACCGCCTGAAGCTCCCGGACGGCACCATCGCCTGCACCCATCTGATCCGCAGCGCCGAACGCCGCGGGACGACGGTCTCGTTCGCGCTGCCGGACGCCGCGGCGGCCCGGGCGGCATGGCAGCGCCTGACCGAACGCGCCGACCCGGACCCGGGCCTGGGCGCCGTGCTCGGCGACCTGACGCACGGCTCGGCCGGATCGGCCCGCACGGCGGCCCCGGGCGCCGCGGAACACGCCCGGCGCAGCGGCGGGCGGGCCGTGCTCTACCCCGGCGCCGACCGGCTCACCGGCACCGTCGTCCTGGCGGAACTGCTGGCCACGACCGCCATCGAACGGGTCGTCGTGGTCGGTGCGCCCTTCGCCGACGGGCCCGACCCCGGGACCCCGGTGCTCACCCGGGACCATGTGCGACCCGAGTGGCGCGACGGCCTGCTGACCCTCGCCCTCGTCCCGGCGGCAGGCGGGACCCTCGCACCCTTCGAGGTGCCCAACCCCACGCCCTGCTGCGCCGACCACGGCTGACGCCCCCGCGTGGGCGGTGACCCGCGACCCGTGGGCCGGCTGCGGGCCGCGACCCGTGGGCCGGCTCGGCGACCGGGCCTGCGGTCGGCGCCCGCGCCGCCGTCACGCGGGGCGGCGCTCGCCCGCAGGCGTGCCGCCCCCGGCGGTCCCGGTCCGCGGCAGCAGGCCCAGCTGCTGGGCGCGGAGCACGGTGCCGACCCGGTCGCGGGTGCCGAGCTTGCGGTAGATCTTCTCGATGTGCTTGTGCACCGTACGGTCGGAGATGCCGAGGCGGCGGCCGATCGCCGCGGCCGTCAGGGTGTCGGCGAGGAGCAGCAGCACGGTCGTCTCGCGCGGCGTCAGCGCGCAGTCCGCCGCCCGCTCGTCCAGGGACGCGGCGCCGGGCAGCAGCCGCCGCCACTGCTCCAGCAGTTGCCGCTGCCGCTCCACGGCGGCCAGCAGCGGCTGGGCGCGCCGGGCGAGCAGGATGTCGTCGTCGGTGAAGTCCGTACCGGAGCGGTAGACGAGGCACCCGGTGATCGGGGTGGTCGCCTGCGGCAGCGGCACCGCCAGCGCATGGTCCGCGTCCAGGGTCCGGCCGAGCAGCTGGGCCGTCGCGCTCGCCGGCCAGGCCGGACCCGCCAACCGCCGTGCGGTGACCGGCTCCCGGCCGGTTCCGGTCAGGTAGTGGGAGGCGAACGGCCGTCCCGTCCTGAGCAGCGCGAGGTCCGCGGCGCCGAGCCGGGCGAACTCCGCGGCGGTGTCGCCCGCCAGGCCGACCGTTCCGCTGCCCGCGCTCCAGTCGTCCAGCTTGAAGATCACCGCGTCGCCGCCGCACAGGCCCGGCAGGGCGTCGGCGAGCAGCGGCCACAGACGTCCGGGGTCGCGTTCGTGCAGCGCCGCCACGGCCACGGACGCGATGCGCTCGTAGGCCGCCGTGGGTGATCGTGCCACGTGTTCCTCTCGCTCGGTGCCTTCGCGCAGCCTCTACGTAGTTCTACCCATATCCGTGGGCCGCGCGCTGACCGTAACTTCAACCGGGCAACATCACGTCCGCGGACGTGGTCGTTGCGTGCGGGCCGCCGAGACGGGGGAGCGGCGGCCCGCACCCCGTGGGCTTGCCGTAGCGCAGTGCTCAAGTGGATACCACCGTGGATCCGGCCACCGTGGACGCGACCGACCGTCCGGGCGTCGACGGGGGACCTGATGCGGTGCGCCCGGCCGCCGCCGTTAGGCCCGCAGCGGCAAGGCCGCCCATGTCACCCTCAAGTCCACCGAGGGCCGCAGCGAGACCAAGGTCCTCGACGTGCACGCCAAGGAACCCGGCGGCTGGGACAAGCTGAAGGTGCCCTTCGGCGGCTGAACGGGCCCGTGCCGGGCGGGGCGGTCAGCCGCGCCCGCCCTGCTCCCTGCGTAGTTCCTTGAGGCGTGCCGCCTCCTTGCGGACCCCGGCCTGGGTGGCCCGCTCCCGCTCCAGCCACTCGGGCCGCTCCCGCTTCAGCGACTCGATCTGCTCGGTGGTGAGCGCCTCGGTCACCCCGCCGCGGGCGAGGCCCGCGATGGACACGCCCAGCTTCGCCGCGACCACCGGACGCGGGTGCGGGCCGTCGCGTCGCAGCTCGCGCAGCCACTCGGGCGGCTCGGTCTGGAGCCGGTCGAGTTCGGCGCGCGTGACGACACCCTCCTGGAACGGTGCGGGGGTGGCGGGGAGGTACACACCCAGCTTCTTCGCCGCGGTCGCGGGCTTCATCGTCTGGGGGTTCTGCTGCGACTTCATGAGGCCCAGGGTATCGGCCGGGTACGGGGGCGCCGGCCGCGGCCGGTAGTCTTGGCCCGGTGACAGGCCCGCAGGAGACACCGCCGTTCCGGCTCGCGTACGTGCCCGGGGCGACGCCCGCCAAGTGGGCGCGGATCTGGCACGAGCGCCTGCCCGGCATCCCGCTCGCCCTCGTCCAGGTACCGGCCGCCGAGGCGGCCGACGTGCTGCGGGCCGGCGCGGCGGACGCGGGGCTCGTGCGGCTGCCGGTCGACCGGACGTTCTTCAGCGCGATCCCGCTGTACACCGAGGCGACGGTCGTGGTGGTCCCCAAGGACCATCTGATCACCGCCGCGGACGAAGTGAGCCTCGCTGACCTCGCCGACGAGGTCGTCTGCCACCCCCTCGACGACGTACTCGGCTGGGACGCCCCGCCCGGCGAGCCGGCCTTCGAGCGGCCCGCCACCACCGCCGACGCCGTCGAACTCGTCGCGGCCGGCGTGGGCCTCCTCGTCGTCCCCCAGTCACTGGCCCGACTGCACCACCGCAGGGACCTGACCTACCGCACGGTCGTCGACGCCCCGCAGTCGTCCGTCGCCCTGTGCTGGCCCGAGGCCGCCACCACTGACCTCGTCGAGGACCTGATCGGGATCGTGCGCGGACGCACCGTCAACAGCACCCGGGGCCGGGGCACGCTCCAGCCCGAACAGCCCCCACCGAAGCGGAAACGCCCCGAGCCCACCGCCCGACAGCAGCCCACGGCAGGCACCCCCACAGGCCGCCCCCGCCAGTCCCGCTCCGCCGCCCCCAAGGGGCCCAGACGGGGCCGCCCCCGCCGCCGCTCGTAGCGACGGAGCGGGTGGTGGTCGGTCAGCTGTCCGGTGCCAGGTGGCGCAGGTCCGCGACGGCCAGTACCAGTGCCGCCAGCACGAACACCAGCGAGGCCGCGAAGCCCAGTCGGAGCGCGTCCACGGCGCGCCCGTGGTTGGCGAGGTGCGCGAAGTACACCGCACCCACGGCGGCGATCCCGGCCGCCGCCCCGATCCGCTGCCCCGTCTGCAGCACCCCGCCGGCCGCCCCGGCCCGCCGCACCGGCACCTGGGCGAGCGTCAGTGTGGTGTTGGGGGAGACGGTCAGACCGGAGCCGACCCCGGCGACGAGCAGCGGCAGCGCCGCCGCCCACCCGACGCCCGGACCCGGCACCCGCTGCACCGCCGCGATGGTGCCCACCAGCCCCACCGCCACCGCGGCCAGCCCGAACACCACCAGCCTGCGGTCATGGCGGACCACCAGCCGGCCGCCGACCAGCGCCGCCACAGCGGAGCCGACCGCGAACGGCATCGCGGCCATCCCGGCGGCCAGCGCGCTGTAGCCGAGGCTGTTCTGCAGGAACAGGTTGTAGACGAAGAACACCGAGGTGAACCCGGCGAAGTAGACGAGGCTCAGCAGTGCGCCCAGCGAGAACGACCGCAGCGCGAACAACCGCAGGTCCACGAGCGGGCCCCGGCCGAGCCCGCCCTGCCGCCGCTCCCACACCCAGAACGCCATGAGCAGCAGCACCGCCACGGGTACCAGGGCCCACTTGCCCCGGCCGGGCCACGCCTGTTCCTGCACCAGCGGCAGCATCAGCGCGAGCGCGCCGGTACCGAGCAGCAGCACACCCGGTACGTCGAACCCCTCACCGGCGTTGCCGCGCGGCACGGTCCTCGGCAGCAGCCGCAGCGCCGCCGCGAACACCGCGAGACCGATCGGGAGGTTGACGTAGAACACCCAGCGCCAACTGCCGGACACCTCGATCAGCAGGCCGCCCGCGAGCGGTCCGACCGCCGTCGAGACGGCGACGACACTGCCGAACGCGGCGAAGGCGCGGGCCCGTTCGGTGCCCTGGAACATCTGCTGGATCAACCCCGTCGCCTGCGGTGCGATCAGACCGCCCGCCACACCCTGAAGCAACCGGAACACCACCAGCCAGGTGCCCGTCGGGGCCAGCCCGCAGGCCGCCGAGGCCAGCGTGAACAATCCGACGCCGATGAGGAAGGTCTGCCGACGGCCGCGCAGATCACCGAGCCGTCCGGCGGGCACGAGGAACAGGCCGTAGGTGAGGGCGTAGCCGGAGACGACCAGGGACAGGTCGGCCTGGGCGGCCCGCAGCCCGCGTTCCATCGAGGGCAGGGCGACGTTCACGATCGACGTGTCGAGCAGGGTCATGAAGCCCGCCGTCAGACAGACCGCGAGCGCCTTCCAGCGCCGTTCGTCCGCGACGGGCTCGGTCTCCCGCGCCTGGACGGTGGTCATGGGGATCCGCCGACGCCGGGACGCCAGGCGCGGTGGGACAGCCCGGGCTGCCGATGCGGGTGGAACGGTGGGGTGGCCATACGGGCGCCTTCCTGTGCTGTCCTGCGACCACGGTAGAAACGGACCCGACAAGACGCCCGCCGAACCACCACCCTGACGGTCCCCCGCACCCCCCACACCACCGAGAACAGGCCCCCGACCCCCCTCCCACACCCACCCACCCGAACTACGCCGTCCGAGCAGCCACCCCAGGAGCGCGAGGCCCACCACCCCCGGGCCTTCTGTGGTCACACGCCAACGGCAGCCAACCCAGGGGCGCGGGGAACTGCGCGCTCAGCCACACCCCACCCGCACGGCCTCCCGCACAGAACCCCAACGGCGCGAGGCCCACCACCCCCGGGCCTTCTGCGGTCACACGCCAACGGCAGCCAACCCAGGGGCGCGGGGAACTGCGCGCTCAGCCACACCCCACCCGCACAGCCCCCCACACAGAACCCCAACGGCTCACATCTCCCCCCTCACTTGGTCTAGACCGCAAAGATCAACTGCTACCGTCACCCGCGGACGCGACACGGCGGACGCGACACGTACGAGAGGGGACAGCCGTGGCACACGGCAACAGTCGGCACAGGGCCTTCATCGGGTCGTTCACGGCGGCGGGCGGACCTGGGCTGGTGACGGCCGCCGTCCACCCGGACACCGGCGCGCTCGCCGTGCTCGGCAGCGTCGACGGCGTCCCCGACCCCTCGTACCTGGCGCTGTCCCCCGACGGAGACACCCTGTACGCCGTCAGCGAGACGGCCGACGGCGCGGTGGCCGCGTACCGGGTCAAGGGCGACAAACCGACCCTGGCCGGACCGCCGGTGCCGGTCGGCGGCAGCGGGCCCACCCATCTCAGCGTGCACGCCGGGCATGTGCTCACCGCCAACTACGGCTCGGGGAGCGTCACCGCCGTGCCCGTGCGCACCGACGGCGCACTGGCCGGCGCCCGCTCCGGCGTGCTCCAGCACATCGGCGCGGGCCCGCACGAGCGGCGCCAGCGCGGCCCGCACGCCCATCAGGTGCAGCCGGACCCCAGCGGCCGCTGGGCCGTCAGCGTCGACCTCGGCACGGACTCGGTGCGGGTGTGCACCCTGGACGGCGGGGTGCCCGTGCTGCACCGCGAGATCGCCCTACGCCCCGGCTGCGGCCCCCGCCACCTCGCCTTCCACCCGGACGGGACGCTCGCCTACGTCGTCAACGAGCTGACCCCGACCGTCACGGTGTGCCGCTGGGACGCCGAGGCGGGCTCCCTGCGGCCATTGACCGAGACACCGGTCCTGCCGGGCGCGCCGGCCGGCGACGCCTATCCGTCGGGGATCGTCGCCTCGCCCGACGGCCGGTTCGTGTGGACCGCGACCCGCGGCGAGGACGTCCTGTCCGTGTTCGCCGTCGAGGGCGCGGGACTGCGGCTGACCGGCACGGTGCCCTGCGGCGGCCACTGGCCGCGCGCGCTCGCCGAGAACGCGGGTTTCCTGTACGCCGCCAACGAACGCTCCGGCAACATCACCTGGTTCGCGGTCGACCCGGACACCGGACTGCCCCGCTACGACGGCTCGGTGGACGTGCCCGCCGCCTCCTGCGTGGTCTTCGGCTGACCCGCGCCGCGTCCGGCCCCCACCGCGGGTGCCCGGCGCGCGACTGCCGTTCGGTACGGCGCCGGGCCCGTTTCCCTTGCGGAGCGGTCCCCGAAGCGTGCGGGCGCCGTGCCGGCCCGGCTCAGCGGGCCGGGGTGCTCTGCGGCTGCTGCGGGGTGATGCCGAGCACCGTCGTGTAGCGGGCCAGGGCGAGCTTGCCGATCGTCGGGTAGGCGCCCAGCGCCTCCGCGGCCGGGCAGTCCGCCTCGGTGGCGGCAGCCGCCAGCAGGCCCGGGTCGATCTCGGGGCCGATCAGGTAGGGAGCCAGCGCCAGCTGCTGCGAACCGGCGGAACGCAGCTGCTCGGCGACGGACGCGATCGAGCCGTCCTGGTCCAGGGCCGCCGCGATCACCGGCACGGCCAGGCGCGCGGCGAGCAGCATGCCGGTGATGCCGGCCGCCTGCACGGCCTCGTCACCGCCCACGGAGGCCAGGATGATGCCGTCCGCGGCGGTCGCCACGGTGAACAGGCGCGCGCGGTCGGCGCGGGCCAGACCCGCCTCGGACAGCCGCACGTGCAGCGCCTCGGCGAGCAGCGGGTGCGGGCCGAGCACATCGGTCAGGTCGGCGGCGACCTTGCTCTCCATCACGGCCTGGCGTACCTGGCGCAGCAGCGCGCTGTCCGGGCCGGCCAGCAGCGGCACGACGACGGCCACCGGGCCGTCGGGCTCCTTGACCTCGGCACCGGCGGCGACGGCCTGTTCGTAGCGGGCGGCGCGCTCCTCGGCGGCCTGCGTCAGCACGGACTGCAGCGTCGGGAACTCCGCGTCGTCCCCGTCCACGTACCCGATCCGGGCGTCCAGGCCGGGCAGCTCGGAGCGGGCGATGCTCACGACGTCCTCGGCGAGGCCGCGCGTGACGGCACTGGGCGTGCCCGGCACCGCGAGGACGAGCGCGGGCGCGCCCTCGGGAGCCACCAGCGGTTCGGGGCGGCGGTGCCGTCCGGGCTGGCGGGGGCGCGGCATTCGTACTGGCAGGCCGGACGCGGGCCCAGTGGGGGAGCTCATGGCGCCGCATGTTACTGGCTTCCTGGGCTCCCCTGTTCGGGGAGGGTGCAGGTGAGCGGTATCCGTCCGGTTTTGTCTGATGAGTCGCGTACGGATCAGAAGGTGCCTCTCCCTGCCGGGGCGAGCGTCAGCGGGTTGCCGCGTACACCATCCTCCCGTCCGCCCAGGTGACCGGCCGCGTGATCGGCTCGACCGGCTCGCAGACCTCGACGAGGAGGAAGGGTAGCGCCTGCGCGACGGCCCGTGTGCGGCGGCTTCCCCGCGTATGCCCGGCCCTGTCGCGTACGAGTAGAGTGACGCGCCGTGGCAGCACGACCTTTGCATGAACTTGTGGAAGCCGGATGGGCCAAGGCGCTTGAGCCGGTGGCCGAACGGATCGCAGCGATGGGGGACTTCCTGCGGGCCGAGATCGCGGCGGGCCGGACGTATCTTCCGTCCGGGGCGAATGTCCTGCGGGCTTTCCAGCAGCCCTTCGACGACGTCCGTGTCCTGATCGTGGGTCAGGACCCTTATCCCACGCCCGGTATGGCGATCGGGTTGAGCTTCGCGGTGGCGCCGGAGGTGCGTTCGCTGCCGGGCAGTCTGGAGAACATCTTCCGCGAGATGCACTCCGACCTCGGGCTGCCCAGGCCGTCCAACGGCGATCTGACGCCCTGGACGCGGCAGGGAGTGCTGCTGCTCAACAGGGCGCTCACCACGGCCCCGCGCAGTCCGGGCGCGCACCGGGGCAAGGGCTGGGAAGAGGTCACCGAGCAGGCCATCCGCGCGCTGGCCGGGCGCGGCAAGCCACTGGTGTCGATCCTGTGGGGCCGCGACGCGCGTAATCTGCGGCCGCTGCTGGGGAACCTGCCGGCGATCGAGTCCGCGCATCCCTCTCCGATGTCGGCGGACCGCGGCTTCTTCGGCTCCCGTCCGTTCAGCCGGGCCAACGATCTGCTGGCCGGGCAGGGTGTGCAGCCGGTGGACTGGCGACTGCCGTAGGCCCCCAACCCCCGTTGCGCCCGCGTCTCTTCGGGCGCCGGCTTCACCACCCCGCGCACCGCGCGTTCACGAAACCCGTGCGGGTCTGGACACCCAGGCCCGCCGTGAGCTGTGCGACGAGACGGGCCGCACGCACCGGCTGCCGCTCGACGTGCCCGCGGCTGACCACGCCAGGACCCCCGGCAGCGCTGGTGCCCCTTGCCGCGATACCGCGTCCCGAAGGCGCCCCACCGCGCTCCGGCGGCGGACTTTGAACTCACTGATGACAAAGTATGGACGCACTCGGCAGAAGTCCCCTAACGTGACGGCCCAACCGTAGGCGTACGACTCTTCGGCATCAGCACCCGCGTTTTCCGTACAGCTAGACCGGAGTGCGATCCGGCGGCCTCCGGTCCCGTCCTGGAGGACCGATGCATCCACATCCGTTCCGCCGCGCCCGAAGACAGCTCACCACGTTGCTCATCGGCGGCTTCCTCGCAGGCGGGATAGCGGCCGCGCCCCCGTCCGCCGCCGCACCCGCCGACATCCCGCCCCAGGAACCCGGTGTCACCCTGCGCGTCTTCGACACCCAGGTCCCGCTCACCAAGCTGTGCACGCTCAAGCCGGGCCAGACACCCAACCACGACAAGCTGATGCCGACCGTGGACTGGTCCTCGACCGACGACTTCGGCGGATTCGCCGACAACTTCTCGGCGCAGGCCGCCGGTTACCTCGTCATCCCCGACAACGGGACGTACACCTTCCGTCTCATCAGCGACGACGGGTCACGGCTCACCATCGACGACCGTGAGGTCATCGACCACGACGGGCTGCACGCCGCCGAGCCCAAGGACGGGGCCGTCGAACTCACCGCGGGCTCCCACCCGTTCCGCATCGACTACTTCGAGCGCACCGGCGGGCAGCAGCTCACGCTCGCCTGGAAGCCGCCGGGCGCCACCGACTTCACCGTCGTGCCGCGCGAGTCGCTGACCACCGACGCCGGGGTCGTACGGGTCACCGCGCCGGGCCGCAAGGAGTGCGAGTCGGGCGCGGACAGCCCCGGTGACGGACTGCCGCTCACCGACGTGCGCCCCGACCTCACCCTCACCGACCTACGCCCGGACGGGTTCGAGCCGCAGGTCACCGGCATGGACTGGCTGCCCGACGGCCGGCTCGCCCTCACCACGTGGGGCGGGTCCCAGAACCAGTCGGGCGAGGTGTACCTGCTCGACCATGTCACCGGGAAGACCAGCCGCGACAAGGTGACCGTCAAGAAGGTCGCGAGCGGGCTGCGCGAGCCGATGGGCATCAAGTACGTCGACGGCTCCCTCTATGTGTCGCAGAAGCACGAGCTGACCCGGCTCGTCGACACCGACCACGACTGGGTCACCGACGAGTACCGCACCGTGGCCACCTGGCCCTACGGCGGCAACTTCCACGAGTTCGCCTTCGGGCTGCTCTACCGCGACGGCTACTTCTACGTGAACCTGTCCGTCGCCATCAACTACGGCGGGGCGACCACCACCCCGCAGCCGGCCCCGGGCCGCGGCACCACGTACCGGATCAGCAAGAAGACAGGGAAGATCCATCCGATCGCGGGCGGCCTGCGCACACCCAACGGGATCGGCTGGGGTCCGGACGGCGGCATCTTCACCACCGACAACCAAGGGGGCTGGCTGCCGGCCAGCAAGCTCGTCCAGATCAAACAGGACCGCTTCTTCAACCACTTCACCGAGCCGTCAGGCCCGTTCGACGACCGTCCCGTCACCCAGCCGGTGCTGTGGCTGCCGCAGAACGAGATCGCCAACTCCCCCAGCACTCCTCTGTACGTGACCAAGGGCCGGTTCGCCGGGCAGATGCTCTTCGGCGACGTCACCTACGGCGGGCTCCAGCGCGGCTATCTGGAGAAGGTGAAGGGCCAGTACCAGGGAGCCGTGTTCCGCTACACACAGGGGCTCGAAGCCGGCGTCAACCGGATCACCCTGGGCCCCGACGGCGCGATCTACGCGGGCGGCCTGGGCGCCGACGGCAACTGGGGTCAGGAAGGCAAGCTCAAGTTCGGCCTGCAGAAACTGACGCCGAACGGCGGCAACACCTTCGACATCAAGGAGATGCGGGCCGTGCCCGGCGGCTTCGACCTGGAGTACACCCAGCCGGTGTCCGAGGCCACCGCCGAGAAGCTGGCCTCCCGCTACCAGGCCGAGCAGTGGCGCTACACCCCGACATCCGACTACGGCGGGCCGAAGATCGCCGAGGAGCGGCTCACCGTCCGCTCGGCGACGCTCGCCGCCGACGGGCGCACGGTCCGGCTGCGCCTCGACGGACTCAAGCCCGGCCGCGTCGTGCACGTGCGCTCGCCGCGCCCCTTCGCTTCCGCGTCCGGCGAGACGCTGTGGAGCACGGAGGCCTGGTACACGCTCAACGCGCTGCCGGGCGAGCAGCCGCCGCCTGCCACGCTGTACGAGGCCGAGGAGGCGCGGCTGACCGGCACGGCCGGCATCAACACCGACCACAGCGGGTACTCGGGCAGCGGTTTCGTCGACCGCTACGGCACCGAGGGCAAGGTGGCCACCACGTTCGATGTGACGGTCCCCAAGGCGGGCGAGTACGACGTGAACCTGCGCTACTCGAACGGCCCCAACCCGTTCCAGGGCACCAAGACCCTCTCCCTGTACGCCAATGGGGAGAAGCTACGCCAGACGAAGCTGCCCTCCACGGGCACCTGGGACGCCTGGTCGACCCGGACGGAACGGGTCAGCCTGCGCGCGGGCCGCAACACCCTCGCGTACCGCTTCGACGCCGGAGACACCGGTCATGTCAACCTCGACCTGATCACCGTGCGTCCGCACGGCGCCGCCGTCACCCTCTTCGACGGCACCACCGCCTCCCAGGCGCAGTGGCAGCACACGGACGGGCGGCGCGTTCAGTGGCCGCTCGCCGCCGAGCAGTCGATGGAGGTGTGCTGCGGCGACATCCGCACCAAGGAGGCATACCAGGACTTCAAGCTGCATGTGGAGTTCCGGGTTCCGCTGCTGCCGGACGACGTCACCGGCCAGAACCGCGGCAACAGCGGCGTCTACCTTCAGGACCGCTACGAGCTGCAGATCCTCGACTCGTACGGTGACACCACGCTCGACACCAACGAAGCCGGGGCGATCTATCTGAAGAAGGCCCCCGATGTGAACGCGGCGACGGCGCCGGAGACCTGGCAGACGTACGACATCACGTTCCGCGCGGCACGGTTCGACGACAGCGGCCGTAAGACCGCCGACGCGCGGGTGACGGTCGTGTGGAACGGCCGGAAGGTCCATGACGACGTCGCGATCGACGGGCCGACCGGCGCCGGTGCGCCGGAGGGGCCGTCGGCCGGGGCGATCCGTCTGCAGGACCACGGGAACACCGTGCGGTTCCGCAACCTGCGGGTGCAACCGCTGAGCTGACGCACCCGCACCGAAGCCGCGCAGCGGCGGGGCGCGCCCACCAGATCGCGGGCGCGCCCTTTCCCGTTCACACGGCTCGCCGATGCGGTGTTGCGTGCGCGTGCTGTGGGTCCACCGGGAGAAGCCGCCGACGGGGACGACCGAGGCCGGCCGTGCCGGTGGCCCGCACGGCCACCTCCCTCCTGCTGCGGCCGCGGCCTCAGTCGAGGACCGCGGCCCGTACACACAGCACGTCCGGCAGATGGGACGCCAACGGGTGCCAGCTGTCGCCGTCGTCGGCCGACGCGAACACCTCGCCGTTGCGGTTGCCGAAGTACACGCCCGCCGGGTCGCCGCCGTCGGTGCACAGCGCGTCCCGCAGCACCGTCCCGTAGTGGTCCTCCGACGGCAGGCCGGCCGTCAGCGGCTCCCAGCTCCCGCCCGCGTCCGCCGTGCGGAAGACCCGGCAGCGGCGGTCGGCCGGCACCCGGTCGGCGTCGGCGTTGATCGGGAAGACATACGCGGTGCCGGCGCGGTGCGGGTGGGCCGCCACCGCGAAGCCGAAGGTGGACGGCAGCCCCTCGCCGATGTCCGTCCAGTGCGCGCCGGAGTCGTCGCTGCGGTACACACCCCAGTGGTTCTGCAGATACAGCCGGTCCGGGCTGCCCGCGTCCTGGGCGATCTTGTGGACGCACTGGCCGAACTCCGGGTCCGGATCCGGCAGGAACACCGCGGACACACCGGAGTTGGACGGGGCCCAGCTCACACCGCCGTCCGTGGTGCGGAACACGCCGGCCGTGGAGACCGCCACGGTCACCGCCTTCGGATCGCGCTGGTCGGTGACGACGGTGTGCAGTCCCTCACCGCCGCCGCCCGGCACCCACCGGCCCCGGGTGGGGTGCTCCCACAGGGGCCGGACCAGGTCGAAGCTCTCCCCGCGGTCCTCGGAGCGGTACAGCGCCGCCGGTTCCGTGCCCGCGTACACCACGTCCGGTTCCGCCGCCGCGGGGTGCAGCTGCCACACCCGCTCCAGCGAAGCCCCGGTGTCCTTGGGGAACCTGACGGCGGGCCTGGCGGGTTCGGTCCAACTGCGGCCGAGGTCGTCGGAGTGGAAGACGGACGGGCCCCAGTGGGAGCTGTCGCCGCCTGCGAGCAGGCGTGGGCTGCCGCCGCGGGTGTCGATGGCGACCGAGTAGATCGCCTGCGCGTTGAAGTAGGGGCTCTCGTCGAACTCCCAGGCGTTCTCCCGCCGTCGCCCGATGAACAGGCCCTTGCGGGTGCCCACGGCGAGCAGTACCTCGGTCATGCCGATCACCTCCGGGGTGTCGTCGCACAGCTGGTCCTCAGACACGGGCCAGTCTGCACCCCACCACTGACAGCCACCCTAACCCCACAATCACCGCAGGTCAGGACGGTGCCGCCAGCCGTCCCGCGGGAACATCGGAGGCGGTTTCCAGCCAGCCGTCCCGGGTGCCAGGCGCACTGCGCTCGAACGCCGTGCCCCGATGGCGGCGGACCGGGTGGCGCTCGGCGCTCGCCGCTGCACGGCAGGTGCTCTGCGTGAACGGCCGGCAGGCGGTGCCGCTTGGGCAGGGGACCCGGCGCAGGCGGGGTGGCACGAGGTGCGGTGGGTCCGCCGGACCCGGGGCGCCGATGGTCCGGGGGCCGGAGCGGCCCGCGGTCAGGCTCCGTCGGGCAGCGCGCGGTCCAGGATGGTGTTCAAGGCGGCCCCGGCGGGCAGTGTGCCGAACGAGTGCCCCCAGTCCCCGCCCAGCCGGGACGCGCAGAAGGCGTCGGCGACGGCGGCCGGGGCGTGCCGGACCAGCAGGGATGCCTGGAGCGCCAGGGCCATCGCCTCGACCAGCCGGCGCGCGCCCACCTGGTCGGTCTCGGCCGACCGGTCCTTGAGCCGGGCGACGGCCGCGTCCAGCCGGGCGTCCGCCCCGCGCGCCAGGGCGAGCTCGGCGAACAGGGCGTCCGCCGCGCCCGGCTCCCGGCCGAGCGCCCGCAGCACGTCGAGCGCGTTGACGTTGCCCGAGCCCTCCCAGATCGACAGCAGCGGTGCCTCCCGGTAGTGCCGCGGCATGCCCGACTCCTCCACATAGCCGTTGCCGCCCAGGCACTCCAGGGCCTCCGCCGTGAAGGCGGGACCCCGCTTGGTGACCCAGTACTTGCCGACGGCGGTCGCGATCCGCCGGAACGCCCGCTCCCCTTCGTCCCCGCGCACCGCGCGGTCCGCCGCACCGGCCAGCCGCAGCGTGAGCGTCGTGGCGGCCTCCGACTCCAGCGCGAGATCGGCGAGGACGTTGCGCATCAGCGGCTGGTCGAGCAGCCGCGCGCCGAACGCGCTGCGATGGCGCGCATGGTGTCCCGCCTCGACGAGGGTCTTGCGCATCAGGGTGGCCGACGACATCACGCAGTCCAGGCGGGTGCAGTTGACCATCTCGATGATCGTCTTGACGCCCCGGCCCTCCGGGCCGACCAGCCAGGCCACGGTCGCGTCGAACTCCGGCTCGGATGAGGCGTTGGAGCGGTTGCCCAGCTTGTCCTTCAGCCGCTGGATGCGGAACGTGTTGCGGCTGCCGTCCGGCAGCACGCGCGGCACCAGGAAGCAGGACAGGCCGCCGGGCGCCTGGGCCAGCACCAGGAAGACGTCGCACATCGGCGCCGACGTGAACCACTTGTGCCCGCGCAGCGTGTACACGCCGGGCTCGGCGGTGGGGGTGGCCGCGGTGGTGTTGCTCCGTACGTCGGAGCCGCCCTGCTTCTCGGTCATGCCCATCCCGGCCAGCAGGCCGGGCTTCTCGGTGGGTACGCGCAGCACCGGGTCGTACTCCCGGCCGGTCAGCAGCGGTTCGTAGACCTTGGCGAGGTCCGGCTGGGCGCGCAGCGCGGGGACGGCCGCGTACGTCATCGACGTCGGGCAGCCGTGTCCGGCCTCCGTGTGCCCCCACACCAGTCCGCCCGCCGTGCGGGCGACGTGCGCTCCGGGCCGGGCGTCGGCCCACGGCGCGCCCGCGAGGCCCGCGCCGACCGCGACCCGCATCAGATGGTGCCAGGCGGGGTGGAACTCGACCTCGTCGATCCGGTTGCCGTACCGGTCGTGGGTGCGCAGCAGGGGCTCGTGCCGGTTGGCCAGTTCGCCCCACTCCTGCGCCTCGGCGCTGCCGGCCCGCCGGCCGAGGCGCCGGACCTCCTCCTCGGCCCAGCCCGCGCCCTCCCGGCGCAGGCCCTCCAGCAGGGCCGGGTTCGCGGAGGCGTCGTACGGGGCCGAGGGAGGGGCCTGGTTGGTGACGTCATGGGTCGCGTGCGGCGGCTGCGCCGGAGCGGGTGTCGAGACCATACGGCCCATGTTGCACTCACTCTGCGGCTGTAGCAATATTGCAACAGGAAGTCGCCCGTACAGTACGTGCTCATGCGGATGAACACGCCGGTGCAGCCCGGCGAGCCGGACCTGAGGCCGCTGTCCGCCCGGTCGGTGGTGCTGAGCCTGTTGCTCGGCGCCCATCCGCCGCGGCTGCCGGTCAAGGAGCTCGTGCGGCTGGTCGAGCCCTTCGGGGTGGGCGGCTCCACCCTGCGGGCGGCGCTCAGCCGGATGGTGAGCGCCGGCGACCTGCGGCGCACGGACACCGTCTACGGCCTCAGCGACCGGCTGCTGGCCCGTCAGCGCCGTCAGGACGACGCGCTGCGCCCCGGCACGCGCGCGTGGCACGGCGACTGGGAGATGGTGGTGATCACGGCGACCGGCCGCGGCCCCGCCGAACGCGCCGACCTGCGCGGCCGGTTGACCGCCCTGCGGCTGGCGGAACTGCGTGAGGGCGTATGGCTGCGGCCGGCGAACCTCGACCGCCCGCCGCCGGACGACCTGGAGCGGGTGGCCCAGTACTACACCGCACGACCTCAGCGCCCGCCGCGCGAGCTGGTCGCCCTCCTGTGGCCGCTCGACGCCTGGGCCGCCACCGGCCGCGCCCTGCTCGCCCATGTGGCCCGCGCGGACCGCCCCGCCGACCGCCTCACCGGCTACGCCGCGGTCGTACGCCACCTCCTCACCGACCCCGTGCTGCCGCCCGCCCTGCTGCCCGCCGACTGGCCGGGCGCCGCGCTGCGCACCGCGTACGCGCACTTCCAGCACGAACTGACCTCAGCGGTGAGCGGCCTGGGCGGCGCCGGGGACCGCCACCCGCGGTGACGGCCCCCGGCGCTCTCTCGCGGTCCGGGTGGCTCACCTGTAGGTGATGTCGGACGACGCGTACTTGCAGTAGGTGCCGTCGGCCCCGGAGCCGTTCGTGGACGGTTCGGCGCCCGTGTTGTTCCCGATGTACTTCTGGCAGGGGATGATCTTCTCGCTGGAGTCCCCGACGATGGTGATCCGCTTCAGGGTCGCGCTGTCGCCGTAGTTGGTGTTGATGCCGACGAGCCGGCTCCCCTTGTAGGTCGCCTCGATGGAGTCGATGGTGATCGTCCGCTTGTACTGGGTCCGGCAGTTGCCGCAGGAGCGGACGAAGGTGCCGAAGTTCTGCACCGCGAAGCCCGAGACGTTCAGCGTGCCGGCGCCGTTGAATTGGAACACCTTGTCGCTGGCCTCCTTCGCGCCGCCGCCGGAGACCGTGTACACGTTGGACGACGAGGAGCCGAGGAACGTGGCCGCGTCCTCGCCGACGTCCTCCCACCAGACGTTCTGCAGCGTGCAGCTGCCCAGGCAGTGGATGCCGTCCGCGGCGGGGGAGCCGATGACGACGTTCTTCAGGACGGTGCCGGGGGCCAGTTCGAGGATCGGGTCCTGGTCCTCGTTCTGACCGCCGGTGCCCAGGTCCCCGGTGCCGTACAGGCGCAGCATCCCGTAGTCCTTGGTGCCGGAGACCGAGATGGTGGCGGAGACGCCCTGGCTGCCGCTGGGCGTCGGCCAGGTGGCCGCGCTCGCCGCCGTCCCGTCAGTCATGATCATGCCAAGCGAGAGACCGAGGGCGGCGAGACCGCCCGTCAGGGCGCGCCCGGTGGTCGCGCGTGACCGTGCTCGTAAGGTCATGTCCCGTATGCCTTCTTCCGTGTGGGGGAGTTTGGCCGGCAAGCCGTGTATGTGAACGGCGTGCACCATGTGGAACGCTCTGTGCGGGCAGGTGACCGTATGGGGCCGATGTCGGGTCGCACGGTCACACTGCTGAACGGACCGTAGGGTGCAAGCGCTTTCTAGTCAACGCCTCGCGCGACATCCTTCCGGCCATGCCGGCGGTCGTACGGGAGCGCTCCCATCAAGGCCGTGACCGACCTGCGGCCCGCGACCCGGGCGGCGGGTGCGGGCCGAGCGGCACGTCGGGCACCCATCGCGGCTCGACCCGCGCGGACGGGGCGGGCCGGCGTGGGGCGCACCGCCGTGCTCAGACCGAGCGGTGGTACTGGTCCGGCACCCGCACCGTGGCGCCCAGCTGCCGCGCGGCGTGCCGCGCCCAGGACGGGTTGCGCAGCAGTTCACGGCCCAGCAGCACCGCGTCCGCCTCGTCGTTGGCCACGATCTTCGCCGCCTGCTCGGCGTCGGTGATCAGGCCGACCGCGGCCACCGGCAGCGACGTCTTCGCCTTCACGCGTGCGGCGAAGGGCACCTGGTAGCCGGGACCGGTGGGGATGCGGACGCCGGAGGCGTTGCCGCCGGTGGACACGTCCAGCAGATCGATGCCGTGGGCGTGCAGTTCGCCGGCGAAGCGGACCGTGTCGTCCGCGGTCCAGCCGCCCTCCTCCAGCCAGTCCGTCGCGGAGATGCGGAAGAACAGCGGCTTGTCGTCCGGCCACACCGCGCGCACCGCGTCGACGACTTCGAGGGCGAAGCGGGTCCGGTTCGCGTACGAGCCGCCGTACGCGTCCGTGCGGTGGTTCGAGTGCGGCGAAAGGAACTCGTTGATCAGGTAGCCGTGCGCGCCGTGGATCTCGGCGACCTCGAAGCCCGCGGCGAGCGCGCGCTCGGCCGCCGCCGCGAACTCGTCCACGATCTCCGCGATCTGATCGACCGTCAGCTCATGGGGCACAGGGTGGCCCGCGCCGAAGGGGACCGGGCTCGGGCCGAGCGGCTGCCAGCCGTGCGCCTCGGGTCCGACGGGCGCGCCGCCCTTCCACGGCCGGTCGGTCGAGGACTTCCGGCCGCCGTGCGCGAGCTGGATCCCGGGCACCGTGCCCTGGCCCACGAGGAAGCGCGTGATCCGGCGGAACGCGGCCACCTGGGTGTCGTTCCAGATGCCGAGGTCGTACGGCGAGATCCGGCCCTCGGGCGAGACGGCGGTGGCCTCGGTGAGGATCAGGCCGGTGCCGCCGGTCGCACGCGCCGCGTAGTGCGCGAAGTGCCAGTCGTCCGGCGCGCCCTGCGCGGGGCCCTCCGGCTCGGCGGAGTACTGGCACATCGGCGCCATCCAGACCCGGTTGGCCATGGTGGTTTCGCGCAGGGTGATGGGCTCGAAGAGCGTACTCACGGCGGACTCCAATCGTCGTCACGAGGTCGGTCGTCCTTCGTACGATAGACGTCGTAGTACGGGGAATGTCAAACTACGATGTCTCTCGTACAATGAGGGATCGACGACGACGAAGGTGAGCCGCCGTGACCAGTACCTCCGTGACCAGCCGCGAGCTGGAGCACCCCGGGCGTAACGAGATCCGTCTGGAGGGTGTGCTGCACGCTCTCTCCGATCCGCTGCGGCTGCAGATCGTGCGCGAACTCGCCGCCGTGGGCGACGAGATGACCTGTTCGCAGTTCGATCTGCCGGTCACCAAGTCGACCACCACGCACCACTTCCGGGTGCTGCGCGAGTCGGGGGTGATCCGGCAGGTCTACCGGGGCACGGCCAAGATGAACGGCCTGCGCACGGGCGACCTGGACGATCTCTTCCCGGGGCTGCTCGACAGCCTTCTCGCCGCCGCCGCCCGGCAGGCCGCCCGGCTCGGCGCCGACGCCTGAACCTTCGCGGGCAGGCTGTTTCGTGCGGTTCGGTCCGGTTCCACCGTCCTGATCCAGCCGGGGAACGCCCGGCCATGGACGTCCGGCGGCGGCTAAGGGGCCGCCGTGCGGGCCGCCGCCAGGAGCGAGTCCCAGTCGGCCAGCTTGACCACGCGGCGGCCGAGCCGCGCCCCCAGCGCCGCCTCGGCCCGCTCAATCGCCCGCCAGCCCGCCCACTCGACCGGCTCGATCCCCTCGGCGCGCAGCGCCCGCGCGGGATCACCCGGCACCTCACGGCGCAGCAGCGCGGGCGCGTCCGCGAACAGGGCGGCGACCGTCTCCTTGGCGCACGGACGGTTGGTGCCGATGACCCCCGTCGGGCCGCGCTTGATCCAGCCCGCCACGTACTCACCCGGGCTCGCCACGCCGTCGCGCAGCACCCGGCCCCGCTCGTTCGGCACCGTGCCCTCGTCCGCGTCGAACGGCAGCCCCGCGAGCGGCACCCCGCGATAGCCGACCGACCGCAGCACCAACTGGGCCTCGACGGTCTCGAACCGGCCGGTCCCCGTCACACCGCCACGGCCGTCCGGCGCCGTACGCTCGAAGCGGACCGCGGCCACCCGCCCGCCGTCGCCGAGCAGTTCCACCGGGCGCAGGAAGAAGCGCAGCCCGATCCGGCGCGCCGCGCCGCCGGGCTCCCGTGCCGCCCAGTCGCGCAGCACCTCCAGATTGCGGCGCCGCGGCGCGGGCAGCCCTGACGGGTCGGCGTACGCCGGGTCCATGGCCAGCTCGGCGGGGTCCACGCCGACGTCGGTGCCGGGCAGCCCGCCCAGCTCGCGCAGCTCCTTCGTGGTGAAACGCGCCTGCGAGGGCCCGCGCCTGCCGACCATCACCACCTCGGACACCCGGCTCGCCACCAGCGCGGTCAGCGCGTCCTGCGGCATGTCGGTCGGGCTCAGTTCCGCCGCGGCGCGGACCAGCATCCGTGTGACGTCCACCGCGACATTGCCGACGCCGATGACCACGGCCGACCGGGCGTCTTGCAGGAAGCCGGCGTCGGCGGCGTCCGGGTGCGCGCTGTACCAGGCCACGAACTCGGTGGCCGACCAGCTGCCGGGCAGGTTCTCGCCCGGAATGCCGAGGTGCCGGTCGGCGGCGGCGCCCACGCAGTACACGACCGCGTGGTACAGCCCGCGCAGCCGCGCCACGTCCGGGCCGCCGGGGCCGCCGACCCGGACGCCGCCCAGGAACCGCACCCGGTCCTCCTCCAGGACCGCCCGCAGGTTCTGCTGCAGCGACTTGATCTTCTCGTGGTCCGGGGCCACGCCGTAGCGCACCAGTCCGTACGGGCACGGCAGCCGGTCCAGGACGTCCACGAGCACGTCGGGGTCCTGCTGGACCAGGCTCTGGGCGGTGTAGCACCCGCTCGGCCCGGAACCGACGACGGCGACACGCAACACGGCGGACTCCTAACCCCGAAAGGCGCAGGGGTGCTGGTGGCTCCAGCATCGCACCGCCGGGGGCCCGCTGACAGGGTCCGCCGGGGTGACGGGCGTGCGTGTCTGTTGCCGCCGGGATGTGATCATGCGGTTACTTTGCGTGTGTGCTGGAAGCATCCTTTCTTGATCTTTCCGACCGTTGCCCCGCGGACGGCACGGTGTCGGTGGGACCCGCGTGGGAGGTACGGGAGGACGAGAGCACCGCGTCGTGGTTCACCGTCCGGCTGGCGTTCGCCGACGGCGCCCGGATCGACGTGCTCGCCGTGGTCTGCGAGGGATGCGTCTTCTTCGAGGACGTCCGGGCCAGGCCCGCGCTGTCCCCGGACGACCTGACGGTGCTGGCCGACTGGATCGAGGAGCCGCTGCTGCGGGCGTGCGGCCTCGGCGCGGAGCCGGGCGGCGAGGGCGGGGCGGCGGCCCGGGCCCGCCCGGCCTGGCCGCGCGGCGACGAGGGACGCCGGCAGGTCGCGCGCACCTACCGGACCGCCCAGGAGGAAGGCGCGGACCCGGTCCTCGCGGTGATGTCGGCGACCGGGTACGGGCGGCGCAAGTCGCTCGTCCTGATCGCGCAGGCCCGCGACGCGGGCCTCCTCCCCCCGCGCCACGCACGCCGCTGACCGCGACCCGACGACCGGGCCGATCCGCCCTGCCCGGCGGCCCCGGCCCCGCGCCGCGCGGCGCCAGGCCGACCTGACGCATGGGACCGCCCCAAGCCGGGTGCGGAACGGTCCCGCGTCACGCGCGGCTTCGATCCGGCCTGACGCGTGACGCGGCCCCGCGCGGCGCGCGGCGTCGGCGCGGCGATGTGGCTCCGGCCCCGCAGCATGTGGGTCACCGGCCCGCGTCACGCGCGGCGTCGACCCGGTCACACATGTGGGACGGCCCCATGTGGCGCGCGGGGCCGGTCCCGCGCCACATGGGGCGCCGGCCCGTGTGTCGGGCCCACATCTTGTGGGCACCGAGCCCCCCTCGCGCACGGTATCGGCCCCACGCCGTCGGACCGGCCGAGCGCGCCGCAGGCATTGGTGGACGGCGTCAGCGCATGTCTCGCATGCGGGCGATCTCGCTGGTCTGCTGAGCGACCACGTCGTCGGCCATCTCCTCGATCCGGATGTTGTTGCCCTGCGCCTTGGCATCGGTCGCCATGGTGATCGCGCCCTCGTGATGGGTGATCATCAGCGTCAGGAACAGCTCGTCGAACGCGTTGCCGCGTGCCGCGCGCAGCTTCTTCAGCTGCGCCTCGCTCGCCATCCCCGGCATCGCGGCGTGGTCGTGCCCCTCGGGCCGCTCGTCCTTGCCGTACGACGTCAGCCAGGCCCGCATGGCGGCGATCTCCGGGCCCTGGGCCGCGGCGATCCGCTCGGCCAGCCGCTTGACCCTCGACGACTCGGCACGGTCCGGGACGAGTTCGGTCATCTCCAGGGCCTGGGAGTGATGCCGGATCATCATCCGCGCGTAGTCGACGTCCGCCGAGTTGGGGGAGTCGTCCTCGGCGCGCTGCTCGGCGGCGTCCGCGGCGGACAGGGTGCGGTTCTGCTCGCCCGGCTTTCCCGGCACGATCACCGAAGGCCCGCTCGACGCGGGCGACTTGGCGTCCGAACCGGAGTCGCAGCCGGTGAGCCCGAGCACGGTGAGCGCGGCCAGCGAGGCCGCGGCGACGAACGCTAGGGACGCTCGGCGGTGGGGCACGACGACCTCCTGTGGCAGGCGTGGTGGGTGACTGCTGGCCGGCACGCGGTGAGTGCCGATGACCGTCCTAGCACGCTTCCGCGGCCCACTGATCGAAAAGCTTCATTACGAGTTCGTTGCCCACTGTTGATATGTGCATGATGAAGACGATACTTCGAGGGTGCGTGACCCGTTCCGACGTGAACGGAACCAGGGAGGAAACAGTGATCCTGTTGAACGAAGCCCGAACGCGGCGCAGACACCTGGGTGTCGCCGCCGCGGCCGCGGGGCTCCTCGCGGCGCTGCTGACGGCCCATCCGGCCGTCGCGACCCCCGACCCGGGGGACGGCACGGCCGCGCGGGACGATGTGTCCGCGAGCGCCAGGGCCGAGGTGCGCGACGCCATCGCGAGCGGTGAGATACCCGGCCGGGACGAGGTCGTCCACTCCGCCAACATCGAGCACCTGACCAACATCCCCAAGGACGCGCTCCCGGGGACGAACTCGGACCTCGCCTTCCAGGGCAGGTACGCCTTCGCCGGCAACTACGACGGCTTCCGCGTCTTCGACATCAGCAACCCGAAGGCGCCGAAGACGGTCGCCCAGGTGCTGTGTCCGGGCTCGCAGAACGACGTCTCCGTCTCCGGCAACCTGCTCTTCCTGTCCACCGACTCCTCGCGCAGCGACAGCAGTTGCAACAGCACCACCCAGCCCGCGACCGAGAAGTCCTCGTGGGAGGGCATGAAGGTCTTCGACATCAGCGACAAGAAGAACCCGAAGTACGTCGCCGCCGTCGAGACCGCCTGCGGCTCGCACACCCACTCGCTGGTGCCCGAACGCAAGAACGTCTACATCTACGTCTCCTCGTACTCGCCGAGCGTCACCTACCCCGACTGCCAGCCGCCGCACGACGGCATCTCCGTCATCAAGGTGCCGCGCAGCCACCCGGAGAAGGCGGCGGTCGTCAACTTCCCGGTGCTCTTCCCGGGTGAAGGGCCCGACGGCGGCGGCAACCCGGGCGCGCCCACCAACCCGGGCGTGTCCAAGACCACCGGCTGCCACGACATCACGGTCCTGCCCTCCGAGGACCTGGCGGCCGGCGCCTGCATGGGCGACGGCATCCTGCTGTCGATCAAGGACCCGGAGCACCCGAAGGTCATCGACCAGGTCCAGGACAACGTGAACTTCGCGTTCTGGCACTCGGCGACCTTCAACCAGAAGGCCGACAAGGTGGTGTTCACCGACGAGCTGGGCGGCGGCGGCGCGGCCACCTGCAACGCGGCCATCGGCCCGAACCGCGGCGCGGACGGCATCTACGACATCGTCGGCAAGGGCGACCACCGCAAGCTGGTCTTCCGCAGCTACTACAAGATCCCGCGCCACCAGGCGGACACCGAGAACTGCGTCGCCCACAACGGCTCGCTGATCCCGGTCAAGGGCAGGGACATCATGGTCCAGGCCTGGTACCAGGGCGGCGTCTCCGTCTGGGACTTCACCAACTCCTCGAAGCCGAAGGAGATCGGCTACTTCGAGCGCGGCCCGCTCACCACCGACCAGCTCGTGGTCGGCGGCTCCTGGTCGGCGTACTACTACAACGGCTACATCTACTCGAACGACATCGCCAAGGGCTTCGACGTCCTGAAGCTCAGCGACCGGCGCACGGATCCGGCGGCCCGGATCCGGCTGGACGAACTCAACGTCCAGACGCAGCCGGACTACTTCGACCGCTGAGCCGGATCCGGTAGACCGGGCCGGCCCGATTCCTCGGGCCGGCCCGATTCCTCGGGCCGGCCCGCCGGTTGTGCGCCGGTGGCGAAGAACCGCGACAGATCCGAGGCACACCTGCCGTCCGGCGCCGCCGCGGCGTCCGGTGGAACGCCCATCTCCCAGTCGAGCCGGTAGCGCTCGAACAACTCGGCCCGCAGCACCGGGACCGGCATCGGCACGCCCGGCACCAGCGCCGCGTACACCGCGCCCATCAGCAGCGCACGCAGCATGGGGTAGCCGGCGGTGACGTCATGGGAGCCGTACCGGCTCACGGTGTCGCTCAGCAGCTCCGACAGGCGCCGCTGCTCGGGGCACTGGACGAACCCCTCGGCCTGCAACAGCCCGGCCATGTGCTGGCGCATCAGCACGGGCCGGTCGCGTGCCAGCCCCAGGATCGCGTCGATGGCCCTCGCCAGTCGCTCCCGGCCGTCCTCGGTGTGCGGCTCGCGCTCCAGCGCCTCCTCCAGCGTGCGGTGCATCAACCGGTGCACGGCGGACTGCACGAGCTGGCGCTTGCCGGGGAAGTAGTACGACACCAGTCCACGGGCCGAGCCCGCCCGGTCCGCGATGGCACCGAGGGTCGTCGCCTCGAACCCGTGCTCGCCCACCAGCTCGACCGCGGCCTGTAGAAGCCGCTCGCGCGAACGCCGCCGCAACTCTTCATTGACCGAGGCGCTGCGCGGGGACATGCTGTAACTCCTGCGTTGACTGGCTGCCAGCCAACTATACTCAACGCAGCAGGCCCGGCCGACGCACGGGCCTGTCCAGGGCTGCCGTCCGTCCGGGGCGACGCGGGGGATCGCCTCGGCGGGCGGCACGCACCGTCCGGCACTTCCCGCACGAGCGAGGGCCGCACGCTTTCGGTTGCCGTCTCGCACGGCCGCCTGCTGGTCCCCGCGGTGGGCACGGCCGCCTGCCCGTCTCTACAGTGGGCACGGGCGACGAGCCGAGGAGGCGGGTGGAGATGGAACAGGACCGGCGGATACTGGCCAGGATCACCGAGATGGTCGACGACGAGCGCAAGCTGCGCGCATCGCTCGCGTCCGGCGAGATCGACGGCGCCACGGAGCGGCGGCGGCTCGGCGAACTGGAGCGTGAACTCGACCAGTGCTGGGACCTGCTGCGCCAGCGCCGGGCCAAGTCCGAGTTCGGCGAGAACCCGGACGAGGCGCGGGTGCGGCCGTCGTCCCAGGTCGAGGACTACCGGGGCTGAACCGGCCGGCCGGGCCCGGCCACCAGGTCCAGCACCGGCAGCAGCGCGTCCGGCCGCTCGGCCACCGGCAGATGGTCCACGAAGTGCACCCGGCAGCCCAGCGCCGTCGCGCCGCCGTCCGCGGGCCGGCTGTCGCCGACCATCAGCGCCTTGTCCGGTCGCGTGCCAAGCGCCTCGCAGGCCACGGAGAACAGCCGCGGGTCCGGTTTCTGGACGCCGTGCTCGTACGACAGGACGTACGCGACCACGAACGCGTCCAGGCCGTGCGCGCGGAACACCGGACGCAGGTCCCAGCCGATGTTGCTGACCACGGCGACGGGGACACCGCGCTCCTTGAGCGTGCGCAGCACCTCGGCGGTGTCCGGGTACGGGGACCAGGCGTCCGGGGACATGTGCCGCTCGTACAGCGCGTCGTGCAGGCCGTCATCGGGCAGCGGCACCCGCCGCGACAGGCCCGTGTAGGCCGCCCGGTGCAGCTCGGCGCTCTCGTCGCGGACCGCCCACACCTCGGCCAGGTCCTCGGGCAGCCGCGCCGGGGCCGCGCCGCCCGGCAGCGCACCGGCCGTCTCCAGCGCCCGCGCCGTCTCGGTCAGCTCCGCCTCGGACAGCGTCACGGCCGCCCCGTCGAGGACGGCCCGCAGCCACGACTCGGTGGACTCGACGCGAAAGAGGGTCCCGGAGAAGTCGAACAGCACGGCAGACATGCGGCGATCTTAGCGGTGCGCGGGGTCCGTTCCGCCGCCCCGTCCCAGGCCCCTCGTGTGCACAAGGGCCGCGAGCGCTACAACCAACCCGCCGAGCAGCCAGCCGCCCAGCACGTCCGAGGGCCAGTGCACGCCGAGCCACACCCGGGTCAGCCCGGCGCCGAGCACACAGACCGCGGCCACGGCGACGGCCGTGCGCCACAGGATCCGCCCCGCGCCCAGGCGCCGCAGCAGCCACAGCAGCAGCCCGCAGACCACCGTCGCGGTCATGGCGTGCCCGGACGGGAAGGCCGCGTAGTGCGCCGAGTCCACGGGGTCCGGCCAGACGGGCCGGGGGCGGCCCACGGCGGCCTTCAGGGACTGCTGCAGCGCCGTGCCCAGCGCGCAGGCCACCACCAGCCACAGCGCCGTCCACCAGGCCCTGCGGCGCCACACCAGCCATCCGGCCGCCGCCGCGCACACCAGCCGCATGGTCAGCGGGTCCCAGACCCAGTCCGTCAGGATCCGCGAGACACGGGTGAGGCCGTGCTCCGCGACCGCCCAGCGGTGCGTGGTGCGGGCGATGTCGCCGTCCAGCGCGAGCAGGGGGCGCCACTCGGCCGCGACCAGGGCGAGCAGCACGGCGGAGCAGGCCGCCAGGGCGAGGGCGGCGCGGGTCGTGCGGGCGGCGGCGCGGTGGTCCGGAAGGCGGGGCGGGGACTGTGTGGCGGTTCGGCGCATGGAGTGATCTTCGCGGACGCGGGGCGCGGGACGCGGGCCGACCGGGTCAGCGAAGCGCCTGCAGCCCCGGCACCAGCGTCACCAGCACCGGGACCACCGGCACCAGCGCCGCCGCGGCCGTCAGGCGCAGCCGGCGCATCGCGGTCAGCCGGTCCGGGGGCGACAGCAGCCGGTGCACGCGCTGCGGGACATGGGCCTGTGCGGCGGGGCCGGGCCCGAACACCCCGCGGTCCTCGTTGAGTTCGACAAGCGCCAGCGCGGTGGTGAGCCGGCCGAAGCGACGCGATGCCATGTCGTCGGCGGCCAATTCGACCAGCCGGTGCATCTCGTCGCGGAACGCGGCGAACACCGGCACCTGCGGGAAACCGTCGGCGAGCGCGTCCGAGCAGTGCAGCAGCCAGTCGTGCCGGGCCGTGGCGTGACCCTGCTCATGGGCGAGCACGGCATCCAGCTGCCGTCCCTTCAGACGGCGCAACGCGGCCGTGGTGACGACGAGTTGCGGTGCCGCGCCGGGCAGCCACCAGGCGTCGGGCCGCTCGCCCTCCAGGACGACGAGCCGGCCGCCCACCGGTTCCTCACCGGGCAACAGCGGGGAACGCACGAGGAGTTCGGCCCGTCGCCGGCGCCGCCGCGCCCGGGCCCGCAGCACCTCGCGGACCAGCATGGCGCCGCTCCACAGGCCCGCGCAGGCCAGTGTCACCGCGGTCGCCGCCGCCCAGGGCCCGGCCGCGCCGAGGGCGTAGGCGTCGACGACCGCGCGCGGTGCCGGGGCGAAGACATGCCCGCGGACCGCCTGCCAGGCGGCGGCCGCGCTCAGCGTCATCGACAGGACGCAGCACAGCAGTACGGCCGCCACGACGCACTGCCACACCCACAGGGCGACCACCGGTTCCCGGTCCGGCCAGTCGGCCCGCGCGAGCAGCCGGGGGGCGACGACGGCGGCCAGCGCGCCGAGCAGCAGCAGTGCCGCGGGGACCATCATGGGCAGCAGCCTATGAGCGGCGGGCCGCTCAGGGGTACGGTCCGCCGCCGCAAAGTGACGCAGGCAACGTCCGCGCCCGGTGTCGGGGCCCGCTCGGGGTTCCGGGTCAGAGCGTCAGCAGCATCGCCACCATGCCGATGGCCATCGACAACCGGCAGGCCAGCGCCAGTTCCGGGCGGTCGCCCCAGCCGGGGCCGCCGCCCGCCGCCGCGGCGACCGGGACGAGGCGCACGCCCGACAGCAGCACATAGCCGGTGAAGTAGAGGAGCAGTGGCCCGGTCAGCAGGGGGACCCCGCCGCCGTGCGCGTGGTGGGCGGAGCCGGGGGCGGTGGCCATCACGGCCGCCATGTAGACCATCGCGGCGGCGCCCACGGCATGGTGCAGATGGTGCGGTCGGCCGCGCGCCGCCCACAGGGCGCGCAGTCCGGCCGCGCCGAACACGGCCGCGTACCCGGGCCACGCCCAGGAGGGAGGGGTGAACACCGTGGTGGGTACGGCCATCGCCGCCATGCCGAAGCCCATGAGCGCTTCGCCGCCCGCCGAGCGCCGCTGTTCCGGCACGGCGCTGCGCATCCGCAGCAGGCAGTAGGCGCCGGTGAGCGCGCACAGCGCGACCAGCAGCCAGCCCGGTGAAGCCGGTCCGTGCACACGCGCCTCCCCGTTCCCGGTCCCCGTCCGGCGCTCGCCGCGCCGTCGAGGGTGCGATGCCCCCGGCACGAGGCGCGCACGCAAGCGCAAAGGCGTACACGGGGAGCATTCGGCAGAGCGCAGCAGGTGGGGCGGGGCGGCCTTCGGGAAAGCCATGTGTTTTACGAGTAAAACACATGCTAAGTTGGTGGGATGAGCAGTGCGACCCCCACCCGACTTCCCCTCGCCGGGGTGCTGCGCCTCGGCCGGCCGTCCGACATCTGGTTCAAGCCCGCGCTCAGCGCGGTCGCCGCGGCCGGCCCGCCGAACCTGACCCTGCTCGCGCTCGGCCGCCTCGACCTGGCCATGTACACGATGGCCGGGTCCCTGTGCGCGCTCTACGCCCACAACCGCCCCTACGCCGCCCGCGCCCGTGCCCTGGCCTGGGTGGTGCTCGGCATGACCGGCGGCCTCGCGGTCGCCCTCGTCGCCGCCTCCCTGACCACCGACCCGGTGGTCCTGGTCACCGTCGGGGCGCTGCTGGCCGCCGTGCAGAAGACGCTCTGCGACGCCACCCGCATCGGCCCGCCCGGGAACGTGATCCCGACCTTCATCGGCTCCGCCTCGCTGTTCGCCCCGCAGACCCTCGGCCAGGTACCCGGCCACGTCGCTCTGGCGCTTGCCGCGGGCGCCCTTGCCTGGCTGGTCGGCATGGCACCCGGACTGCTGCGCCCGCACGGCCCCGAGCGGCGCGCCACCGCCCACGCCCTGCACACCGCCGCCGGCTACGCCGCCACCCGCGGCACCGGCGACGGTCATACGGCGGCCAGGGCCGCGGCGGCCGCCGCCGTGCAGAGCGCCTGGCAGTCGCTGCTGTCCACCGCGGCCCGCGCCGACCGCACCCGGCGCGACCTGGAACGCCTCGTCGTCCGCGCCGAGGTCGCGCTCGCCGCACCCGCGGACGCCGACCCGGACCAGCTGCGCGCCTGGGCCCGCGCGCTGCGCGGCACCGGACCCGTGCCGCGGGCCGGTCTGTCGGCGGCGGGCGAAGAGGAACTGCTCGGCGTGGCCGCCGACAGCGCCGCCCCGCAACCCCCGCTGCGCCGCAGGCTCGCCCCGCTCGCCCCGCTCGCCGTCCGCACCGCCCTCGGCTGCGCACTCGCCGGATACGCCTCCCTCGCCCTCGGAGTCGGCCGCCCCTACTGGGCCCTGGTCACCGCGGCCGCCCTCTACCAGGCCAACCTCGCCCTCACCTGGCGGCGCGGCATCCAGCGCGTCGTCGGCAACCTCGTCGGTGTCCTGGTCTTCGCCGCGGTCGTGCCCGTCGCGCACCTGCACCCGCTGGCCCTGGTGCTGTGCTGCCTCGCCTGCGCCTTCGGCGCCGAGGCCCTGATGGGCCGCAACTACTGGCTCGGCAGCGTCTGCGTCACTCCGATGGCGCTGCTCATCACCGAGTTCGCCCGGACCCAGGACTCCGCCGAGCTGATCACCGACCGGGTGCTGGACACCCTCGTCGGCGCCCTCGCCGGATTCGCGGCGGCCGTCGTCGTCACCAACCGCCGCGCCGGCGACCGCGTCGAGGACGCGCTGACGGCCGTCGAGCGGGCCGGGGAACACGCCGCGAGGCTGCTCGCCGAGCCACGGCCTGCGCCCCGCGACCTGGAGACCGCCCGGCGCGCGCTCACCGCCGCCCTCGCCGACCTGCGGGCCAGGGTGGACGCCGCGTCCGGCGAGTGGTGGCAGCGGGCCCTGCCCCAGGAGCGGGTCGTGCTCGCCGAGCGGTCGGGACACCGTACGCTCGCCGCGACGGTACGGCACCGGGAGCCGCACGCCGGGGCCGGCCCGAGCGCCGAGCGGACGGCCGGGCAGCCGGGCGCGGTGCCGCGGACCCGGACGACAGCGACAACGGAGGACGGACGGCCATGACGGCGACCAACGGACGACCCGCGGCCGGGTACGACACGGCGGGCGGCAGGGACGCGGCCGGCGGCGACACGGTCGCCGCGGTCGTCCGGCAGTGGCGGACCGTCCATCCCGACCTGGACACCGGACCCATGGAGGTGATCGGGCGCATCAACCGCTGCGCCGCCCTGCTCCAGCAGGCCGAGGACGCGCCCCTGCGCCGGGCCGGCCTGAGCCGCCCCGAGTTCGACCTGCTCGGCGCGTTGCGCCGCACCGGGCACGAGCTGACCCCGAGCGAGCTGGCCCGGGAGACCTTCTCCTCGGGCGCCGCCGTCACCAAACGCCTCAAGCAGCTGACCGAACGCGGCCTGGTCGAGCGGCGCGGCGACACCCGCGACCGCCGCGTCGCCCATGTCCGCCTCACCGACTCCGGACGGGCCCTGGTCGACGGCATCCTGCCCGAACAGCTCGCCTACGAGACGGCCGTCCTGTCCGTCCTCGCCCCCGAGGGCCAGGGCGAACTGGCCGCACTGCTCGCCGAGTTGCTGAGCCGTCTGGAGGGCCGCATGGGCGCCCTGCGCGCCTGAATCCCCGGTCGCTACAGCCCCGCGCCCCTTCGGGGCGCTGTCGAACCGCAGCGGACTTCAGTGGACCTGCTCAGATCCCCGGCCGGTACCGCAGGGGATGGTCCGCCGGTACCTGGACCAGGACGATGGGGACGCCGTCCGGGTCGGCGATCCACGTCTCGATCAGGCCCCACGGCTCCCGCACCGGCGGGCGGACGATCTCCACGCCCTTCGCGCGCAGCTCCGCGTGCGCCGCCGCCACGTCCTCGACCTGGAGCCACAGTTGCAGCGCCGGGGACGGCGGGGTGTCGGACCGCCCGGACACCTCCAGGAAGCCGCCGCCGAGGAAGTAGACCGTCCCGCGCTCCGGACCCGTGCCGAACTCGCGGTAGACGGCGAGCGCGAGCTGCCGGCCGTAGAAGACCCGGGAACGCTCGGGGTCGGTGGGTCGCAGAAGCGTCCGACTGCTCAGTACATGCACCATGCGCCCGCACCTTAGGCCCTGCCGCGGGCTCCCCGCCCGCGACGCGACGCATACGTGGCAGGCGGGACTGGCGACGCGCGGCGTGGGGGGTGCGGCGACGGGGTCGGACGGACCGCGAGCAGGGTCGATGCCGGGGTCCGGGGCCGCGGTCGGCACACCGGTACCGGGTGGCGGACGCCGCGGGGACCGCCCTCGGGCGGACGACGGGGCCTCGTTGCGGGGTTACCCTCGTGCGAGCCGTGCCGCGCCCCAGATCGGAGACCCCTGCCCATGGACACCGCCGCCACCGGACTCACCTTCCGCGACGCCACCGACGCCGATGTCGACGTACTGGTCCCGCTGATCGAATCGGCGTACCGCGGCGAGGCCAGCAGGGCCGGGTGGACCACCGAGGCGGACATCCTGGACGGTCAGCGCACCGACCCCGAGGGCGTGCTGGAGGTGATCAAGTCGCCCGACAGCAGGCTGCTGACGGTGTGGCGCGAGGGCCGGGCGGTCGCCTGCTGCCAGCTCGAACACCGCGGTGACCACGCCTACTTCGGGATGTTCGCGGTCAGCCCGGAACAGCAGGGAGCGGGCCTTGGCAAACTGGTCCTCGCGGAGGCGGAGCGGCAGGCCCGCGAGACCTGGGCCGTCACGGAGATGCACATGACGGTGATCTCCGTGCGCGAGGACCTGATCGCCTGGTACGAGCGCCGCGGCTACCGCCGTACGGGACGGATGACGCCGTTCCCGTACGGCGACGAGCGCTTCGGCGTCCCGCTCCGCGACGATCTGCGGTTCGAGTTGCTGGTCAAGGAACTCGGCTGACGCTCACGCCGTGAACCGGCCGGTGCGCTTGATCTGCGGGTAGTCCGTCGTCGCGCCGTCCAGTTCCAGGGCCCGCACCAGCCGCAGGTGTTCCTGGGTGTTGACCACCCAGCCGATGATCCTCAGGTCCGCCCTGCGGGCATGCTCCACGACTTCCAGGGTGAGCCGCCGGATGTCGAGGCACACCGTCGCGGCACCGGCGCCGACGGCGCGCGCCACGACGTCCGTGCCGTAACGGCCGGCGATCAGCGCGGTGCGCACGCCGGGCACCAGCCGTGCGATCTCGGTGATCGCCTCGTCGTGGAACGAGGAGACCTCCACCCGGCGGGCCAGGTCCCGCCGGAGCATCACGTCGGCCAGCGCTCGGGCCGCCGCCACGTCCTTGATCTCGGCCTGCAGCGGCGCCTTCACGGCGTCCAGGACCTCCTCGAACACCGGGACGCGCTCGCCCCTGCCCGCGTCGAGCGTGCGCAGCTCGGCGAGGGTCTTCTCGGCGATCGGGCCGGTGCCGTCGGTCGTGCGGTCCACCTCCGCGTCGTGCATGACGACGAGGGCACCGTCCTTGCTCAGGTGCAGATCGAGTTCGATGGCGTCGAGGCCGGCCTGCTGGGCGGCGACGAAGGAACGGAGAGTGTTCTCGGGCTCGACACCCATGACTCCGCGGTGACCGATGGTAAGGAGGTTCAAGGTTCGACTCGCTTTCCGTCGACGGCGGCTCGGCACACGCGCGGACCGGACGGACGTCGTCGTCCACGCGGGCGGAATCGCAGCCTAACCGCCGGGTCTGCCGATGAACCCGCGCGTACACGGGGGATCGGGGCGACGGGCGGCGCGGTTCTCGGCCCGTACCCCCGGGTGGCCGTCACCCTGGCGTGGGCGCGTCCACCACACGGTTGACCCACCGGACCTCCGCACCACGCTTCCGCGCCCCGCCCCGCGCCTCCGCGCCCGTGCACCGTGCGTCCGCACCGCGCCCGTGCGCCGCGCCTCCACTCCGTGTCTCCGTGCCGCGTCCCCGCGCCGCGCCCCCCGCACCACGCCTCCGCGCCCGCGCGCCGCGTGTCCGCGTCACTGCCCCGCGCCGTCGCCTCACCGGCCGCGCGCGGAGCCGCAGCGCGAAGCGGAAGCGGGCGTCCGCACGGTTCAGGGCAGGAAAAATGCCGGTGACGACGAGGTGCCGCAGGATAATTTCCTGATGGTCCTCTTGCTAGGAGAAACCGCGCATGCATACGGTGTCCATACGCGAGCTTCTTTCGTGGAGGATGGGACATGACGGAAATTCTTGTGCAGACGGGTGTGGGGGAGCAGGTTTATGCGGCGCCCAGGGTGGTCGAGCACCCGGCGTGGCCCGTGCTCAAGGATGCCGTGGAGCGGATCCGGCCCTGGCAGTCCAAGGACGGGTCGATCGACTTCGACGCGGAGGGCGCCCCGGACCCGGCCGACGCCGCGGCGGCCGTGCGCGGCGTCATCGGCGCCGTCGAGCAACTGTCCCCGCTGCTGCCGCACGACGCCGCCTACCACCGAGCTCTCGTCCAGGACCTGCGCCGCTGGGCCGACGACGGCTTCCAGGTGCCCGACTTCCTCGACTCGCTGCTGGCCTTCCAGCCCGCCGCACAGCGCGCCGACGGCCTCCAGCACCTGGTCGTCTTCCCGATGTACACGCAGAACGGCAACCCCGACCGCAACCTGGAGGCGGTCGTGCTGCGCATGGTCTGGCCCGACTGGCTGGCCGAACTGGAGCGCACCCGCTACGACAACCCGCTGTTCTGCGGCATCACCTTCGAGGACTTCACCGCGGGCTACGACACCAACTCGGCCGTCCTGTTCCCGGAGACCATCGCCGTGCGCGAGGCGCCGGAACGGTTCTCCTGGGGCGGTATCTTCTGCGACCGGGAGGCCGCCCGCTTCCGTCGCGTGACCGCGGCGGCCGTCGACCTGCTGGGCCTTGAACTGCCCGCGGACATCGCCGCGATGGTGCACGACCAAAAGCGCTGCGAGGAGGCCTTCGTACTGTGGGACATGGTGCACGACCGCACCCACAGCCACGGCGACCTGCCGTTCGACCCGTTCATGATCAAGCAGCGGCAGCCGTTCTGGATGTACGGCCTCGAAGAGCTGCGCTGCGACCTGACCGCCTTCAGGGAGGCCGTGCAGCTCACGGCCGACGGCGTGGCGCAGGCCCGGGACGTGCAGTACGCGGTGCTCTTCGACCGCTTGTTCCGCTTCCCGGTCACCGGCGAGCGCGTGCGCAACTACGACGGTCTCGGCGGCCAGCTCCTCTTCGCCTACCTGCACAAGCACGACGTCGTCCGCTGGACCGACAACAAGCTCTCCATCGACTGGGAACGCGCCCCGCAGGTCACCAACCAGCTGTGCGCCGAGATCGAGAAGCTCTACCGCGACGGCATCGACCGCCCCAAGCTCGTCCACTGGTTCGCCGGCTACGAACTCGTCTCCGCCTACCTCGCCCCGCACCCGGGCTCCAAGTGGGCCAAGGGCCCGGACGCCCTCGACCTGACCCTGCCACCGCGCAAACTCGTGGACGACGTGCTTCCGGACGAGTTTCCGCTGAGCATGTTCTATGAGGCGTTGTCCAAGAAGCTGAAGAACGTGATCGCCTCGAC
Organism: Streptomyces diversicolor; assembly: GCF_057537855.1. Lineage (NCBI taxonomy): Bacteria > Bacillati > Actinomycetota > Actinomycetes > Kitasatosporales > Streptomycetaceae > Streptomyces > Streptomyces diversicolor. The sequence continues at coordinate 83,657 of NZ_BAAJXA010000006.1, forward strand.
CCGGGGCATCACGGGGGACGGCGCCGAGCGGGTCGCCGCGTGAGCGACCGTACCGTAGAGGCCCGGCAGGCTCAGGAGGCGAAGATGGGGAACGGCAACGGGGCACTGAGCGGCGCGGTCATCGCGGTGGCGGGCGCGGGCGGACCCGCCGGCCGTGCGGCGCTGCGCAGGCTCGCCGAGGCGGGGGCGACGGTCGTCGGAGCGGACAACGACCCGGAGCGGCTTTCGGAGGCCGTGGACGCGGCCCGCTACGCCTCCGGCGGCGCCAGGGTCACCGGCGACACGGTGGACCTGCTCGACCTGCAGTCCACCCGCGACTGGGCCACCCACATCGAGAAGGACTTCGGCCGGGTCGACGGGCTCGTGCACCTCGTCGGCGGCTGGCGCGGCAGCGAGACCTTCACCAAGACCAGCCTCGACGACTGGGACTTCCTCGAACTGCTGCTCATCCGCACCGTGCAGCACACCTCGCTCGCCTTCCACGAGGCGCTGCAGCGCAGCGAGCGCGGCCGGTACGTGCTGATCAGCGCCGCCGGTGCCAGCAGGCCCACCGCGGGCAACGCGGCCTACGCCGCCGCCAAGGCCGCCGCCGAGGCATGGACGCTGGCCATGGCCGACTACTTCCGCAAGACCGGGGGCGCCGAGGGGCCGACGTCGGCGGCTGTCATCCTGGTGGTGAAGGCGCTGGTGCACGAGGCGATGCGGGCCGAACGCCCCAACGCGAAGTTCGCGGGCTTCACGGACGTCGGGGACCTGGCCGAGGCCATCGCCGAGATCTGGCGGAAGCCCGCCGCAGAAGTGAACGGACACCGTCTGTGGCTGACCGAGAAGCCGTGAACCCACCGAGGACCGACGCGCGTCGCCATCACGACCCGCAGGTCCGCGGTTTCGCCAGTGACAACTACGCCGGGGCGCATCCCGAGGTGCTGGCGGCCCTGGCGCTGGCCAACGGCGGTCACCAGGTCGCCTACGGCGAGGACGCCTACACCGAGAACCTTCAGCGGATCGTCCGCAGTCACTTCGGGGCCACGGCGCAGGCATTCCCGGTCTTCAACGGCACCGGCGCGAACGTCGTCGCGCTCCAGGCGGTCACCGACCGCTGGGGCGCGGTGATCTGCGCCGAGAGCGCGCACATCAACGTCGACGAGGGCGGCGCCCCCGAGCGGATGGCGGGACTGAAGCTGCTCACCGTGCCCACGCCGGACGGCAAGCTCACCCCGGAGCTGATCGACCGGCAGGCGTACGGCTGGGAGGACGAGCACCGGGCGATGCCGCAGGCCGTCTCGATCGCCCAGAGCACGGAGCTGGGCACCGTCTACACGCCCGGCGAGATCCGCGCGATCTGCGAGCACGCCCACGCGCACGGCATGACGGTGCACCTGGACGGCTCCCGGCTGGCCAACGCGGCGGCCTCTTTGGACGTGCCCATGCGGACCCTGACCAATGCCGCAGGCGTCGACATCCTCTCCCTGGGCGGGACGAAGAACGGCGCCGTGTTCGGCGAGGCGGTCGTCGTCATCAACCAGGACGCGGTGCGCCGCATGAAGCATGTGCGCAAGATGTCCATGCAGCTCGCCTCCAAGATGCGTTTCGTCTCCGTGCAGTTGGAGGCGCTGTTCGCCAAGGACCTGTGGCTGCGCAACGCGCGGCACGCCAACGAGATGGCGCAGCGGCTCGCCGAGGGTGTGCGCGCGGTGCACGGGGTGGAGATCTGCCATCCGGTGCAGGCCAACGGCGTCTTCGCCCGGCTGCCGCACCAGGTGGGCGAGCGGCTGCAGAAGCGGTTCCGGTTCTACTTCTGGGACGAGGCGGAGGGCGTCGTGCGCTGGATGTGCGCCTTCGACACCACCGAGGAGGACGTGGACGCGTTCGTGGCGGCGCTCAAGGAGGAGATGGCCCGCCAGTAGCGCGGCCCGGATGATCCATGCATAGATATGCGGTCTCCTGAAAAGTCATTGACTCTCGGTTGATCGCATTCCTATGCTCTCGGGGCATGGAGCTGATCCAGAACACGCCCGACCTGTCCGCCTACCTGGCCGCGGACGAGGCGATCGACCATGACCACCCGGTGGTGCGCGAGACGGCCGCCCGGCTGGCCGCGGACGTCCCGGACTCGTATGCCTATGCGCGAGCCGCCTTCGAATTCGTACGCGACACGATTCCGCACTCCCGCGACGCCGGCGATCCGCGGGTCACCTGGCGCGCCTCGGACGTCCTCACGCTGCGCACCGGCATCTGCTACGCGAAGGCGCACGCGCTGGCCGCGCTGCTGCGGGCCGAGGACATCCCCACGGCGCTGTGCTACCAGAAGCTCGACGTGGTGCACGGGCTGGTCGCCGTCCGGTTCAACGGGGCGTGGCACCGGCAGGACCCGCGCGGCAACAAACCCGGCGTCGACGCCCGGTTCTCCCTCGACGGTGAACGGCTGGCCTGGACGCCCGACCCCGAGTCCAATGAGATGGACTATCCGGTCCTGTATGCTGAACCTCACCCGGCCGTGCTGCGTGCCCTGAAGGCCGCGCCCGACCGGGACCACCTCTGGAAAACCCTCCCCACCGCACTCTGAGGCGAGGCAGATGACTCTCACGCTCACCGTGTCCGACGAGGTGCGCGCCCTCGCGCCCGGTTTCAGCCACGTCGCCATCGAGGCGCACGACCTCGTGGGCGGGCCCAGCACCGAGGCGACCTCGGCGCTGCTCGACGACGCGGCCCGCCGGCTCGCCGCCCGCCTGGCCGGGCGCGCCCCGCACGAGGACCCGCACATGGCGGCCTGGCGGGAGGTGTACACGGCGTTCGGCGCCAAGCCGTCCCGCACCCGCAACTCGGCGGAGGCGCTGGCGAGAAGAGCGCTGTCCGAGTCCGGCCTGCCCCGGATCAACCTGCTCGTCGACCTCTACAACGCCGTCAGCGTCGCCCATCTGATCCCCGTGGGCGGCGAGGACGCCGAGCGCATCGAGGGCACCATGCGGCTTGTGCGCGCCACGGGCGAGGAGGACTTCGTGACCGTCGCCGGGGGCGAAGAGGTGGTCGAGCACCCGGACGCGGGCGAGGTGGTGTGGCGCGATGACGCGGGCGTGACCTGCCGCCGCTGGAACTGGCGCCAGGGTCCCCGCACGCGGCTCACCGAGCGGACGGCCTCCGGTGTCTTCCTGCTGGAGGGCCTGGCCCCGATGCCGGCCGCCGCGATCGAGCGGGCCGCCGCCGAACTCGCCGAACTCCTGGAGAAGTTCAGCCCCGGGGCGCGGATCACCCTCGACACGATCCGCTCCGCGTTGCGCTCCGCTGGGTAGGGCGTGGTTTGTTGTCGGTTGGGTGCGGCGTCGTCGTGGCTGGTCGCGCAGTTCCCCGCCTTGCGCTCCGCTGGGTGGGGCGTGGTTTGTTGTCGGTTGGGTGCGGCGTCGTTGTGGTTGGTCGCGCAGTTCCCCGCGTTGCGCTCCGCTGGGAGGGCCGTGGTGGGTAGTCGGGCGGGTGCGGCGTCGTTGTGGCTGGTCGCGCAGTTCCCCGCGCCCCTTCGGGGCGCTGTCGGCCGGAAAGTCAGTGGGCCTCGGCTGCGCGTAGTTGGTCCTGGGTGGGGGCTGTGCCGCCCAGGTGGGCCGGTAGCCACCAGCGGTCGTCGGCGTTTCTCGGGCGGCCCGGGTAGGCGCGCTGTGCGGCCTCCAGCAGATCCTGGACCCGCTCGCGCAGCCGGCGCGTGATCGCGCCCGCGTACTGGTCGCGGGGCGCCTCGATCCGCTCGCCGACCCGGACGGTGACCGGCAGATGGCTGCGCCTGAAGTTGCGCGGGTGGCCCTTGGTCCACAGTCGCTGGGTGCCCCACACGGCCATCGGGACCAGCGGGACGCCCGCCTCCTGGGCGAGACGCGCGGCACCCGACTTGAAGCCCTTCAGGGTGAAGGACTGCGAGATCGTGGCCTCCGGGAACACCCCGACGACCTCGCCGGACCGCAGGGAGTCCAGCGCGTGCGCGTACGCCGCCTCGCCCTGTCCGCGGTCCACCGGGATGTGCTTCATCCCGCGCATCAGCGGCCCGGAGACCTTGTGCCGGAAGACGGACTCCTTCGCCATGAAGCGCACGAGCCGCTTCTGCGGCAGGGCCGCAAGCCCGTTGAAGATGAAGTCCAGATAGCTGATGTGATTGCTCACCAGCACGGCGCCGCCCGAGCGAGGGATGTTCTCCGAACCCTTGCAGTCGATCTTGAGGTCCCAGACCTTGAACATCGTCTTGGCGAAACCGATGACGGGACGGTAGACCAGCTCTGCCATGGGCGGGACGAACCCTTCCTGCTCTGCCAGGGAAAGGCGCTCCCGGCGGACAAGTTACGCAGCCGTAGGTTTACGGCGTCTCGCAGATCGTGCCCGAAGAACGAACGGGGAGCCAGCCCTGGTGCCCCGACGCGGCGAGATTCTCGTCACGTCGGCGGAGCGGTCGGACTCGGCTTTTCACGCCCCCCTGCGCTCCGCGCGTACGCCGATGCGCCGCAGCAGCAGAAACAGCTCGCATCCCAGGCAGTAGCCGAACACCGCGTTCAGGAAGGCGGCGGCGAGCGCCGCGCCGGTGGCCAGGAGCCCCAGCCAGATCGGGCCCAGCGCGTACCCGACGAGGCCGAGCCCGGCGAAGACGAGCCCCACCGCCTGGGCGAACCGCGGCGGTTCGGGCGCCTCGAACGCGGTCGGCGGCCCGATCCGCGGGCGGACGGCCCGGCGGAACAGCAGGCCGTACGGCGACCTGCCCACCCCGCCCGCCGCGCCCAGCGCGAACGCCAGCGTCTGCCAGGCCAGCAGCCAGGCGCTGCCGGTGATCAGCACGACGGCCAGCACGACCGTCGTCAGGGCCGCCCCGAAGCGCGGCCCCCTCACGTCGATGTCCATGGATCAAGCATTCCGCAGCCCGCACAGGTACGGGAGCCGGGAATCTTTGCAGTCTCGTGAACGCTGCCCAAGAGATGACCGGAGTGATGGTGTGCGCGGCGGTGCTCGCGGCGGCGAGCCTCTACGGAGTGCTGCACAGGCGGCGGAGCGGGAGAGTGCGGATGCGTGGACGGGACGAGGGGAAGCGACTCGGGGCGGCCGAGTTGGGCGGCGAGTTCGGCGAACGGGCGACGCTCGTGCAGTTCTCCAGCGCCTTCTGCGCGCCCTGCCGTGCGACCCGGCGCGTCCTCGGCGAGGTGGCCGACATGGTTCCCGGCGTGGTCCACCTGGAGATAGACGCGGAGTCCCGTCTGGACCTCGTACGGGAACTCGGCATCGTCAAGACCCCCACCGTGCTCGTCCTCGACGCGGAGGGCCGTGTGGTGCGGCGGGCCGCCGGGCAGCCGCGCAAGGCCGACGTCATCGCGGCGCTGGGAGAGGCGGTGTGACGGCCGTGCCGGTGACGGTGAGACATCTCCCATGCGCCCGGACGTTCTTGACTGCGCGTACCATCCATCGTCACTCTGACCGCATGGGCATGGAACTCCTTCTCTTCGGACGCGCGCACGTCGACCTGGCGCGCACCGCGAGCGCGCGCTGTCCGGGCTGGTGAGCAGCCGCCGACCCGCTCGTCCCCTTCCCGAGAAGGACAACTCCATGACGGCCACGCCCGACCTCGGCACCGCCCGGCTCGCCTCACCCGACCTGCTGCGCTCCGCCTTCCGGCGGCATGCCGCGGGGGTCGCGGTCATCACCGCCCGGGGCGCCGGCGGTCCGGTCGGCTTCACCGCCACCTCGCTGACCTCCGTGTCGGCCGAGCCCCCGCTGCTCTCCTTCGGCATCGGCACCGGTGCCTCCAGCTGGCCTGCGATATCCGAGACCGGCCATGTCGGCGTCCACATACTCGGTGAGCACCAGCACGAGCTGGCCGCGACCTTCGCCCGCAGCGGCGCCGACCGGTTCGGCCCGGCCACCGCCTGGCGTGAGGGTCCCGAGGGCGTGCCGGTGCTCGGCGGAGTGCTCGCCTGGCTCGTCTGCCGGGTCGTGGGGCGGGTGCCCGCCGGTGATCACCGCATCGTGCTCGCCCAGGTCGAGCGGGGCGACGCCGCAGGGGCGGGCCGCCCCCTCCTGTACCACCAGGGCGGCTTCAACGCGCTCAGGGACTGACCGCTCCGCGCTCCTTGGGCGAAGGCGTCCGGGCCCGGTTACGCTGCGTTGCGAAGGTCACAGTTCAAAGCGCTTGCTCAGTGGGAACGAACTGAGTGTACTGACGAGTAATATCTGGTGGGGAGCGCGCGGACGCCCCGACCGGGATCGGCCGCTTCAGGCGCCTATGCTGCCTGCAAGAGGCAGCCCAGAACAGTCGATGCAGTAGGAGAGCCGGCGTGAGCTTGAGGATCGTTGTCACTGTGAAGTACGTGCCTGACGCCACGGGCGACCGGCACTTCGCCGATGACCTGACCGTCGACCGGGACGACGTGGACGGTCTGCTCTCCGAACTGGACGAGTACGCGGTCGAGCAGGCGCTGCAGATCTCCGAAGGCCGGCGGGAGCAGGGGGACGATGACGTAGAGGTCACCGTGTTGACGGTGGGCCCCGAGGACGCCAAGGACGCGCTGCGCAAGGCGCTGTCGATGGGCGCGGACAAGGCGGTCCATGTCGAGGACGACGACCTGCACGGCACCGACGCCATCGGCACCTCCCTGGTGCTGGCGAAGGCGATCGAGAAGGCCGGCTACGACCTGGTGATCTCCGGTATGGCCTCCACCGACGGCACGGGCGGCATCGTCCCGGCGCTGCTCGCCGAGCGCCTGGGCGTCCCGCAGGTCACCCTGCTGTCCGAGGTGTCGGTCGAGGACGGCACGGTCAGGGGCCGGCGGGACGGGGACACCGCCTCGGAGCAGCTGGAGGCCCGGCTTCCGGCGGTCGTCTCGGTCACCGACCAGTCGGGCGAGGCCCGATACCCCTCCTTCAAGGGGATCATGGCCGCGAAGAAGAAGCCGGTCGAGTCCTGGGACCTGTCCGATCTGGAGATCGACGCCGGGGAGGTCGGTCTGGCGGGTGCCTGGACGGCGGTCGACTCCGTGGCCGAGCGTCCGGCCCGCACCGCGGGCACGATCGTCAAGGACGAGGGCGAGGGCGGCAAGCAGCTCGCCGAGTTCCTGGCGGGCCAGAAGTTCATCTGAGCCCGCGTCCGCCGACCGCCCTTTCCCCTTTTCGTACGCAGGAGAGCAATCCCATGGCTGAAGTCCTCGTCTATGTCGATCATGTGGACGGTGCCGTCCACAAGCCCACCCTGGAACTGCTGACCCTGGCGCGCCGGATCGGTGAGCCGGTCGCGGTCGCGCTCGGCGCCGGTGCCGCGGGTACCGCGGCGGCGCTGGCCGAGCACGGCGCGGCGCGGGTCCTGACGCATGAGGCGTCCGAGTACGCCGACTATCTGGTGGTGCCGAAGGTGGACGCCCTGCAGGCCGCCTATGAGGCCGTGTCCCCGGCCGCGGTGCTGGTCCCGTCCTCGGCGGAGGGCAAGGAGATCGCGGCCCGGCTGGCGCTGCGCATCGGTTCGGGTGTCATCACCGACGCCGTCGACCTGGAGGCGTCGCAGGAGGGTCCGGTGGCCACGCAGTCGGTGTTCGCGGCGTCCTTCACCACCAAGTCCCGTGTCTCCAAGGGCACTCCGGTCATCACGGTCAAGCCGAACAGCGCGGCCGTGGAGGCGGCCCCGGCCGCCGGCGCGGTGGAGGCGCTGGACGTGTCCTTCTCCGAGCAGGCCACCGGTACGAAGGTGACGGGGCGTACGGCGCGTGAGTCGACGGGGCGTCCGGAGCTGACGGAGGCGGCGATCGTGGTGTCCGGCGGGCGCGGTGTCAACGGCGCGGAGAACTTCGCGGTGATCGAGGCGCTGGCGGACTCGCTCGGTGCGGCGGTGGGTGCTTCGCGTGCGGCGGTGGACGCGGGCTGGTACCCGCACACCAACCAGGTCGGGCAGACGGGCAAGAGCGTGTCGCCGCAGTTGTACATCGCGTCGGGCATCTCGGGTGCGATCCAGCACCGTGCGGGAATGCAGACCTCGAAGACGATCGTGGCGATCAACAAGGATCCGGAGGCCCCGATCTTCGACCTGGTCGACTACGGCGTCGTCGGCGACCTCTTCGACGTCGTCCCGCAGCTCACCGAGGAGATCAACACCCGTAAGGGCTGAGCCCCGATGGGCCCCCGCGACCGCTGGAACCGGACGCCGGTCGCGGGGGCCTCGGTTCGTTCCCGGGCCGTCAGCCCAGGGAAAGGGACGCCTGCACCGGCAGATGGTCGCTCGGGAACTGGCCGTCCGCCGAGAACGTGTTGACCGACGCCCGCCGGGTGGTGACCCCCGGTGTGGCCAGAATCCAGTCGATGCGGTCGCCGTCCGGCGTCAGCGGCCGGTAGCCGTGGAAGGTGGCGTACAGCGGGCCGCGCTCGCCCGCCGTGTCCCACGTGTCCACCAGACCCGCGCCCAGCAGTGTGTCGTAGACCGCGTTCTTGTGGGCGGCGACATTGAAGTCGCCGGTCACCACGAGCGGCAGTGAGCGGTCGAACCCGTGGACGCGCCCGGCGATCAGGGCGGCGGACCGCTCGCGCGCGTACTGACTCGCGTGGTCGAGGTGCGTGTTGAGGACGTAGAACTCCCGGCCCCCGGAGCGCCGGTCCCGGAAGCGGACCCAGGTGACCATCCGGGCGAAGGCGGCGCCCCAGGTGTTCGAGCCGATCACGTCCGGGGTGTCGGAGAGCCAGAAGTGGTCGTACTCGACCGGGGTGAGGCGCTGGGTGTCGTAGAAGACCGCCATGGACTCGTCCCGGCTGCCGTGCAGCCGGCCGGTGCCGATCCAGTCGTAGCGCGGCCCGAGATCGGCGTCGATGTCCAGCAGTTGCGGGAAGAGACCTTCTTGTGTGCCGATGACGTGCGGGGTCTCGCGGCGCAGCAGGCGGCGCATGACCGGCCTGCGGGCGGTCCAGCTGTTCGGCTCGGTGGTGCTCGCGAAGCGCAGGTTGAAGGACATGACCTCCAGCCGGCGGTCCGGCTCCGGCTCCGCCGAGGCGGCGGGGACGGACAGTGCTGTACTGGACAAAGGCACGGTCACCGCCGCGGACAGGGCGGCCTTGAGACCCAGACGGCGCGTGACTCGGCTGTGGTTCGGCACGGGGGCTCCTTCGGTGGGAACGGGCCGGACGAGTCGGTGGTACGGACGCGTGATACCGCCCTACGGGGCGGGCGTGAACATGGCGATATGGCCGTGTGGCCGCCCGCGGACGGGGTGTTGACCATCAGGAAGGCGCCCGGATAGCTTCGTTCAACGGATTGTTGATTCCGTACTGCGGAAGATGGAGGCTGTGGGATGGGTCAGGGCCAGCAGGAGCAGCCGGCGACGAGCTTCGCGCGCGCCGTCAGCGAGGAGATCGGCGCATCCCTCGCCCCGGTCGACGCCGAACTGGCCCGCCGCTACCCGGGAGACCCCGGCACCCGGCAGCCCGTCCACACGGTCTACGTCCCCGGCGACGCGTTCGCCGCCGACACCATCCGCTCCTGGGGCGACCAGGCCCTCGCGGCGCTCGATGAACACGCCCCCGACGCCGCCTCCTTCGCCGCCGTCCTCGGCCTCGACGACGAACTCGCCGGACCCGTCCACGAGCGGGTGCGCGCCAAGCTGGAGCGCGAGCCCGTGGAGGACCTGCGGGTCGACTTCGAGGACGGCTACGGACCGCGCCCGGACGCCGAGGAGGACCAGGCGGCGGCCCGCGCCGCCCGGCTCATCGCCGGGGCGTACCGGAACGGCACGGCGGCGCCGTACATGGGCATCCGCATCAAGTGCCTGGAGGCGGCGGTGCGCGAGCGGGCCATCCGCACCCTCGACATCTTCCTGACGGGCCTCATGGCGGCCGGGGGACCGCCGCGGGGCCTGGTCGTCACCCTGCCCAAGGTGACCTACGCCGAGCAGGTCGGCGCCATGGTGCGGCTGCTGGAGGCATTCGAGAAGGCGTGCGGTCTCACGCCCGGCCGGCTCCGCTTCGAGATCCAGATCGAGACCAGCCAGGCCATCCTCGCCGCCGACGGCACCGCGACGGTCGCGCGGATGATCCGGGCCGCCGAGGGCCGGGCCACGGGGCTGCACTACGGCACCTTCGACTACAGCGCCTGCCTCGGTGTCTCGGCCGCCCACCAGGCCAGTGACCATCCGGCCGCCGACCACGCCAAGGCGGTCATGCAGGTCGCCGCCGCGGGCACCGGCGTCCGTGTGTCCGACGGCTCCACCAACGTGCTGCCGGTCGGCCCGGCCGAGCAGGTCCACGCCGCCTGGCGGCTGCACTACGGCCTCACCCGGCGCGCCCTGGCCCGCGCCTACTACCAGGGCTGGGACATGCACCCCGGCCACCTCCCCACCCGCTACGCCGCCGTGTTCGCCTTCTACCGCGAGGGCTTCGCGCAGACGGCGGCGCGACTGGCCCGATACGCGGACCGGGCCGGCGGCGACACCGGCGGCGACGGCGAGATCGCGGACGAGCCCGCCACCGCCAAGGCGCTCGGCGGACACCTGCTGCGCGGCCTGGACTGCGGCGCCCTCGACCCCGACGAGGTGCACCGGCACACCGGTCTGACCCGACCGGACCTGGAGCACTTCGCCGCACCCCACCGCACCGACCTCACGACCCCGGCCACCTGAGCGCTCCGCCGGACATGCCGCGCTGTGCCGTCGGTTCGTCCGCGGCACCGTCGTGGCTGGTCGTGCCCGCGCGGCGCCCCTTCGGGGCGCTGTCGAACCGCAGCGGACTTCACTGGACCTGCTTGGCACCAGGACGGCCCCGGCGGGCAGCGGCACGTGCTCGTGGCGTCGACCACCGCGTGCCGCGCGTCCGGCCAGGGCCCGTACCGCCCCGGGGGCGCTGACATACCCCGGGGCGGCGCGCAGGCGCCGATGCCCGGCCCCGTCACACGTGTCTTGAGCATGGGGGCGTCGGAGAGGGGCGGCAAGTGCCCCGTCTTGTGGGGCAGTGGGCCGGGACAGGCATGGCTGCCGACCGCGAGGACAGCGCGCGGCCGGTCTGACGATGCGTCGGTCACAGCTTCGGCCGGCGACGATGACGAGCGGATGTCGTCCCCCGCTTCCGCCCCGGCACCTACGCGGCTCCGGCACGCCCGGCCTCCGCGGCCGGATCACTCGCCGCCGGGCCCGCCGTCGGTCTGGCCGCGCCGTGGGCCCTCGTCTTCGCCACCGTCGAGCTGCCGGTCGGCGTCGGGCGGGGGTGCTCAGGTGGTCGGGGGTAGCTCGCCCGAGCCGCGGGTGATCAGGCGGGTCGGCAGTTCGATGCGGTCCGGGGCGAGGAGGCTGCCGTCCAGCTGCCGGAAAAGTCGCTCGGCGGCGGTGCGGCCGAGGGCCGCCGAGTCCTGGGCGACGACGGTGACGCCCGGGCGGAGCAGATCGGCGAGTTCGATGTCGTCGAAACCGACCAGGGCGACGGGCCGGGTGTGCTCGGCGAGCACCCGGATCACGGTCACCGTCACCCGGTTGTTGCCCGTGAAGACCGCGGTGACCGGGGAGGACGCGGCAAGCATCTCCTCGGCCGCCCGGCGCACCCGCTCCGGATCGGTCGCCCCCAGGGACATCCAGCCGTCCTCGACGGGTATCCCGGCGTCGTCCATGGCCGCCCGGTAGCCGCGCAGCCGCTCCGCCGCGGTGTGGATGCCGGGCATGTCGCCGATGAAGCCGATCCGGCGGTGCCCGTGGGCGATCAGATGGGCCACGCCGTCGCGGGCGCCGCCGAAGTTGTCGGACAGGACGACATCGGCGTCGATCTTCCCGGCAGGCCGGTCCACGAAGACGGTCGCGACGCCCGCCCTGATCTCCGGCTCCAGATACCGGTGGTCGTCCCCGGCGGGAATGATCACCAGCCCGTCCACCCGCCGCGCGCACAGGGCCAGCGCCAGTTCCTGCTCGCGGTCGGGGTCCTCCGCGCTGGAGCCGTTGATCAGCAGGGCGCCGTGGGCGCGGGCCACCTCCTCGACGGCGCGGCTGAGCGGTCCGTAGAACGGGTCGGCAAGGTCCTCCAGGACCAGGCCGATGCTCGCGGTCCGGCCCTTGCGCAGCACCCGCGCACTGTCGTTGCGGCGGAAGCCGAGCGCGTCGATGGCCTCCTGCACGCGGCGCTCGGTGTCCGGGGTGACTCCCGGCTCGCCGTTGACCACGCGGGAGACCGTCTTGAGCCCGACACCGGCCCGCGCCGCCACGTCCTTCATCGTGGGACGGTTGCCGTAGCGGGATCCGGAGACTCCGGAGATTCGGTCGGCGCGGCGGGTGGTCTCTGGCACGATGCTGCGTCCTGTCCTGTCGTTCACGGGGGGTGCGTAGGTCAATGGTCTGGTATGAGGATGTGGCGTCGAGCATAGAGCCTGGACAACGTTGTCAGATGCGGGAGACACTGTCCATCGCAATCACCGGCCTGCGCCCCCACCGCGAGACCGGGCTGCGTCTCGCACTGCTTTCTCATGGTTGACGGGGAGATTCGACTCTGATGCACACCGACCTCGTGGCTGCGCTCGACATCGGCGGCACCAAGATCGCCGGCGCGCTGGTGGACGGCCACGGACGGATCCAGGTCCGCGCTCAGCGCTCGACGCCGGCCCAGCAGGACGGCGAGACCGTCATGCGGGCGGTGGCGGAGGTGCTGGGCGAACTCGCCAGATCCCCCCTGTGGCGCCGCGCCGGCTCCGTCGGCATCGGCAGCGCCGGGCCGGTCGACGCCTCCGCCGGCACCGTCAGCCCGGTGAACGTGCCGGGCTGGCGCGGCTTCCCGCTGGTCGAGCGGGTGCGGGCGGCGACCGGCGGGCTGCCCGTCGAACTGATCGGCGACGGCGTGGCGATCACGGCCGCCGAACACTGGCAGGGGGCCGCCCGCGGCCATGACAACGCGCTGTGCATGGTGGTCTCGACCGGCGTCGGCGGCGGCCTCGTCCTGGGCGGCCGGCTGCACCCGGGACCCACCGGCAACGCCGGCCACATCGGCCATATCAGCGTCGACCTCGACGGCGATCCCTGCCCGTGCGGCTCCCGTGGCTGCGTGGAGCGGATCGCCAGCGGTCCCAACATCGCCCGGCGCGCCCTGGAGGGCGGCTGGCGGCCCGGCGCCGACGGGGACGCTTCGGCGGCCGCGGTCGCGGCGGCCGCCCGCGCCGGCGACCCCGTCGCTGTGGCCTCCTTCGAGCGCGCCGCGCAGGCGCTGGCCGCCGCCATCGCGGCCACCGCGACCCTGGTGGAGATCGACATCGCGGTGATCGGCGGCGGCGTCGGCAAGGCGGGCGACATCCTCTTCGCGCCGTTGCGCAAGGCCCTCGGTGACTACGCGACCCTCTCCTTCGTGCGGCGGCTGACGGTGACGCCCGCGCAGATGGGCACGGACGCCGGTCTGGTGGGTGCCGCCGCGGCCGGACTGGCGAGGCGGCCGGACGCGACCGCGGCGGGGGTCTGACCCCGCTCCCCGGTGCCGGGGCGAGGGGTCACGCGCGGGTCGGCCGGTTCAGCAGCCGATCCGCGCGTCGGCCCAGTCCGCGTGGTCCGAGTCGATGCCGTCGCCGCCGTCGGTGACGACCAGCCGGACCACCTGGGCGCCGCTGACGTCGGCGGTCAGCGGCCGGGACCGGCGTACGGCGCGAGGGGCAGGTTCTGCTTGAGGATCGACAGCATCGAGCCCCAGCTGTCGCTGATGTCCCCGGTCGTCCGCCACAGCTGCCCGAGGTCCCCGGCCCACTCCCAGGGCTTGTTCTCGCCCCATTCGCAGATGCTGTACACGATGGGCCGGCCGGTCGCCCTCAGGGCGTCCCGCATGGTCGTGTAGCGGAGCCTGGCGTCCACGCCCTGGTTGTTGCAGTTGTCGTACTTGAGGTAGTCCACGCCCCAGTCGGCGAACTGCTGGGCGTCGCTGTACTCGTGGCCGAGCGCGCCGGGGAAGCCCGCGCTGTTGCATGTCTTCGTGCCGGCGCTGGTGTAGATGCCGAGCTTGAGCCCCTTGGCGTGGACGTAGTCGGCGACGGCCTTGATCCCGCCGGGGAAGCGGACCGGGTCGGGGACCAGTTCGCCGTTCGCGTCACGGCTGGGCAGGGCCCAGCAGTCGTCGAGGTTGACGTACTGGTACCCGGCGTCCTTGAGGCCCTTCGTCACGAACAGGTCGGCGATGCCCTTGACCATCTCCTCGTCGAAGTCGGCGCGGCAGTGCGTGGAGTTCCAGTTGTTGAAGCCCATCGGCGGGGTGAGGGCAAGGCCGTCGGCGGGGGCGGGCGCGACGGGCGCCTCGGCGGGGGCCGCCGCGGCGGCGGGGACGGCGAGGCCCGCCGCGCACAGCAGACCGGCGGTGAGCGCTCCCACCACTCTTCGGCGGATGGTGCGGGTGTGAGGGTGACGCATCGTTACGTTCCTCCGACTCGCGAAAGGCGGCAATGACGTCATGTACGCGTCATCGATGTGCGTTTACGGTAGGACGTGTCCGACTGTGTCGGAAGGGGCGCGGTGACGTCCGGCTGGGTGCGGTACGGACGTCCGACATCGCGTCATTTCCCTTGCTCCCCCGGGCATTTCGGAGCAGGAAGCGGTGCCGTGCGTTCGGTTGTGTCGGGTGGGGCCACTCCGGTGCGGCGGCGCCCCGACGGGGGAACCGCGGTGATCCGCGTGACCCCTGGGCGCCCTGACAGTTGAACCGGGCATGAAGAAGCGCAGCATGCTCGCCATCGCCTCCCTCGCCACCGGGTTCGTGGTGGCCGCGATCAGCCCGTCCCACGGCGTCGACAAGGACGCCCTCGGCGATCTGCACGTCCCGGAGACGCTCGGCACCGTCGACCACCTCGTCAGCCAGGACAGCCTCGCCCCCGCCGACCACCTCCCCGCGCAGGAGTAGCCCCCTCCCCGGCCCCCCGTGGCGCGGCCCCTCAGCTGCGGCTGGTTTCCGTGGCAGTGTGGAGCGGGCAAGCCTCTGGGGGCCAACAGAAGAGGGGGAACCGTGATCGTCTGGATCAACGGTGCGTTCGGTGCGGGGAAGACGACCACCGCACGGGAACTGATCGACCTGATCCCGAACAGCGCGCTCTTCGACCCCGAGGTCATCGGCGGAGCGCTCACACACCTGCTGCCGCCCAAACGCCTCGCCGAGGTCGGCGACTTCCAGGACCTGCCGATCTGGCGCCGGCTCGTGATCGACACGGCGGCCGCCATGCTGGCCGAACTCGGCGGGACCCTCGTGGTCCCCATGACCCTGCTGCGCCAGGAGTACCGCGACGAGATCTTCGGCGGTCTCGCCGCCCGCCGCATCGCCGTGCGCCATCTGCTGCTCGCCCCGGCCGAAACGATCCTGCGCGCGCGCATAGCCGGGCGGGAGGTCCCGCCCGACCTGCCCGACGGCGAGATGCGGATGCGCCAGTGGGCGTACGACCACATCGAGCCGTACCGCGCGGCCCTCGGCTCCTGGCTCGCCGCCGACGCCCACCCCGTCGACACCAGCGCGCTCACCCCGTACGAGACGGCGGTCCGCATCGCCGAGGCCGTCGTCGGGGGCGCCGTCGCCCCTTGTGACATCGTGCAGACCCCGGAACCCACCGCGGAGACCCTTGCGGCCGGTGTGCTGCTCTTCGACGAGCGGGACCGCGTCCTGCTGGTCGACCCCACCTACAAGCCCGGCTGGGAGTTCCCCGGAGGTGTCGTCGAGCCCGGCGAGGCCCCCGCACGGGCCGGCATGCGCGAGGTCGCCGAGGAGACCGGGATACGGCTGGCAAACGTGCCGCGGCTGCTCGTCGTGGACTGGGAACCGCCCGCGCCGCCCGGCTACGGCGGGCTGCGGCTCCTGTTCGACGGCGGCCGTCTCGCGTCCGCCGAGGCCGGCTCCCTGCTGCTGCCCGGACCCGAACTGCGCGCCTGGCGCTTCGTCACCGAGCAGGAGGCCGCCGCGCTGCTGCCGCCCGTGCGCTACGAGCGGCTGCGGTGGGCGCTGCGGGCGCGCGAGCGGGGTGCCGCGCTGTACCTGGAGGCCGGCGTCCCGCTCGGCTGACGCCACGGCCACCGCCCGGCTTTCCGCCGTCACCATCACCGCGCTCCGGGCCACTTGGCGGCCGACCGGGCCGCGACGTCCGCTGTGCTGTTCTTCCCCGCGGCGCGGCCGCGATCGGACGCAGTGCCGGTGCAGCCGAACGACGGTGCGTCACGGCCTCGTTGGCAGAGCGCTCACGTCAGTGGTCCGTGCAGCGGGGGCACCACCCGGCGTTCGGCCGGCCGGAGTTGCCCGGGTCCCCGGCCCATGACGCGGGCCTGCGCCCGCCGGTCAGCCGGGGGCGCGAGGGCCGCTGTGTGTGGAGCGGCGGGTCGTCTCACCGGCTCGGAACGCCGGGCGAAGCCGTATCGGTGTGGCGCGCCGGCGATGTCGGCGTGGGTCGGCAGACGCGCGGGGTGAGCGTCCTCCTTCGCCGCGCGGGTGCGACCAGCCACAGCGGTGCCGCAGTCGAGCGACGGCGGTCACGGCCCCGCCACCGCGGCCCCGGCGGAGCGCTCACGTCAGTGGTCCGTGCGGCGGGGGCACCACCCGGCGGGTTGCCCGTGCGGGCCAGTTCGGCCGGCCGGAGTTGCCCGGGCCCCGGCCGGCCCATGGCGCGGGCCTGTGGTCGGCGGTCAGCCCTATCGGCCCCGACTGTCGCGCACGCGGGCGCCGTGTCTGTGCGCCGCATCCCGAAGGACCGCCCCGGCGCGCGCCGTGACCGGATCGCCGTGGCCGAAGCAGGCCACCTCCGCTTCGAGGCGCGCGAGGCGGGCCAAGGAGGCGAGCATGCGGGCGCGGTCGAGATAGAACACACCCGGGATCACCTCGCCGGTGCCGGGCGCGGCGGCCACCGCGTCGCCCGTGAACAGCACACCGTGCTCGGGGAGATGGACGGCGATGCTGCCGTGGGTGTGCCCGGGGACGTGGACGACCCGGGCGCCGCCGCCGAAGTCGAGGACATCGCCGTCCGTCAACTCGGTGACCCGGCCGGGGCGCACCGGATCGCCCGGCGGCAGCAGCTTCGCGGCCCGGGCGTGCAGCGGCCGTTCCCAGTCCTCGAAACGCGGCTCGGGCCCCGGGACCGTGCCCCGGACCACCGGCGCCTCCAGATGGTGCGCCAGCACCTCGGCGCCGCTCAGCGCGGCGAACTCGCCCGCACCGCCCGCGTGGTCCTCATGGAAGTGGGTCAGCACGATCCGTCGTACGGACGACGGGGCCCGCCCGAGTGCGGTGAGCGCGTCGGCGATCCTCTGGCCGGAGCCGATCGGCCCCGCGTCGATGAGCGTGGCCGTGTCGTCGTCGGACCAGAGGTATGCCTGGCCGACCGGGAAACGCAGCAGGTGCAGGCGGGGCAGCAGTGCGATGACGTCCATCCGCCGACCGTAGGCAGGGCCCCCGCCCGGCAGCGAGGACCCTCTGCCACGGGCAGAACGGTTCAGCCCGCGGCGTAGTTGCGCAGGAACAGCGCCTCCGCCACCGACAGACGCTCCAACTCCTTTGGCGAGACGCTTTCGTTCACGGCGTGGATCTGCGCCTCCGGCTCGCTCAGCCCGATGAGCAGGATCTCGGCCTCGGGGTACAGGTGGGCGAGGGTGTTGCACAGCGGGATGGAGCCGCCCTGCCCCGCGTACTGCATGCTCTCGCCCGGGTAGGCCACCGCCAGGGCGTCGGCCATCGCCCGGTACGCCGGGCTTGTGGTGTCGGCGCGGAACGGCTGGCCCTGCCCGATCCGCTCCGTGCGCACCCGGGCGCCCCACGGCGTGCGCGCCTCCAGGTGGGCCTGGAGCAGCTTGCTCGCCTCGTCCGCGTCCACGCCCGGCGGCACCCGCAGGCTGACCAGGGCGCGGGCGCTCGCCTGCACGGACGGCGTGGCGCCCACGACCGGCGGGCAGTCGATGCCGAGGACCGTGACGGCGGGCCGGGCCCAGATGCGGTCGGCGACGCTGCCCTCGCCGATCAGCCCGACGCCGTCCAGCACCTTGGCGTCCGCGCGGAACTGCTCCTCGGCGTACTCGATGCCGTCCCAGCGGCCCTCGGCGCCCAGCCCGTCGACCGTGGTGGAGCCGTCCTCGGCGCGCAGCGAGTCCAGGACCCGGATCAGCGCGGCCAGCGCGTCGGGGGCGGCGCCGCCGAACTGCCCGGAGTGCAGATTGCCCTCCAGCGTGTCGATCTGTACCCGCACCAGGGTCATGCCGCGCAGCGTGCTGGTGACGGTCGGCAGGCCGACCCGGAAGTTACCGGTGTCGCCGATGACGACGGCGTCCGCCGCCAGCAGCTCGGGGTGCCGCTCGGCGTACCGCTCCAGGCCGCCGGTGCCCTGCTCCTCGGAGCCCTCGGCTATGACCTTGACGGTCACCGGGACGCCGCCGTCGGCCCGCAGCGCGCGCAGGGCCAGCAGGTGCATGATCACGCCGCCCTTGCAGTCGGCGGCGCCGCGCCCGTACCAGCGTCCGTCGCGCTCGGTCAGCTCGAACGGCGGAGTGGTCCAGGCGGCCTCGTCGAGCGGCGGCTGCACGTCGTAGTGGGCATACAGCAGAACCGTTTTCGCGCCCTCGGGTCCCGGCAGGCAGCCGTACACCGACTGGGTGCCGTCCGGGGTGTCGAGCAGGGCCACGTCCTGGAAGCCCTCCGCGCGCAGCGCGTCGGCGATCCAGGCCGCCGCGCCCTCGCTCTCGCTCTTGGGGAACTGGTCGAAGTCCGCCACCGACCTGAAGGCCACCAGCTCGGCGAGTTCCGCCCGTGCTCTCGGCAGCAGCGAGGCGACGGTCTCGGCGACCGGATGCGACGACATGGGCACGCTCCTCGTGGGTGCGACGTTGTAGCGGTGAAGTACACCGATCCTCCCACAGTGGCCTGCGGCGACGTCCGCCGTAGGATGCGGGGGGACATGAGGTCCCTCCTGGTCGGGCGCGGTCGCGCGGCCGGGGGAGCGGCAGCGGCAGCGGCTTGATCGGAGCAGTAGACCATCGTGAGCGGCGAGAACTCTTCGGCGGACGACGTACAGCGGGTGTGGGACGTCGTCGTGGTGGGCGCGGGACCCGCGGGGGCCTCCGCCGCCTACGCGGCGGCGGTCGCGGGACGGCGCGTGCTGTTGCTGGAGAAAGCCGAGTTGCCCCGCTACAAGACCTGCGGCGGCGGCATCATCGGCCCCTCGCGCGACGCGCTCCCGCCCGGATTCGAACTCCCCTTCAAGGACCGGGTGCACGCCGTCACCTTCTCCAACAACGGACGCTTCACACGCACCCGCCGCTCCAAGCAGATGCTGTTCGGTCTGATCAACCGGCCGGAGTTCGACCAGCAACTGGTCGAGCACGCCCAGAAGGCGGGCGCCGAGCTGCGCACCGGGGCCACGGTCACCCGGGTGGAGCAGCACGGCTCCGCGGTGCCGGACCGGCGCACGGTCGCCGTGGTGCTCCAGGGCGGCGAGACCGTCCTCGCCCGCGCCGTGGTGGGCGCCGACGGCAGCGCCAGCCGCATAGGGGCACATGTCGGCGTGAAGATGGAGCAGGTCGACCTCGGCCTGGAGGCGGAGATCCCGGTACCGGCGACGGTCGCCGAGGACTGGAAGGGACGGGTCCTCATCGACTGGGGGCCGATGCCCGGCAGTTACGGCTGGGTGTTCCCCAAGGGCGACACGCTCACCGTCGGCGTGATCTCGGCGCGTGGCGAAGGCGCCGCCACCAAGCGGTACCTGGAGGACTTCGTCGCCCGGCTCGGGCTGGCCGGCTTCGAACCCGCCGTCTCCTCCGGGCACTTGACCCGCTGCCGTGCCGAGGACTCCCCGCTGTCCCGCGGCCGGGTCCTCGTCTGCGGCGACGCCGCCGGGCTGCTGGAGCCGTGGACCCGCGAGGGCATCTCGTTCGCGCTGCGCTCGGGGCGGCTCGCGGGGGAGTGGGCGGTGCGGATCGCCGAGGCGCACGACGCGGTGGACACCCGCCGCCAGGCCCTGAACTACGCGTTCGCCATCAAGGCCGGGCTCGGCGTGGAGATGAGCGTCGGCCGGCGGATGCTCGCCGTGTTCGAGCGCAGGCCCGGCCTGTTCCACGCGGCCCTCACCGGCTTCCGCCCCGCCTGGAACGCCTTCCGGGACATCACCCGGGGGTCCACGTCCCTGGGCGAGCTGGTCCGCAACCATCCCATGGCCCAGCGCGCCCTGACCGCGCTGGACCGGCGGCCCGCCCCGGCGGCCGAGGCGACGACGGACGACGCGGTCACTTCGTGACGGTGATCCTGAAGACCGGGTGGTTCGGCGCGATGCGGCGCAGCTCCGCCTCGGGCGAGTCGGGGCCGACGCCGCCGAAGAAGACGCCGACCTCGGCCTTCCAGCGCTTGAGGTAGGCGCGCAGCAGCGGAACCTTCTCGTCGTCGGCGACCTCGGTCGCGGTGAAGACGTCCACCGTCCGGCCGAGGCGCAGCTCGCCACCGCCGGCCGCGCGCATGTTGTGGGTCCACTGGACGTGACCGCGCGGGGCGAGCAGATACTGCTGTCCGTCCACGGTCAGCAGGTTCACGGGGGTGGTACGCCACGCGCCGCTCTTGCGGCCGCGGACCGCCAGGACCCGGGAGCCCCACACACTGATGCCGCGGCGGGTCAGCCAGGACACCGCGCGGTTCATGACGTGGACGGTGAACCAGCCGGGCTTCTGGACGTGTGGGGTCATGGCTACTTCCTCCTGGAAGCGACGTTCTCGCGGCGGGATGCGGGAGGAGCGACGTGATGTGAGCAGTGCTCTCGCCCGGCATCAGTGTGCTGCAGACCGGCACCCTCTTGCAAGAGCAGTGCTCTCTTTTTAGTTCGCCGCTCACTTTTGTGTGCACTGCTCTGACTTCGTGGCACACTGCTGCGTATGAGGACCGCACAGGGCGCCCGTGCGCGGGCCAGGATGGAAGTCACCGCGGCCATCAAGGACGCGGCCCGCAGACAACTCGCCGCCGAGGGGGCCGGCAAGCTCTCGCTGCGGGCCGTGGCCCGCGAACTCGGCATGGTCTCCTCCGCGGTGTACCGCTACTTCCCGAGCCGCGACGACCTGCTGACCGCGCTCATCATCGACGCGTACGACTCCATCGGCGCGTGCGCGGAGCGGGCCCGCGACGACGCGGCAGCCGACGCCGGGCCGGTGCCCCGCTGGGTCGCGGTGTGCACGGCCGTGCGCGGCTGGGCGCTCGCCCATCCGCACGAGTACGCGCTGATCTACGGCTCGCCGGTGCCGGGCTACACGGCTCCCCGGACGACCCTTCCGCCCGCCTCCCGGATCGGCGCCGTCCTCATCGGCATCATCCGTGACGCCCACCGGGGCCCCGGCCTCGTCGGCCTCGGCCTGCCCGACGCACTGCACCCCGAGGCCGAGCGGCTGGTCGCCGACCTCGCGCCCGAGCTGCCGCCCGAGGCGGGCACGGCGCTCGTCGCGGGCTGGGCACAGCTCTTCGGGCTGGTGAGCTTCGAGGTGTTCGGCCAGTTCAACCGGCTCGTGGAGGACCGCGAGCGCTTCTTCGCCCACGCCGCGACAGGACTGGCACACACGGTGGGGCTGCGGTAGGCCGCCAGGTACACGGTTCGGCGGCGCCCCGAAGGGGCGCGGGGCTGTATCGATGTGCGGCTCCGCCGCGATGGGGGCCCCTCTGTTCGAGCGAAGCCGAGAACGTGGGGGAGCGACCAGCCACGACGGTGCCGCGGACAACCGACGGCCCAGCGCGGCACATCCGGCAGAGCGCTGAGCATGGGCCACTGAGCCCGCACGGTGCCCGGGGGCGAGGCCGTACTTCTGCGGGAGTACGCGGGGTCACCCCGCTCGGCTGACGTCCGCCGCCGCCCGCTGCGTCTAGCGTGGCCGTCATGGAGGAGCAGCGGGTGCGCGGGCACGGTCCGGCGCAGTGGTGGCGGTACGGGCCGCCGTGGTGGCAGCGTACGGACGACGCCGAGCCGCCGCGCGTCCGCCTGCCGTGGCGCTCCACCGCGCTGCTCACCGCCGTCGTCCTGGTCGGCTCGAACTTCGCGGCGCACGGCCAGCCCGACCGGGAGCCGCTGGACGTCTACGCGCGCGTCCTGCTCCTGATCGCCTCGGGCCTGCTGCTGTGGCGTCACCGCCACCCGGTGGCCGTCGTCGTCGGCACCGCCGCGGCCACCCTGGTCTACCTGGGCGCCGGCTACCCGTACGGGCCGGTCTTCCTGACCGTCGCCGCGAGCTGTGTCACCGCCGTCGTCGCCGGTCACCGCCGGGCCGCCTGGACGTCCGTGGGGCTGCTGTGGGCCGGGCACGTGCTGATCGCGCTCTGGCTCTACCGCCGGCTCCCGCCGCCGGGCGACACGGGCGGCAGCATCGACCAGGAGATCGTGATCGCCACCTGGATCCTGGCCATCGGCGCGCTGTCCGAACTGGCCCGGGTGCGGCGCGAACAGTGGGTGCGGGAGCGGGCCGACCGCGCCCAGGCCGCCCGGCGGCGCGCGGACGAGGAACGGCTGCGGATCGCCCGGGAACTGCACGACGTCCTCGCGCACAGCATCTCCGTCATCAACGTCCAGGCGGGCATGGGGCTCGCGCTCCTGGACAGCGACCCCGAGCAGGCCCGCGCGGCCCTGACCACCATCAAGTCCGCCAGCAGGGAAGCGCTCGGGGAGGTGCGGCAGGTGCTGGACACGCTGCGTGCCCCGGGCGCCGCCCCGCGCGCCCCCGCGCCGGGCCTCGACCGGCTGCCGGAACTGGTGGAGCAGGCGGCGGGCGCGGGGCTCGCCGTCGAGATCGAGGGCGCGGCGCCGCGGCTCGCGCCGGGCGCCGATCTGGCCGCGTTCCGCATCGTCCAGGAGGCCCTGACCAACGTGGTGCGGCACTCGGGTTCGCGGCACGCGCGCGTGCGGTTCGACCACGACGCCGGCTGCCTGCGGCTGCGCGTCGACGACGACGGCCCCGCGACCGGCGCCGACGCCGGCGGCAGCGGCAACGGGCTGGCCGGAATGCGCGAGCGGGCCGCCGCCCTCGGTGGCACGATCGAGGCGGGCGCGCGCCCCGACGGCGGCTTCCGGGTGCTCGCCGTACTGCCGTTGCGGGCCGAGTCCGAAGGGGGCGAACGGTGATCCGGGTACTGCTCGCCGACGACCAGGTCCTGGTGCGGGCCGGGTTCCGGGCGCTGCTCGACGCACAGCCGGACATCGAGGTGGCAGGCGAGGCAGCCGACGGCGCTCAGGCGCTGGCCGAGGTGCGCGCACTGCGCCCGGACGTCGTCCTGATGGACATCCGCATGCCGCTGCTCGACGGGCTGGCCGCCACCCGCCGCATCACCGGGGAGCCGGAGCTGCGGGACGTCAAGGTGGTCATGCTCACCACCTTCGAACTCGACGAGTACGTCTTCGAGGCGATCCGCTCCGGTGCCTCCGGTTTCCTGGTCAAGGACACCGAGCCGGACGAACTGGTGCGCGCCGTGCGGGCGGTGGTTCAGGGCGACGCACTGCTGTCGCCGGGGGTGACCCGCCGCCTCATCGCCGAGTTCGCCGCCCGGTCCAAGCAGCCCGCGGACGCCGACGAACTGGCCCGGCTCACCGAGCGGGAACGGGAGGTGATGGCCCTGGTCGGCATCGGCCTGTCGAACGAGGAGATCGCCCGCCGCCTGGTGGTCAGCCCGCTCACCGCGAAGACCCATGTGAGCCGCACCATGGTCAAGCTGGGCGCCCGCGACCGCGCCCAACTGGTCGTGCTGGCCTATGAGTCGGGGCTGGTGCGCCCGGGCTGGCTGGGCTGAGCCCCGGGCCGCCGGCCGGGCGCAGTCGGCAGCCCCGGGGAGCGAAAGGCCGCACCGGGGCCCGGCCGGTCCACGGCGCGGCGCGCCGCGGCCGGGCCCCGGCGGAGCGTTCAGTCGCGGACCGGCACGCGGGCGGTGTCCGCCTCGGCCGCCGCGCCCCCGTCGTACGACGTGCCCGCCTCGCCGGCCTCGTCCGCCGCGGACCTCGCGACCACCAGCGAGGCCCGGGCGCGCCGGCCGCGCACACCCGTGAGGGCGATCAGCAGGCCGGCCAGGGCGACACCGGTGACGACCATGAACCCGGGCCGGTAGCTGTCGAGCACCGCCTGCGGCGTCGGGTCGGCGGGCGCGCCCGCGGTGACCGCCGCGGTCACGATCGCCAGGAAGATCGCGCCGCCCACCTGGACCGAGGTGTTCAGCAGCCCCGAGACCATGCCCTGTTCGTGGTCCGCGACGCCGTTGGTGGCCTGGATGTTGAGCGAGGGGAAGACCAGCGCGCAGGCCGCGCCGATCAGCAGCATCGACGGCAGCACGACGGCCGCGTACACCGGATCGAGGTCGACGCGCAGGAACAGCGCGTACCCGACGACCATCAGCGCGAAGCCCGTCGCGATCAGCCGCGGGGTGCCGAACCGGTCGACGATCGAGCCGACCTTCGTCGAGGACACCGCCACCAGCGCGCCCGCCGGCAGGAAGGCGAGCGCGGTGTGCAGCGCCGACCAACCGAGCAGCGACTGCATGTAGAGGGTGGTCAGGAACTGGAAGCCGACGTACGACCCGAAGAAGGCCACCGCGCCGAGCTGGGCGCGGACCTGGCTGCCCGAGCGCAGCACGCCGAGCCGGATCAACGGACCCGCCGAGCGCCGCTCCACCAGGACGAACACGGTCAGCAGCGCGGCGACCGCGAGGAAGGACAGCAGGGTGCGGCCCGAGGTCCAGCCGGCCTCGGGTGCCTGGACGACGGTGAACACGAGCAGCAGCATCGACGCGGTGCCGAGGACGGCACCGGGCAGGTCGTAGCCGTCGTGGTCGCGCTCGCGTGCGCTGCGCGGCAGCAGCCGCAGGCCGGCCAGCAGCGCGGCCAGTGCGATGGGCGCGGGCAGCAGCATCGTCAGCCGCCAACTGGCCTCGGTGAGCAGCCCGGACAGCACCAGGCCCATGGAGAACCCGGTGGCCGCGCACGTGGTGTAGATGGACAGGGCGCGGTTGCGCAGCGGGCCCTCGGGGAACGTGGTGGTGATGATCGACAGGCCCGCGGGCGCCGTGAACGCCGCGCTGAGGCCCTTGATGAAGCGGCTGGCGATCAGCAGCGGTCCCGAGTCGACCAGGCCGCCGAGCAGGGAGGCGAGCGCGAACACGGCCAGGGCCACCAGGAACACCTGGCGCCTGCCGAGCAGATCGGCGGTGCGTCCGCCGAGCAGCAGCAGCCCGCCGTACCCCAGGATGTAGCCGCTGACGATCCATTGCAGTGTCGACGTGGACAGATGGAGATCGGAGCCGATGGACGGCAGTGCGACGCCGACCATCGACACGTCGAGCGCGTCGAGGAACATGGCGGCGCAGAGCACGAGCAGCGTGCCCCACAGCCGGGGGGTCCAGCGTCCCTCGGACGCGGCGGTGAGCGGAGAGGTCATGCGGCGAGGCTACATGCACGTGCATTGAATGCAAACGCATTTAATGTGGACGAAACAAAGTCGCTTCTCTGCTACCGTGCGTTCATGGCGGGGAAGAAGGCCGAGCAGGCGCTCGTGGACCGTTGGCGGGACATCCTGGCACTGCACGCGCGCACCCAGTGCGAACTCGACCGCGCGCTGCACGGACACGGCCTGTGCGCCAGCGACTTCGAGGTGCTGGACCTGCTGTCCCAGGCCGCCGGTGCGGACCGCGGCTGCTCGCTGCGCGTCCAGGAGATCTCCGAGCGGATCCACCTCAGCCAGAGCGCGCTGTCCCGGCTGATCGCCCGCCTGGAACGGGACGGCCTCGTCGAACGCGCCATGTGCGCGGAGGACCGCCGGGGCGTACGCGTGGCCCTCACGGCGAAGGGGCGCGCGCTGCACGGACAGGTGCTGCCGGTGCAGCGCGCGGTGCTGACCCGGATGCTGGCGGGCTGACCGGCCGCCGTCAGATCGCCGACTTCTCCCGCCACAGCGCGGCCAGCGCCGCGTCCCCGGTGACGCTCGGCACCGTACCCCGGTTCCACAGCGCGAGGTACAACCGGTCGGCGGGACCGGCCAGTTCGGCATCCGCCCGCCCTGATGCGGCCCGCACGGTCACCGGCGGCCGGTCCGACAGCCGCACACTCCACACCGCGCCGCCGGTGGCGTCCGCCGTCTCGGCCCGCACCCGCAGCAGACGCGGCTCGTCGGTGCGCACCCGGCTCCTCGCGCGGGCGTGGAAGCCGCACAGCAACTCGTCGATTCCGTCGACCGCGAACTCGGGGGTGATCGGGGAGGCGGGACCGCCGCGCGCCGCCTCGGCGTCGTAGCGGTGCACGGTCGTCTCATGGGCCTGCCGGCGCGCCCAGAAGGCCGGCGGCGACGGGGACGGCAGGGGGAGGAAGGTCCAGCACGCCACATCGGGCGGTGCGGCGGCCAGCGTGTCCACGAGCCTGCGGTGGCTGTCGCGGTACCAGCTCACCAAGGCGTCCCCGTCCAGGTCGGGCGGGTCCCCGAGCGGGCGCGGGCCGGTGTGCGCGTCGGCGACGAAACCCGCCGCCCATCGGTGCACGGCCCCCGTGTGCCGCAGCAGATCGCGCACGCGCCACTTCGGGCAGGTCGGCACCTCGGCGTCGGTGCCCGCCGCCTCCGCCGCCTCGGCCAGCAGCCGGCCCTCCCGGTCCAGGATCCGGACGAACTCCGCGGTCTCCATGGGGTGAGTGTGCCGGACGCGGCCGGGGGTGGGGTGCGGTTCGCTGGTCTGTGCGGGTGCGTTGTGGCTTGGCGGGCCGTTCTCCGCGCCTTCGGGTGGGCCGGCCCTTGCGCTTGTTTGTGAGGTGCCGTGGGGGTGCGGGGGTCCGGTCCGTGCGGGTGCGTTGTGGCCCGGCGCGCAGTTCCTCGCGCCCCTGGGCGGGCCGGCCTGGCGCGTGTTTGTCAAGCCCCGTCGGCGATGTACCGGCCCCTGCCCTCAGGGGCGTACCGGCTGCTTCTCCGGGTCAGCCGGGCACGGTGTGCCGGGTTGTCGCGCCGATGAGCGCCGCCGCGGCCGCCAGCACCGCGACGCTGGTGAGCGCGGCCGGCAGTGAGAACCAGTCCGCCATGAAGCCGATCGCGGGCGGCCCGAGGAGCATGCCGCCGTACCCCAGGGTGGAGGCGATCGCGACGCCGCTCGGACCGGCGAGCGTCCCGGCCCCCTGCACGGCGACCGGGAAGAGATTGGCGAGGCCGAGACCGGCGACGGCGAAGCCGATCAGGGCCGCCCACGCGGCGGGGGCGAGCGAGCCCACCAGCATGCCGGCCGCCGCGACGGTGCCGCCCGCGACCACGGTCCTGGTGCGGCCCAGGCGCTCCAGCAGGGTCGTACCCGTCAGGCGCCCCACGGTCATGGCGAGCGCGAAGCACGAGTAACCGGCCGCCGCGACGCCCGGCGAGGTGTCCAGGTCCTGTTCGAGGTGGAGGGCGCCCCAGTCGGCCATGGCGCCCTCGCCGTAGGCCGTGCACAGTGCGATCAGACCGAAGACGACCACCAGTCCGCGGGTCCGGCGGTCCAGGCGCCGCGGCGCCCTGTCCGCCTCGACCTGGGCGCGCTCGGGCGGGCGCGGCGGCTCGTGCCGCAGCAGCGTGGGCCCCGCGGCGGCGGTCACCAGCAGCCCCACGACGGTCAGGCCGAGCAGATGCCGCGTGGGGGACAAGGATCCGGCGACCAGGCCGCCGAGCCCGGCGCCGATCATGCCGCCGAGGCTGAAGGCCGCGTGGAAGCTCGGCATGACCGGCCGCCGCAGCGCGGCGATCAGGTCGACGGCGGCGCTGTTGAAGGCGACGTTGATCCCGCCGTAGGCGGCGCCGAACACCAGCAGGACGCCGCCCAGCGCGAGCGCCGAGTGGGTCAGCGGGGGAAGGGCGACGCTGAGCGAGAGCAGGACGGCGCAGACGACGGTGACCGGATGGGCGCCGAAGCGGCGGCACAGGCGTCCGGTGAGGGTCATCGTGACGACGGCACCCGCCGAGACCCCGAGCAGGGCGAGGCCCAGCGTGCTCGCGGAGGCGTCGGTCTGCTGCTTGATGGCGGGGATGCGGACGACCCAGCCCGCGAAGACGAAGCCGTCGAGGGCGAAGAACGCGGTGATCGCCACGCGCAGCCGGGTCAGCGTGTCACCCGGCACGGCGCTGTGCGGACGGGTTTTGTTTATCAGCGGCACAAAGTCAGGCTAGGGGCGCGGCGGAAACGGGGCAAGGGCGGCGGCGGGCGGGGGCGGCCGGACCGGTGCCGGGTGCCCGTCAGGCCGTCGCCACCAGCAGTTCCCCACCGCTGGACGGCCAAGACTGTCCGTCGGCGAAGCAGCCCTCGGACGGCTCGGTGCCGCACCCGCCCACCGACGTCCCGTACGACGGCGATCCCCCGACCGGGACAGGACGGCCCGCGGCTGTACAGCGCCCTGCAGGGGCGCGGGGAACTGTGCGCCCAGCCGCACCCCACCCGCACCCGGCCATCGACATCCGGGACCACGACGAGCACCCGACTCCGCGGCCGGTTGCGTCTGATCCGTTTCCGTCACGGGGCTTCCCCTTTCCGCTCGGGGACCGGCCGGGGCGCCGGTCGTGGGCCGTCTCCGGCCTCCAGTGTCGGGCACGGCGGGCCCGCCGCCCGCCGTATGCGCGCTCGTCGCCGGTCCGTGTGTTCGGAATATGGGATACAGGTCGGTTAATGCTTGCGCACGTGCTGGTTGCGGAACGGTGAGCAGTCCATGATGGGCCCATGACGTTGGCCTCGCGCGCTCTCGCGCAACTGGCGACCTGGCCCGATCTGAGACGGGCGGCGCCGAGCTGCGGCCTGGGCCAGGCACTCCGCTCCGCACAGGGCGAGATCGCCCACTTCCACTCGGACCGGGATGTCGACCTGCTGCTGACGGACCGTGCCATCCGGCGGTTCGCCAAGGACCTCAGGGACACCGGAGCGATCCGTATCGTGCCCGGCTCGCAGTGGGTGACGATACGTCTCGACGCCGCGAGCGACGTCGACCTGGTGCTGACCCTGGCCAGCGTCGCCCTCCAGGCCCAGCTGGTCTGGCCCGACCCCGTCGGCCGGCCCCTGCTCGGCTGCAACGACCAGCGGGGCGCCGGGTTCGTACGGGCCGATCCCGGCGGCATCTGAGGCGGTCGACGCCACCAGCCGCGCCGTGCGGGCACCGCTTCCGGCGCCGCCTCTCGCACCGCCGTACGGTGTGCCCCGGTGTGCCGTTCACACGGCGAGGACCTGGATCCCCGCCTCCTCGAACAGCTGCACCGTCTGCGGTGCCACCGCCGCGTCCGTGACGAGCGTGTCCACGTCCTCGGCCGCGCAGATCCGGGCGAACGCCCGCTGCCCCAGCTTGCTGGAGTCGGCGGCGACCACCACCCGCTCGGCGCGCTCGCACAGCAGCCGGTTGGTGGCCGCCTCCGCCTCGTCGTGCGCCGCGGCGCCGTGCGCGACGTCGAAGGCGACCACCCCGAGCACCGCCACGTCCAGCGTGATCTGGCCGAGCACCCCGTCCGCGAGCGGGCCGATCAGCTCGTACGACTGCGGTCGTGCGACCCCGCCGGTCACCACGATCTTGAACTGGGGCCGCACGGCCAGCTCGTTGGCGATGTTGAGCGCGTTGGTGACGACCGTCAGCGCCGGCGAACCCGCGGCGAGGTCGGCGCGCACGGCCAGGGCGCGGGCCACCTCCGTCGTGGTGGTGCCGCCGGTCAGGCCCACCGCCTCGCCGGGCGCGACGAGAGCGGCCACCGCCCGGGCGATACGCTGCTTCTCCGAGGCCCGGCGGGCGGTCTTGTAGCGCAGCGGCAGCTCGTAGGAGACGCCGTGCACCACCGCACCGCCCCGGGTGCGCACCAGCATCTGCTGCTCGGCGAGCTGGTCGAAGTCGCGCCGGATCGTCGCCGCCGAGACCTCCAGCTCGGCCGCCGCCTCCTCGACGTCCAACCGGCCACGCTCGACGAGCAGTTCCAGCAGCGCCTTCCAGCGGGCGTCGCGCGACATCCGCAGCCTCCGTCATCCCGTCCCGTTGTCCGTCCTGCGGTGACCCTAGCGCACCGATCCCGACATTGGATGCTTGATTGTGCTCGAAATTTCGCTATATCTTGCAGGAACACGCAGAGCGATGGAGGGGTACGGCATGACCCATGTCGAGGACGAGCTGAACAGCCAGCCCGAGTGCTGGACGCGCGCGGCGCAGGCGGCGCCGGGGCACGGCGGGGCGCTGCCCGCGGCGGGGGAGCGGGTCGCGATCGTCGGCTGCGGCACCTCGTACTTCATGGCACAGGCCGCCGCCGCCCTGCGCGAGGGCGCCGGCCAGGGCGAGACGGACGCCTTCGCCGCGTCCGAGTTCCCCTACGGCCGCGCGTACGACCGGGTCGTCGCGCTCACCCGCTCCGGCACCACCACCGAGGTGCTGGACCTGCTGGCACGGCTGCACGGCCGCACCCGCACCACCGCCGTCACCGCCGACCCGGACACCCCCGTGCGGACGGCCGCCGACGACGTCGTGGTGCTGGACTTCGCCGACGAACGCTCCGTCGTGCAGACCCGGTTCGCCACCACCGCGCTCACCCTGCTCCGCGCCCACCTGGGCCTGCACACCGACGCCGTCGTCGCCGACGCCCGTGCCGCGCTGTCCGCCCCGCTGCCCGAAGGGCTGGTCGACTGCACGCAGTTCACCTTCCTCGGCCGCGGCTGGACCGTCGGCCTCGCGAACGAGGCCGGGCTGAAGATGCGCGAGGCCGCACTGGCCTGGACCGAGGCGTACCCGGCGATGGAGTACCGGCACGGCCCCATCAGCATCACCACCAGCACCACGGCGACCTGGATGTTCGGCGAGGCGCCCGACGGCCTCGCCGAACAGGTGCGCGGCACGGGCGGCCGGTGGATCGAGGGCACGCTCGACCCGCTGGCCGAACTCGTCCGCGCCCAGCGGCTCGCGGTGGCCGTCGCCGCCCACCGGGGCCTCGACCCGGACCGGCCGCGCCATCTCACCCGCTCCGTGATCCTCGCCCCCTGACCCGCGCCGTAAGGAGTAGCCGTGCCCTTCGCAGCCACCGGCGACCTGGTCGCCCGCGCCGCCGGAACACGTTCCGCCGTCGCCGCGTTCAACGTCATCACCCTGGAGCACATCGAAGCCGTCGTGGCGGGGGCCGAGGCGGCCGGCGCGCCCGTGATCCTCCAAGTCAGCGAGAACGCGGTCAGGTTCCGGCACGGCCGGCTGCTGCCGCTGGCCCGCGCGGCCGTCGCCGCCGCGGAAGCGGCCGGCACACCGGTCGCCCTGCACCTCGACCATGTGCAGAGCGACGACCTGCTGCGCCAGACGTCCGGGGCCCGGTTCGGCTCCGTGATGTACGACGCGGCCCGTCTGCCGTACGCCGAGAACCTGGCCGCCACCCGGGCCGCCGCGGACTGGGCGCACGCGGAAGGACTGTGGATCGAGGCCGAGTTGGGCGAGGTGGGCGGCAAGGAGGGGCAGGGCGGCGGGGCGCCGCTGGACGCCCATGCGCCCGGCGCCCGCACCGACCCCGACGAGGCCCGCGCCTTCGTCGCCGACACCGGCGTCGACGCCCTCGCCGTCGCCGTCGGCAGCGTGCACGCCATGACCAGCCGCACCGCGGCCCTCGACCACGAACTGCTCGGGCGGCTCGCCGCCGCCGTGCCCGTCCCGCTCGTCCTGCACGGCTCCTCCGGGGTGCCGGACGACGAACTGGTCGCGGCCGTCGCGGGCGGCATCGCCAAGGTCAACGTCGGCACCGCCCTGAACGTGGCGATGACCGGCGCGATCCGCGACTTCCTCGCCGCCCACCCCGAGGCCGTCGACCCACGCAAGTACCTCGCCGCCGGCCGGGACGCCATGGCCCGAGAGGTGACACGGATCGTACGCGTCCTGACCCACCCGCGCCCCTGACGGCGGCGCCCCTGGCGCGCACACGCCCGCACCTGCCTGCCCCCGAGGGCGCGGGGATCGGGCGCACGCGCAGGCATCGATCTGCACCGCCTGCTCGCCGGTGCCCCAGGGGGCGGGCATCAGGCGCACGCCCGCACCGACCTGCCCCGCCTGTTCGTCGGCTCCGACGGTGCGGGCATCGGGCGCACGCGCCCGGACCCCGGCGCGCCGCCCCTCGTGGCGCCCGCCGGGGTGCGCGGCGTCACCCCTGCAACACCTTCCTCGGCCGCGGCCACGGCCCTGACTCGACTCCGCCACCGCCCGGATTCGGCCCCAGCCGCCGCCCGGACTCGGCCGCGGCCACGGCCCGTTGGGGCCTCGCCCCGGTCCGCCCCGGCCGGGACGCCATGACCCGCGGGGTGACACCAATCGTGCGCGTCCTCACCCCTCCGGGCGCCTGACGGACCCCTGGCGCGCACACGCCCGCATCAACCTGACCCGGCGGCCGGGTCCAAGAACCGGTCCGCAGCGCGATCAGGCCCGCCGGACAGATCCGCACCGCCCTGCGGTTGGAGACCCGCCTGTTCGCCGGCCGCGTCCACCGCCCCGGACTCGGCCGCGGCCACCGCTCGTTGGGGTCTCGACCCCGGCCGCTGCGGACCCGGCCCCGGTCCGTTCGCGTTGGTGCCGCGTGCCTCGTCCGGCTTCTGGCCGTGTGCCTTCGGTCAGCCGGGTCGACGTGAACTCGGCGCTGTACTTGCGGCGTTGTGCGGGGTGGCTAGGGTTTGACGGCCTTCAGTACCACGAACTTCGGGTCTGCGGCCACGAGTCGGCTGTCGCCGAACAGGCGCCGCAGCTTCACGTGGTAGCCGAGGTGCCGGTTGCCGACCACCCACAACTCGCCGCCCGGCCGCAGCGCGCGCCGCGCCCCGGTGAACATCCGCCACGCGGTCGCGTCCGTGAGCGCCTGATGGGAGTGGAACGGCGGATTGGTGAGCACGACGTCCACACTGTCCGCCGGCACCCCGGACAGCCCGTCCCCGACCCGGAACTCGGCCTGCCCGGACAGCCCGTTGGCCCGGTAGGTCGCCTCCGCCGACGCCACCGCCTGGAACGACTCGTCCACGAACAGCACGTCGGCCTCGGGATTGCCGAGCGCCACCGCCGTGCCGACGACGCCGTTGCCGCAGCCCAGGTCCACGACCCTGCGGGCGCCCCGGCCGTCCGGCAGATGCCGCAGGAAGAACCGGGTGCCGATGTCGAGCCGGTCCGCGCAGAACACGCCCGCGTGGTTGACGACGGGGCGCCCGGAGGCCGCTCCGATGCCGTCGGGCAGCGTGTAGCGGTACGGCCACGGCCCGGCGGGGCGCGCCAGGGACGGGTCCGGAGCGCACAGGATCAGCCGCGCCTTCTGCTCGGCCGGCGTGGTACGGGTCGGGCCGATGATCCGCTCGAACAACCGGAGCGTCGAGGTGTGGATCTCCTTGACCATGCCGGCGCCCACGACGACCGTGCCCGCGTGCACGGCGGGCGCGAGCCGCAACAACTGGTCCTCCAGCAGGGCCAGGCTCTTCGGCACCCGCACGAGCAGCACGTCGACGCGGTCGGGCGGCGGATCCTGGGTGGTCAGCAGACGCACCGCGCCCGGCCGCACCCCGGCCCGCGCGAGGTTCGCCCGGGTCGCCTCCTGGGCGAGGAAGGAGTCGGTGATCTGCACCGGCCGGTGCTCCGCCAACGCCGTCACCAGCGCGCCCCAGCGGTCGCCGACGACCACGACCGTGCCGGTCAGCGGGACCTGCCGCCCGGCCAGATGCCGCAGCAGATACGCGTCGGACGCGTCCCAGGCACGCAGCCGGTCACGCGGATCCTCGGGGAAACGGGACAGCGCGAACGCGCCCCACGGGGTGGTCATACGGTCGTTCATCGTGCGTCCAATCTAAGCGCTCCGCGGGACGGGCCGCGCCGCGCCGCCGGCCGCGCCGCGGCGGCATCGTGGCCGGTCGCGCCGTTCCCCGCGCATCTTCGGGCACCGGGGCCGGTCGGGCAGGATGGAACCCATGGAGGCGGAACTGTTTCCCAGAGCGCGGCTTGAGATCGCGCCGGGCGCCGTGCACGTGCCGGACTGGCTGGACACCGGCCGCCAGGGCGAGCTGCTGACGGCGTGCCGCGCGTGGGCGCGCCCGCCGGCCGGACTGCGCACCGTCCGCACGCCCGGCGGCGGCACCATGACCGCGCGCCAGGTGTGCCTGGGCAGGCACTGGTATCCGTACGGCTACGCGCGCACCGCCGTCGACGGCGACGGTGCCCCGGTGAAGCCCTTCCCCGCCTGGCTGGACGAGCTGGGCCGCCGCGCGGTGGCCGACGCGCTCGGCCCGACGGCCGTCGGGCCGGCGCCGTACGACATCGCGCTGATCAACTTCTACGACGGCGACGCCCGCATGGGCATGCACCGCGACGCCGACGAGGACTCCGACGCGCCGGTGGTGTCGCTGAGCCTCGGCGACAGCTGCGTCTTCCGCTTCGGCAACACCGCGACCCGGACGAAGCCGTACACGGACGTCGAGTTGCGCAGCGGCGACCTGTTCGTCTTCGGCGGCGCGTCCCGCCTCGCGTACCACGGGGTGCCCCGGGTCCACCCGGGCACGGCACCGCCCGCGCTGGGTCTGACCGGGCGGCTGAACGTCACGCTGCGGGTGAGCGGCTTCTAGGTTGCGCTACCGGCCGCGGCGTATCGGGATCATGGGAGACTCGGCCCCATGAGTGGCAAGGCGGACCCCCGGGCGGCGGGGGAAGGGACCACCTCAAGGACGCGGCTGGACCGCGGGCGCGGGGCGCTCGGACCCGCGTTGGAACTCGTGCACACCGGACGGGCGCCGACCCGGGCCGTGCTCACCGCCGAACTGGGCGTGACCCGGGCGACCGCCGGCGCGGTGGCCGCCGAACTGGAGGCGCTGGGCCTGATCCGGGTCGACCCCCGGCCGGCCGCGGCGGCCGGCTCCCAGGGCCGTCCCTCGCACCGGCTGTCCGTCGCCGAGGACGGGCCCGTGGCGCTCGCCGCGCAGGTGCACGCCGACGGGTTCCGGGCCGCGCTGGTCGGCCTCGGCGGGCGGATCGTGGCCACCGCTCCGGGCTGCGGGACCGTCGCCGCCGACCCGGCGAAGGTGCTTCGCTCGGTGGTCGAGACGGGCGCCGATCTGCTCCGGGCCACGGGCCGCCGCTGTGTCGGCGCCGGGCTCGCCGTGCCGTCCGCGGTGGCCGAACCGGACGGGCTTGCCCTCAACCCGCTGCACCTCGCCTGGCCGGTGGGCGCACCGGTGCGCCGCATCTTCGCCCAGTGCGTGCGGGCCGCCGGGATCACCGGTCCGGCGTTCGCGGCCAACGACGTCAACCTCGCCGCGCTCGCCGAGCACCGGCACGGCGCGGGCCGCGGCGCGCGCGACCTGCTGTGCGTGGCCACCGGCCACCGCGGCGTGGGCGGTGCGCTGGTCCTCGACGGGCGTCTGCACACGGGCAGTTCGGGCCTGGCGCTGGAGGTCGGCCACCTCACGGTGAACCCCGAGGGCCGCCCCTGCCACTGCGGCAGCCGCGGCTGCCTCGATGTGGAGGCGGATCCGCTGGCGCTGCTCGTCGAGGCGGGCCGCACCCCCGGCCCCGAGGTGTCCCTGCTCCAGCAGGCCGACGACCTCGTCCGCAACCACTACGCCGACCCGGCCGTCCGCGCCGCGGCCGAGGCGCTGATCGACCGTCTGGGGCTCGGCCTCGCGGGTCTGGTGAACATCCTCAACCCGGATCGGATCATCCTCGGCGGCCTGCACCGCACCCTCCTGTACGCCGACCCGGACCGGCTGCGCGCCGTGGTCGCCGACCGCAGCCTGTGGGGCCAGAGCGGCGGCGTCCCGATCCTGCCCTGCACCCTCGACCACAACAGCCTGGTCGGCGCGGCGGAACTGGCCTGGCAACCGGTCCTGGACGACCCCCTGACAGCCCTCCCCGAACCAGCCTGACCAAGGCGCGACACCCTTCCCGCGCACCGGGCCCCACCGGTTGGCAGCCGCGCCCCGCAGCCGCCTCCCGGTGCTGGTGTGCGTCCTCGGGCCCGGCCCGCCGCTGGATGGCGAGGGCCCGCCTTCGGGTGTCCGCCACGATGCCCGAGCCGACCTGACGCAGGCGCGGGCGGTTTCCCGCGCGGTCGGCGCCGCCGGTGGGGATCTGTGTCCCGCGGGTCCTCCCGGCGCGGGGCGCGCGTCTTGCCGGTTCTGCCCGCCGGTGGGCGGCGAGGGCCCGCCTTCGGGTGTCCGTCGCTCCCGCGGGCCTCCCGGCGCGGGCGGGCGTCTTGTGGCCCTGGCCGCCGGTCGACGGC
Organism: Streptomyces diversicolor; assembly: GCF_057537855.1. Classification (NCBI taxonomy): domain Bacteria; kingdom Bacillati; phylum Actinomycetota; class Actinomycetes; order Kitasatosporales; family Streptomycetaceae; genus Streptomyces; species Streptomyces diversicolor. Next base: position 119,758 of record NZ_BAAJXA010000006.1, read on the forward strand.
GAGAGCCCGCCCCTGATGTCCGCCACGGACCGCTCGACCCCTTCGCGCGGACCGTCGCCGTCGGCCGCCCTCGCGCCCGGCCCCGGGGAGCGTCCGTGCGGCCTCCGCCGGCCGGTGGCGTGCTGGGTGCAGGCCGCGGCGGGCGTAGGCCGGTGGGTGCGGGGTGCGGGGTGCGGGGTGCGGGGTGCGGGGTGCGGGGTGCGGGGTGCGGGGTGCGGGGTGCGGGGTGCGGGGCGGGAGAGGGCGTCCTCCGGTGGGTGCGCGGGGCGCCGGGCGGCGGCTGTCGCATGTGCCGCGGGCGGCAACCACCCGGTCGGGCGCACCCCGGGAAGCAGCCGCTCCCATCCCGCGTACTCCCTGGGAGGTAGCCGTACTGCCGCTGGTCGTACGACGACCGGGGTCCCTCCCCGGAGCGAGTCTGTGAAGCACCCCCGACTCGCTCGCGCGAAGGAGATGACCCGAGATGCACACCCTGGCGAACTGGGACGGCGGTCCCGGCCCGTGGATCCTGTTCTTCCCGCTGTTCTGGGCGGCCGTCGTGATCGGCGCCGCGACCGTGCTGCGCCGCACCGTACGGCGCGGGCGCGGCGCGCCCTGGTGGCCCGCGGACGCCGGACGCCCGGCGGCCGACTCGCCGATCACGGTCCTCGGCCGGCGCTTCGCCACCGGCGAGATCGACGAGGACGAGTACTGGCGCCGGCTCTCCGTCCTGGACGAGCGGTTCGGCCGCGTGGGCAAGGACGGTGCCGCGTGACCGCCACGACCACCGCTCGCACCGCCGCGCGGGTCGCGGGCGGCGTCAAGGTCTACGGCCGCGGCGACACCGCCGTACGCGCCCTGGACGGCGTGGACGTCGACTTCCCGGCCGGCCGCTTCACCGCGATCATGGGACCCTCGGGCTCCGGCAAATCCACCCTGATGCACTGCGCCGCCGGACTCGACACGCTCACTTCGGGCGCCGCCTTCATCGGCGGCACCGAACTCGGCGCCCTGGACGACCGCCGCCTCACCCTGCTCCGCCGCGACCGGGTCGGGTTCGTCTTCCAGGCGTTCAATCTGGTGCCGACACTGACCGTCGCGGAGAACATCACCCTCCCGCTGGACCTGGCGGGCGGCGGGGGCGACCCGGAGTGGATCGACGCGCTCATCGACGTCGTCGGGCTGCGCGACCGGCTGCGCCACCGCCCCGCCGAACTCTCCGGCGGCCAGCAGCAACGCGTCGCCGTCGCCCGGGCGTTCGCCGGCCGCCCCGACGTCGTCTTCGCCGACGAGCCGACCGGCAACCTGGACTCCCGCTCCGGCGCGGAAGTCCTCGGCCTTCTCGGCCGCGCGGTACGGCAGATGGACCGCACGGTCGTCATGGTCACCCATGACCCGGTCGCCGCGGCCCACGCCGACGAGGTCGTCTTCCTCGCGGACGGCCGCCTCGTCGACCGCCTGCCCTCGCCGACCGCCGACACCGTCCTGGACCGTATGAAGGCCTTCGAGGTGCGGTCGTGAACAGCTCCGTACGCCTGAGCCTCGCCTCGCTGCGCGCCCACCCGCGCCGCTTCGCAGGCACGTTCCTCGCGGTGTTCCTCGGCGTCGCCTTCCTCGCCGGCACCCTGGTCATGGGCGACACGCTGCGCGCGAGCTTCGGCTCGATGTTCGGCGACGCGACCGCGGGCACGGACGCCGTCGTGCGGGGCGCCGACGCCATCACCACGCCCGGCGAGGCCCAGGGTGTGCGCAGCCCCGTCGACACGGCCCTGGTCACGACCCTGGAACGGGTACCCGGCGTCGCGGCTGCCGCGCCCAGCATCCAGGGCGCGGGCCAACTGCTCGGCGCCGACGGCCGACCCGTCGGCGGCCAGGGCCCGCCCACCCTCGCCGGCAACTGGATCACCGACCCGCGGCTCAACCCCTACCGGCTCGCCGAGGGCCGGCTCCCGGTGAGGCACGGCGAGGTGGTCGTCAACCGGGGCGCCGCCGCCAAGGGCGGCCTGAAGATCGGTGACACCACGACGCTGCGCACCCCGGGTCCGGTCCGGGTGACGATCGTCGGGCTCGCCACCTTCGGCGGCGCGGACGGCATGGCGCAGGTGACGTTCACCGGCATGACACAGGCGGACGCCGAGAAGTACCTCACCGCACAGCCGGGCAAGGCGGCGAGCATCCAGGTGCGGGCCGGGCCCGGGGTGAGCCAGCGTGAACTCGTCGACCGGCTGACTCCCGTGCTGCCCAAGGGAGTCGAGGCCATCACCGGTCAGGCGTCGGCGCAGGAGAACACCGACATGATCTCCGGTCAGTTCCTCGGTGTGTTCACCACCTTCCTGCTGGTGTTCTCCTCAGTCGCCCTGCTCGTGGCGACCTTCTCCATCCACAACACCTTCGCCATCGTCGTCGCCCAACGCACCCGTGAGAACGCCCTGTTGCGAGCGCTGGGCGCCGCACGCGGCCAGGTCACGGCGGCCACCCTGGTGGAAGCGGGCGCCGTCGCCGCGTTGGCATCCCTCGCCGGACTCGCCGGCGGCCTCGGGATCGCCGCCGGGCTGCAGGCCCTCTTCCCGGCCATCGGATTCCCCTTCCCCGAAGGAGACTTGGTCGTCAGGGCCACGTCGCTGACGCTGCCGCTCGCGGTCGGGGTGGTGGTCTGTCTCGGCTCCGCGCTGCTGCCCGCCGTACGGGCCGGGCGCACCGCTCCGCTGGCCGCGCTGCGCGAGAGTGCCGTCGACACGTCGGGGGCCTCCCGGCCGCGCGCGGTCGTCGGCGCTCTCCTCGCGGCGTCGGCGCTCGCGACGACGCTCGTCGGCGTCCTGGTCACCCCGTCGGTGTGGCCGGCCGGACTCGGCGCGACGGCGGCGCTGGTGTCGTTCGTGGTGCTCGGACCGGTCGCCGCCACCACCGCCGTACGCGTCCTCGGCGTACCCCTTCACCGGCTGCGCGGCGTCACCGGCTCGCTCGCCCGGCGCAACGCGCTGCGCAGTCCGCGGCGGACGGCCGCCACCGCGAGCGCGCTGATGATCGGCGTGGCCGTGGTCTCGCTGTTCACCGTGTTCGGTGCCTCGCTGAAGGCCACCATGGACGAGACCGTGGCCCGGTCCTTCGCGGGTGATGTCGCCGTGAGCACCCCGTCGTTCGGGGCGGGCGGCAGCGGGCTGAGCCCGGGGCTCGCCCCGGCGCTGCAACGGCTGCCCGAGGTCGGCACCGCCGTCGGGCTCGGCCGCGGCGTGGCCGAAGTGAACGGCAGCGGACGGGCGCTGACCGTCACCGACCCGGCCGCGCTCGCCCGCACCTTCGACCTCGGCACGGTCAGCGGATCGCTGCGCGGCCTCGGCGCCGACGGCATCGCGGTCACCCGGAAGGAGGCCGACCGGCAGGGTCTGGCCCTGGGCGGCACCGCCCGGCTCGCCTTCGCCGACGGCACCCGGGCGGACTTCACCGTGCGCGCGCTCTACGGCCGTTCGGAACTCGCCGGCGACTATGTGATCACCCGGGCGGCGTGGGCGCCGCACCGCACCCAGGACTCCGACCGCCTGGTCGCGGTGTCCTTCAAGGACGGCGTGAGCGCGGACACCGGGAGGGCCGCGGTGGTGAGGGCCGCCGCGCGGTACGGTGATCCCCAGGTGCAGACCCGCGAGGAGTACGCGCGGTCGTCGGCCGGCGGCATCGACATGATGCTGACGCTCGTCTACGCGCTGCTCGCGCTCGCGGTGTTCATCGCCCTGCTCGGCATCGCCAACACCCTGACGCTCGCCGTCCACGAACGCACCCGCGAGCTGGGCCTGCTCAGGGCCGTGGGCCAGACCCGGCCGCAGCTGCGGGCCATGGTCCGCTGGGAGTCGGTCCTGGTCGCCGCCTTCGGCACGGTCGGCGGGCTCGGCCTCGGCGCGTTCCTCGGCTGGGTGCTGGTGCGGGCGGCGGACGGCGCGAGCGGCAGTTCCTTCGCCTTCGCGCTCGCGCCGGGGCGGCTCGCGGTGGTCGCGCTGGTGGGCCTGGCCGCCGGAGGGCTCGCGGGACTGCGTCCGGCCCGGCGGGCGGCCCGCCTGGACGTGCTGCGGGCCATCGCCGCCGAGTGACGGGCCAGAGGGAGGTCACCGCCCGGTCAGCCGGCAACGGCCGACCGGGCGGGAGCACGTGGCGCGGCGGCGGGCGCGCAGCCGACGGGTTCGACCTCCGCGGGTCGGGGGGCGGGCCGTTCCCGGGCCGTGCCGCGCGGAGCGCCCGCCCGCTGCGGTTTCGCCTCCGCGCGCGCCGGGAGCGTGAACCACACGACCTTCCCCTCGTCGCCGTCCGGTCGCGCGCCCCAGCTCTCGCTCAGCGCGGCCACCATGGCGAGGCCGCGCCCCGAGGTGTCCAGCGGTGCGACGTCCTTGAGGTCGGCCGCCACGGGCAGCCGCGGATCGTGGTCGCGCACGGAGACCGTGAGCCGGTCGGGCAGCAGCTCGATCTCCACGGTGCACGACTTGTCGGGCCGGGCGTGCTGGTGGACGTTGGTCAACAACTCCGTGACACCGAGCGCCGCCCGGTCGATCAACGGGTCCAGATGCCAGTAGCGCAACTGCGCAGATACGATTCTGCGGATCTGGCCGATCCGCGACGGCAGGGCTTGCAGCTCCACCGTGCAGTGCCTGCTTGGGTGACTGATCACGGCTGCGACTCCCCGACATGAGGTCCGGAAGAACACGGAGTACGGATCCAGCGAGCGGCCCGCCTCCACGGTCGCCTGCTGTCATGTCCGGCGGGCTGGTTCACAGCGTTATCGCCGGTAAACCCAGAGTGACGTGAGACCAGAGTGACCCAGGACACAGAAGTGCGCAACTCGCCGTGACTCAGTCCCCGCGGCCCGCGGCCCGGCGCACCGCCTCGATGAACCGGCGCGCCGCGGGCGGCCCGGAGCGGCCGGGCGCGGGGTCCTCGTCGCCCAGCGTCAGCACGTACCGGTGGCCGTTGATGTCGGCAAGCGCCCGGTCGTCCGGGGCGAACCAGGGCTTGGAGGCGCGCACCGCCTGGACCGGCGCGCTGTCGATCTCGCTGCCGTAGCTGGTGAGCAGTTCCACCCGGCCGTCGCTGATCCGCACCTGCCCGGCCCGGGTGAGCGACCGCAGCCGCTTGTCTATCCGCACGCCCGTGGCCGTGAACTCCGGCTCCGCCATCCTTCCCCGCCCCCTCGCGTCTCTCGCCCGCCGGACCGGGACCCCGCCCCGGGCGGGACCGCTGTCGTCCGGCTCGTTCCGTGATCCATTGTGCGCCTTCGCGCGGGGTGCGGCCCCCGCACCCCGAGCAGTCTGCCCGCACCCGGCGCCGAGCACCAGTGCGCGAAGTCCCCACGGGGGGCGCGCACGGAGCACGGGCGCGCCATGCGCCCCCAGCGAGACGGCCGCACCACCCCCCGGCCGCCTTTGAGCTGCCCAAAGGGCTGTTTATGCAGGTGGGAAGCGGTGCGCGGGCTGCTTATGATGCGAGGGGCCGGACGCCGTGGGCGTCGGCGGCACGCAGTGTAAGGAGCCACGTCGTGAGCACCACCCCGCAGACCCGGACCGGCGAGACCCTGGACGCCGACCGCAGCGACGCCGCCTACCGCGCCTGGCTGAAGGAGGCCGTCCGCAAGGTCCAGGCCGACGCCAACCGCTCCGCCGACACCCATCTGCTGCGCTTCCCGCTGCCCGAGGGCTGGGGCATCGACCTCTATCTGAAGGACGAGTCGACCCACCCCACCGGCAGTCTCAAGCACCGGCTGGCGCGCTCGCTGTTCCTGTACGGCCTGTGCAACGGCTGGATCCGGCCCGGCCGGCCGGTGATCGAGGCGTCCAGCGGTTCGACGGCCGTGTCCGAGGCGTACTTCGCCAAGCTGATCGGCGTGCCCTTCATCGCGGTCATGCCCCGCACGACCAGCGCCGAGAAGTGCCGCCTCATCGAGTTCCACGGCGGGCAGTGCCACTTCGTCGACGACTCACGGAAGATGTACGAGGAGTCGGCCCGGCTCGCGGTGGAGACCGGCGGTCACTACATGGACCAGTTCACCTACGCCGAGCGGGCCACGGACTGGCGCGGCAACAACAACATCGCCGAATCGATCTTCCGGCAGCTGGAGCTGGAGCGGTTCCCGGAGCCGGCGTGGATCGTGGCCACCGCGGGCACGGGCGGCACCTCGGCGACGATCGCGCGCTATGTGCACTACATGCAGTACGACACCCGCGTCTGCGTCGCCGACCCGGAGAACTCGTGCTTCTTCGAGGGCTGGACCACCGGCGATCCGGACGTCACCTGCGACTGCGGCTCGCGCATCGAGGGCATCGGCCGGCCCCGCATGGAGCCGAGCTTCGTGCCCGGCGCCATCGACCGCATGATGAAGGTCCCGGACGCGGCCAGCGTCGCCGCCGTACGGGCCCTTGACCGGGTCATCGGCCGCAAGGCGGGCGGCTCGACGGGCACCGGCCTGTGGAGCGCGCTCAAGATCGTCTCCGAGATGGTCGCCGAGGGGAGCACCGGAAGCGTGGTCACCCTGCTGTGCGACCCGGGGGACCGCTACCTCGACAAGTACTACTCGGACACCTGGCTGCGCGAGCAGGGCCTGGACATCGGACCGTACACATCCGCGATCGACACCCTGCTGACGACGGGAGCATGGCCGCGCTGAGCCCCGGCGCAGGCAGCGGAGCACCGCCGCGGCCCCGGCCGTGGCCCTGATCCGGTGGTCCTGGGCCGCGTTCTCCTGGCCCCGGGACCCGCAGCGTGACGGTGCGCCGCCGGTTTCCTGCCCGCGGAAGGCCGCGCGCGCGGCGGCAGGAGCGTCGGCCACCGGGCGCGTACGGTCGCCGTCCGTCAGATCGTGACGGCCGCCGCCGTCCGTGGGGTCGTTCTCGACGCGGACGGTGCCGCTGGACGCGGACCCGCCGCTGGACGCGGTCCCGCCAGGGCGCGGGTCAGGCGGATTCGGTCTGTGGCGCGGCTCCGCTCGTTCGGTGGGCGGGTGCGGGGCACGGCGCCGGGGGCCCGGCCAACCGGGGCGGTGCCCAGCGGAGTTCGGTCACGGAGCGGTGCCTACGCGGGGGTGGGGTCCGGAGGGCTTCGGTGGGTCAGGCGGTGGTCCAGCGCGGTGACCGCGGTGCGGAGCGCGCGGCCGACGCCGGGGCGGGCCAGCCGGGCGACGGCGCGGAAGATTCCCGTCCCGTCGAGGGCGAACGTCATCCGCACGAGGGTGCCGGTGCCCGCCGGGGCGAGCCGCCACTGCTCGACCCAGGCGCGGGCGCCCGGCGTGTTCGTCACGTCGACGCGGTACGCGTACACCTCGAAAGCCCGCGCCGCGATCACCGACTCCTGGAACCGCGTGCCGCCCCGCAGCCGGATCTCCCGCCCGCCCTCGGTCGCCCGGGCGGACGTCACCGCCGAGAACCACTGCGGCCAGCCGGACACGTCCTCGGCGAGCGCCCGGAACACGGCGCCCGGCGCCGCGGCCATCTCGTGCGTGAACTCCAGGCGTACCGGGGCCGTTTTGACGAAGTCGATCCCCACCGGGCGCAGACCGTGAGCCATGGCCGCGAATCTCCTCGCGAAATCCCTTGGAACAATGGGCAGGTGGCGCTGCTGACCCGACCAGGCTAGCTGACGGCGCGTCAGTTGTCTGCGGTGTCCTCGGCCGGGGCCCCCGCCACCACCAGCCGGCGCAAGTGCTCGGAGATCTCCGCACGCGCCGCCGCCGGCAGCCCCGCGTCGGTGACCAGCGTGTCGACCTGCTCCAGGGCCGCGAACGAACTCAGGCCCACCGTCCCCCACTTGGTATGGTCCGCGACCACCACCACCCGCCGCGCCGACTGCACCAGCCGCCGGTTGGTCTCGGCCTCCGCGAGGTTCGGCGTCGACAGGCCGGCCTCGACCGATATCCCGTGCACACCGAGGAACAGCAGATCGAAGTGGAGCGTGGCGATCGCCTGGTCGGCCACCGGCCCCACCAGCGAGTCGGACGGGGTGCGCACCCCACCGGTCAGCACGACCGTCGCCGCGCCCACCCGCTGCCCCGAGGTGCGCTGGGCGGCATGGAAGACGTCCGCGACCCGCACCGAGTTGGTCACCACCGTCAGATCCGGCACTTCGAGGAGCTGGTGCGCCAGCGCATAGGTCGTCGTCCCGCCCGACAGGGCGATCGCGGAGCCCGGCCCGACCAGCTCGGCGGCGGCCCGCGCGATGTCCTCCTTGGCGCTCAGCTCCAGCCCCGACTTGGCTTCGAAACCCGGCTCGTGCGTGCTCGCCTCGACGACCGGCACCGCACCGCCGTGCACCTTCTCCAGGACCCCCTGGCGGGCCAGCGCGTCCAGGTCGCGGCGCACGGTCATGTCGGACACGCCGAGCCTGCGCGTCAGTTCGTTGACCCGGACGCCGCCGCGGCGCCGGACCTCGTCCAGGATCAGGGCGCGGCGCTGCTCCGCGAGGAGGTTCTGATTCTCGCTCACGTACGCTCCGGTCCTTTCGCCTCAGCCGCCCGACACGCCCGTCGCACCCGCTCCGACCAGGATGTTCCCTCGCGCCTTCGGTGCGCGGACGTCCCATCCTGCCACGGGTCGCTCCCCGTTGCGCCACCACCCGCACCGACGCGTACCCACCCTTCGGACACCGTCCGTTCCACCGGAGGGCACCCGGATCGGGGAGATTCGGTGACGAGAGGTGTACGCGGCACCCGCAGCGGAGAGATCCTGGACGCCGCACGGACACAAGCCGTCGGCGCGTCATGGGGGAAGAGCCAGAACAGTGGAGCGTGCGCAGCAGCAGACCGCGACGGACGGCACGGACGGCACGGACGGCCCCGAGGAGCGGCCCGGGACGGCCCCGGTCGACCTGGAACTCCTCGTCCACGGAGTGGGTGGCACCACACCCGAGGAGATGCTCGACGATCCGTGCACGGTGCGGATCACCGGTGACGACACGGCCGCCGTCTTCCGCCGCGCCGCGGACGCGGACGCGGAGGACCGGCCCGAGGAGTACCGGGACACACCGGTCCCCGAGGCATACGTCTGGTGCAACCTCACCTCGGGCAACAGCGCCCGCGCCCTGTGGCTCCTGCTGCTGCCCTTCATGGTCGTCAACCTCGCCCACTGGATGCGGCCCGCCACCCGCGGCCACCGGCGGACGGTACGGCTGTACGGGCTGCTGGTGCGGCTCGCCGGCCTCACCCTCACGGTGCTGCTGGTGGCGGCGGCCTGCGAGGTCGCCCTGGACCTCGTGGCCTGGCAGTGCGCCGGCGTCGAGGCGTGCGCCGCGCGCCACTCCTGGCTGGGTTTCCTCTCGCCCGCGGCCTCCGGCGACGGCTGGTGGAGCCTGCCCGGGCGCCGGCTCGCGCTGGCCGCCCTGGTGCCGGCCGCCCTGACCTATCTGCTCTGGTACCTGTCACGGCGCACCTGGAGCGCCTACGAGTCCCAGCCGCCGCTGCCGCACCGCCCCGAGCCGGACGAGCAGATCGGACCCACCGCGCTCGGCAGCCCCGGCTTCTGGTACGGGCGCCGGCTGGTGGCCCGGCTGCGCGCCGCCCACACCGCCGCGGGCCTGCTGACGGTGGCGGCGGCGGTCGTCGCCCCCGCAGCCCGCTTCGACCGCGGGCCGGGCGGCTCCGACGTCCTCGACACCCTCGGCCTGCTGCTGATCGCCGCGCTGTGCGGCACGGCGGCGGCCGTGCTCTGGGTGGTGTGCCGCCGCGGCCGCAGCGAGAACCGCCTGGACCAGGAACTCGACGCACACCTGGTACGCCGGCTGCCGCTGGCCGCCCTGGTCCTGCTCGGCCTCGCACTGCCCTACGCGGGCTGGTCCCGGCCGGGCTGGCAGTCGGCCGGACGGCTCTCGCAGGACACCACCTTCGGCGTCATCGCGCTGGCGCAGGGCCTGCTGGTGGTCGTCATCGCCGTGGTCGCCCATCTGCTGCACCGCACCCCGCCCGCCGGCCCAGGGCCCGACGGCCGGCGGGCCGCCATGCGCGGACTGGGCGGGCCCGCCGTCGCCCTGCTGGCCTGTGCGCTGGGCGGCGTGATGACGGGCGGCGTCGCCCAGCGCGTCGCCGACTGGCTGGACGGCACCGGCTCCTCCATCGACGGCCCGCCCGTGCTGCTGACCTGGCAGGCATCCGTGATCCCGCCGCTCCTGGTGGCACTGCTGGCGCTGGTCGGCTGGCTGTCCTGGCGCACCTGGCGGCTCAGCGCCGCGGAACGCGCCACCGTGCGGCTCGACTACCCGAAGGAGCCCACCGACCCGGCCACCACCCGCCGTATCGCGCGCACCCGGGCGATGGCCGCGCTCACCGACCGGGCGCCCCTGCTCGTCGCGGTCGTCTCCGCCACCACGCTGCTGCTCGGCGCCGCGGCCCTGGTGGGCGGCCTGGACACCGGGAAGACCCCCGGGGACGCCGCCGCGCACACCTACGCCGTCGTGCGGGGCGGTGCCGAGACCGCGCAGGCCCTGGGCTCCTGGCTGATCGGGCTGGGCTTCGTCCTGTTCGTCACCTGGGGACGCCGCGCCTACAAGGACCCCTCCGCACGGCGCACCATCGGCATCCTGTGGGACGTCGGCACCTTCTGGCCACGCGCCGCCCACCCCTTCGCGCCGCCCTGCTACGCCGAGCGCGCGGTGCCCGACCTGACCTGGCGGATGGCGACCTGGACGCAGCACACCGGGGGACGCCTGGTGATCTCCGGGCACTCCCAGGGCAGCGTCCTCGCGGCGGCCGCGGCCTGGCAGTTGACGCCGTCCGTGCGGGCGCGGGTCGCCCTGCTCACCTACGGCTCCCCGCTGGAGCGCCTGTACGGCCGCTGGTTCCCCGCCTACTTCGGCCCCGCCGAACTCGGCTCCCTGCACCGTGAGGTGGCCTGCTGGCGCAACCTCTACCGGCTCACCGACCCCATCGGCGGCCCGGTGCGGCTGCCCGGAGACCACGGCCCGGACGTGGACCGCGGCCCGCTGAAGGATCCCCTCGCCTACGGCCGCACCCCCCGCCACCCGCTGCCCGCGCCCATCCTCGGCCACTCCGACTACCAGGCCGACCCGGCGTTCGCCGAGGAACGCGAGCGGCTGCTGGCCCGGCTGCGCCCTGACGTACCCGGCCAGCGCCCCGAACCGGCGGCCTGACCGGGTACGCCGGCGTTCAGGGCAGATCCGGCAGGTCCTCCGGATACAGCAGCGTCAGGTCGTCCGTGCTCGGCTCGGTGAGCTGGGCGACCCGGCTCGCGTGCCGCTCCACCATCGCCTCGAACGTCTGCCGGGCGGTGCGGCCGTTGCCGAACGCGGCACCTTTGGGAAGCACCGTGAAGTACTTCAGCAGCGCTTCCGACGCGCCCTGCGCCAGCCGGTACTCGTGCTCGTCGGCCTGCTGCTCCACGATCCGCAGCAACTCCTCGGGCCCGTAGTCGCCGAAGGTGATGGTCCGGGAGAAGCGGGAGGCCACACCCGGGTTGACGGTCAGGAACCGTTCCATCTCCGCCGTGTAGCCCGCGACGATCACCACCACCGCGTCCCGGTGGTCCTCCATCAGCTTGACCAGGGTGTCGATGGCCTCCTTGCCGAAGTCCCGGCCGGCGTCCTGCGGCGAGAGCGCGTACGCCTCGTCGATGAACAGCACACCGCCGCGCGCCCGTTCGAATGCCTCCTGGGTGCGGATCGCCGTGGACCCGATGTGCTCGCCGACCAGGTCGACCCGGGACACCTCGACGAGGTGCCCCTTCTCCAGCACGCCGAGCGAGGCGAGGATTTCGCCGTAGAGCCGGGCCACCGTGGTCTTGCCGGTGCCGGGGGAGCCGGTGAAGACCAGATGGCGCTTGACCGAGGCCGCCTTCAGACCCGCCGCACGGCGGCGCCTGCCCACCTCGATCATGTCGGTGAGCGCGCGGACCTCGCGCTTGACGCTGTCCAGGCCGACGAGGGCGTCGAGTTCACCGAGCACGTCCTGGGAGGTCCGGGCCGGCCGCTCCGGCTCCGCCGCGGCGACCAGCGGTTCCTGCTCGCCGCTGCGCTGCCCGGGGATCGAGCCCAGCAGCCCGGCGGAGGCACCGGTCGCCTGCACGGCGGTCTCCCGGGCCACGGGCGGCCTGAGCCCGCCGCCGCTCTCGTCGCTGGTGCAGTCCTCCACGACCGGGCCCGTGCCGGCCGCCGCGTCGGGGCCGGCCTCCGCGAACTCGTAGCCGCCGCGCGCACAGCGCTCCGTGCGGCACTTCCTCAGCGTCGTACGGCAGCCGTCTATCACATGGAAGCCGTAGCCGCCGCTGCCCGTCACCCGGCAGTCCAGGAAGCTGCCGCGGCCCCCGGCCGACACATAGAAGCCGGCCTCCGCGGGGCCGTCCACCGTGCACCGCTCGATCGTGGGGTCCGCGCCCTTGGTGACGATCACACCGGTCTGGGTGCCGTCCAGGGTGCAGTTGTTGAGGGTGCCCCCGCTGCCGTGGTCGCGGAACCAGGCGCCGGTGGCGGCCTCCCGGATGCGGCAGTCGTCGAGCTGCGCGGTCGCCCCGTCGCTCACCGACACGGCGGTGTTGCGTACCTGGGTCAGGTCGCTGTCCACCACGTCCGCGCGGGAGCCGCGGTCCAGGACGAACAGGGCGTCCGGCACGTCGTGCACCCGGCAGGAGTCGAGCACCGCGGTCGCGCCGTCGCTCACCCACACCGCGGGGTAGTCGCCCGTGCTGTCGAAGATCTCGCACTGGTTGGCGTCCACGCGGGTGCCCGGGTCCCACACCGACAGGCCGTTGCGCCCGAACTGCCGCACCGTCGTCCGGGTCAGCGTGAGCACCGAACGGGAGCGCAGGTCGACCGCGTTCTCCGGGATGTCGTGGATGCGGCAGTCGGCGAGGGTCAGCACGGCGTCCGTGTCGAGTGTGACCCCGTCCGCGGCCGTGCGGTGCACATCGCAGTCGGTGAGGTGTGCCGTGGCCCGCGCGGTGACCTGGGCACCGGCCCCGCGCACCTCGTAGACCTCGCAGCCCACCGCTTCCAGCGCGGAGTTCTCGCCCGTCACGGTCAGGCCCACGCCCGAGGCGTGGTGCACCCGGCAGCGCTCCAGCCGGGGGTGCGCGCCGCCGCGCACCGCGACGCCCGCCTGACCGGCCGCCACCACCTCGCAGTCCTCGAACACCCCGGCTCCGCCGTCGAGTACGGCGATGCCGATGCCCGCGGGGTTGTCCACGGTGCAGCGCCGCACGGTCGGGCGGGCGGTGCCGCGCACCTCAAGGCCCGAGGCGGACCGGGTGACGACCCGCACGTCCCGCAGCTCGGGTGTGCCCTCCTCGACGAGCAGCGCGGGCGCGGCGGCGTCCTGACCCTCCACGAGCAGGTCGTGCACCACGGCCGAGGCGCGCACCGTCAGCGGCACCCCGTCGGCGGGGGCGATCCGCACCGAGCCGGGCGAGCCCTCGGGGCCGCGCAGCGTCACCGCCCGCTGGATCACCAGGTTCTCCCGGTAGGTGCCGGGAGCGACGGTGAGGACATCGCCGTCGGCGGCGGCCTCCAGGGCGGCGGCGAGCGAAGCGTACTCACCCGTGCGGCGCCGCCACCGCGATGTGCCGGTGTGCGTCACCTGGACCGTGCCCTGTGCCATGGCGTTGCTGTGCCCCCACCTCGTGGTACGTGGCTCGTTCGCCTCGGGACGCACGGCCGATGCCGCGGCCCCTGCGGCGCGTCGCGCGCGGGTCGTCGCCGAGTGTCTCGGCCGGTCCACCGTAGCGTGCGCGCGGGCGGTGGGATGACCAGAGGTGGCAGGCCGTCAACTGCCGGTGCCTGCCTTGCCCCAGTCCGGGCCCGCCCGATCCCATGCCTGGTCCCAGCGCGCGTACCGGCGGCGGACCATGCGCCAGACGACCGTCCGTCTGACGCCCTCGACCACTCCCGCCGTCAGCAGCGCCGCGCCGAACCCGGCCAGCACCGCGTGGGTCGTCGCCGTCGCGGAGTCCAGCGGGCGGGCGACCATGCGGCCGTGCGCGTCCGTCCACAGCGTGAAGTGGTCGCCCGGGTGCGGGGAGGTCAGGCGTGAGTGGGCCGGGCCGTGCAGCCTGGTGCCGTCCGGGGCGGTCCACTCGGCCAGGACGCGGCTGCGCGGGTCGTGGCCCATGGGGGTGTCCGGGTCGGGCTCCGGCATCGCGTCGCCCAGCTTGCGCACCACGGTCGCCGTGATCAGATGCCGGGACTGCTGCTGGGCCCGCACCGACCGCTGGAGGGCGTCCTGCGCCGCGGTGCCGGCGAGCGAGCCGGCCACGGGTGCGGCCACCGCGATCAGCAGCAGCGCTCCGAGGGCCAGCCATGCCTCGGCCAGATCGGTCGTGCGGCGCAGTGGGTTGTGCCGCCAGCGCCACAGACCGCTGATTGCCCGCACCCTTCCGCACCCCCTTCCCGCTCCGTGATAACCCCTTGCGGAGCCGTTCATCCGCGGGCTCAGCCGAAGAGAGAGCGAAATCACCTCCGCTCCTGCTCATCGTCGACCGAGACCTCTCATGAACTTCTCACACCATCGCAACGACCGGGTGGCGGCGCCCAGTTCCCCGGCACGACGGGATCGAGCCACCGCGGACCGCCCGTCAGGAGGCGGCCCGGCCCGGCGGCGGCGCGACTGCGGGGGTCCCGGCGCCGGGATCCGGCGTCCGGCCCGGCGGCGCGACTGCGGGGGTCCTGGCGCCGGGTTTCGGCGTCCGGCCCGGCGCGCGGCGTCCCGACGTCCCCGCCCGGCACCATGCTCCCCAAGTGGCGTGAAGACCGTGAAACCGCGCCCGGCCGAACGGCTTGAAGGGGCGCGTGGATGTATCAGCGTGCGGCTCGGCCGCGCGGCCCGACCGGCCGCCCCGTCGCGGTGGGCCGGCGGCACGCCACGGCCCTTCCCGCCGAGCGCTCAGGCGAGGATGCGCACCGGGTCGCCGACCCGGATGGTGCCGGTCGAGCGGGGCACCAGGTTCTGGCCGAAGACCAGCGCGCGGCCGATGCGGCGGTGGCGTGCCAGCGTGCGCAGCGGTTCCGCGCCGCGCGCGGCGGTGCCCTGGTCGGTCGTCGTCACGACGCACCGCCCGCAGGGCTTGGCGACCCGGAAGACCACCTCGCCGATGGCGATGCCCGACCAGTCGTCCTCGGCCCAGGGCCGGGTGCCGGCCACGACCACGCTCGGCCGGAAGCGGTTCATGGGCAGCGGGCCCTCGTGTGCGTGGTCGCCCTGGGCCACCAGCGAGTTGAGGGCGTCGAGGGAGGCGAGCGTGGTCACGAGCAGCGGATAGCCGTCGGCGAGGCTGACCGTCTCGCCGGGCAGTGCGTGGTCCGGGTCGATCGGGCGGCGCGTGGCCGGGTCGTCCAGGTGGACCAGCCGGACGTCCGCCCCCAGGAAGCCGGCGCACCAGGCGTGCGCGGCGGAGTCCGCGGGGACGGCCTCCACCTTGGTGCCGAAGACGGACACCGTCACCGTGCCCCCGGGCGCCGGGACCGGCACCGTCAGCGGCGTCCTCCCGGCCGCGGACAGCCGGACGCCGCCGCCGGCCACGGGCTCGGCGGCGGCCAGCGCGAGGCGCGGCTCCTCGCGTTGTGTGACGACCTTTCCCCCGTCGTCGATCAGCGCCCAGCGCCGGTCTCCGGCCAGCCCCCAGGGCTCCACGGCGGCCTCCCGGGGCGCGACGCCCCGGAACGCCTTGACCGGATGGACGTGGATCGAGTGCAGTGTGGCGTTCCCCATGCCGTCATCGTGCCAGCGGGCACCGGCGGCCGGGGAGGACCGGTCAGTAGCCGCGGTACTGCTGCTGGTTGTTGTACGGGTCCTGGTAGGGAGCCGGAGCGGGCCGCGGGGCCGCGGGGCGCATCGCCTCGTAGCCGGTGCCCTGCGTCATCGGCCGCGGCTGTGGGGGCTGCTGACCGGGGTAGCCGCGCGGGGCGGTGGCCTGCTGCGGGATGTACGCCGTGGGCGCCTGCTGCAACGGAGCGGGCTGCGGCGCCTGCGGGTAGCCGTAGTGGGGTGCGGGCTGGGAGGGTCCCGCGGGGAGCGCGGGCAGGGCCGACGGCAGCGCGGGCAGGTTGCTGCCCGGCGTGTCGTAGGCCGCGGGAACCCGGATCGGGGCGATCTGCGGGGTGCCCCGCTCGGCCACGAGCGAGTCGTAGATCGGAGTGTCCGGGAAGGAGGCGGAGTAGTAGCCGCCGCCATAAGTGGAGCGGGGGGAGGTCATGGCACATAAGTTAAGCCCACGATGTGCTGGTTGGGGAGACCGATAAGAGGGTTGTTTTCCGTGTCGGCGGTGACCCGGCATCCCCAATCCGAGCGAAGTTGGCAAAAAGGGGCGGCGGTCCGCGTTTGAATCGTGTAAAGGCCGAGTTCCCGGCAGGTTACCGGCGGTTGGACGGCGGTGATTCCGCGCCGCTCCTGGGAGTTCGCCGCCGTGCGCAATAGGTTGGCGGGGCAGGGATGACCGAAGAGGGCAAAGTACGGCAAGCGACGGCCGGGACGCGACCCGGTGGCGACCAGGTGATGGGGGCGGACATGGCGGACAGGCCAATGCCGAAAGGATCGAATGCGCCGGTGCCCACGACGGCGCTGCGGGTCGAATTGGGCTGGCGGCCCGGACCCGGGGTCCCGGACGTGGACGCCTCGGCCCTGCTGCTGGTGGCGGGAAAGGTCCGCTCGGACGGTGACTTCGTCTTCTACAACCAGCCCGCGCACGCCTCCGGGGCGGTCCGCCACGAAGGCAAACGCAATGCCTCGGGGAGAGTGACCGACACCGTTTTCGTGGACCTCGCGCGCGTGGAGCCGGCCGTCGAGCGCGTGGTCCTCGCCGCCTCGGCGGACGGCGGGCCCTTCGGCCGGGTGCCCGACCTGTACATCGCGGTCACGGACGCCGCCCGGGGCGACACGGTCGCCCGCTTCGACAGCACGGGCGCGACCGTCGAGACCGCCTTCGTGCTCGGCGAGTTCTACCGCCGCCAGGGCGGCTGGAAGTTCCGCGCCGTCGGCCAGGGCTACAGCAGCGGACTTGAGGGGCTGGCCACGGACTTCGGGATCACCGTGGACGAGCCGCAGCGCACCGCACCGCCCGCCCCCTCGACGACACCGCCGCCCGCGGCCCCGCCGCGTCCGCAGAACCCGCCGCCCGCGGCGACCGCACCGCCGCCCCCGCCGGCCGCACCGCCGCCCCCGCCGGCCGCACCGCCGCCCCTGGGCCCGCCGGTCCCGCTGCCCCCGCCGCCGGCCGCCGCGCCCGTACGCCTCAGCAAGGTCACGCTCACCAAGGCGGCACCCTCCGTCTCGCTGGCCAAACAGGGCGGCACGTCCGGCGCCCTGCGGGTCAACCTCAACTGGCAGGTGCGCAAGCAGTTCTCCGGATGGGGCCGCCGGCGCGGCGCCGCGCACACCGACCTCGATCTCGACCTGTGCGCCCTGTACGAACTCGCCGACGGCCGCAAAGGAGTCGTCCAGGCCCTCGGCAACGCCTTCGGATCGCTGCACCGGCCCCCCTACATCCACCTCGACGGCGACGACCGCACCGGCGCCTCGGCGAGCGGCGAGAACCTCACCGTCAACCTCGACCACACCCCGGACTTCCGGCGCATCCTCGTCTTCGTGACCATCTACGAGGGCGCCGACTCCTTCGCCGACCTGCACGCCACCGTCACCCTGCGACCCCAGCACGGCGCACCCGTCGAGTTCTCGCTCGACGAGTGCACCGTGCCCTCGACGGTCTGTGCGCTCGCCCTGATCACCAACACCGGCGCCGACCTCGTGGTCCGGCGCGAGGCCCGGTACCTGGTGCCTGAGCGCGGCGTGAGCCCGCAGCGGACCGTCGACCGCGCCTACGGATGGGGCATGAACTGGACACCCGGCCGCAAGTGACCCGCCCTCAGCCCTCGTCGGGCACGGCGCCGGGACGCGCGTACGTACGGCCCTTCCAGGCCGCGCCGCGCCCCCGGTGGTGCTGCACCGCCGAGTCGACCGTCATCAGCAGGTACAGGAACGCGGTGAAGGGCAGCGACACGGCGAGCCACGGCGGCAGCCGGTAGTAGCGGAGCATCGGGACGTACGTCCCCGTCATCACCAGCCACGCCAGGGCACCGGTCAGCGCGGCGGCCGCACTCCCCGTCGCCGCGCCCACGACCAGCGCCACGGGCGGCACGAGATACACCAGCGCGAGCCCGGCGACCGTGCCGAGGAGCAGCAGCGGGTTGTGCCGCAGCTGCGCGTACGCGCTGCGCGAGACCATCCGCCACAGGTCGTGCAGCCGCGGATAGGGGCGCACGCTGTCCACCCGCTCGGCGAGCCCCAGCCAGATGTGCCCCCCGCCGCCCTTCACGGCCCGCGCGAGCGCCACGTCGTCGATGACGGCGTGCCGGATCGAATCGGGGATGCGCGCACGCTGTGCGGTCTGCGTACGCAGCAGCACACAGCCGCCCGCCGCGGCCGCCGTGCGCGCACCGCGCCGCCCGATCCGGCGGAACGGGTACAACTGCGCGAAGAAGTACACGAAGGCGGGCACCACCAAGCGCTCCCACAGGCTCTCCACGCGCAGCCGGGCCATCTGCGAGACGACGTCGAAGCCGCCGGTGCGCGCCGCCGCCACCAGGTGCCGCAGGCTGTCCGGAGCGTGCGCGATGTCCGCATCGGTCAGGAGCAGGTACTCGGGCTCACGCGCGCGTGCCAGCGAGATGCCGTGGCGCACCGCCCACAGCTTGCCCGTCCAGCCCGCGGGCGGCTCGCCGGGCGAGTCCACCGTCAGCGGCAGCCCGCCGTGCCGCCGTGCCAGTTCCCGGGCCAGCTCTGAGGTGCCGTCCGTGCTGCCGTCGTCGACCAGGAAGACCTCGGCACGCCCCGGGTAGTCCTGCGCCAGCAGGGACGGCAGGCTCGACGGCAGCACCGCGGCCTCGTCACGGGCCGGCACGACGACGCAGACCGACGGCCAGCCGTCGGGGTCCCGGCGCGGCGGCAGACGGACGTCCGTCCGCCAGAAGCCGCCCTGACACAGCAACAGCCACAGCCAGGCGGCGAGCGATACGGCGGCGATCCACAGGAGGGCACTCACCCGCGCAGTCTGCCCCACCGGGCGGGCCCGCCGGGACCCATCGTCTATCGTGGCCGGGTGAAGATCGCGCTCATGGACTCCGGAATCGGCCTGCTGGCGGCCACCGCCGCGGTGCGGCGTCTGCGGCCCGACGCGGATCTCGTCCTCTCCCTCGACCCCGACGGCATGCCGTGGGGCCCGCGCACCCCCCAGGACCTCACCGAGCGCGCCCTGGCCGTGGCCGAGGCCGCCGCCGCGCACCGCCCCGACGCCCTGGTCGTCGGCTGCAACACGGCGACCGTGCACGCGCTGGACACCCTGCGCGCCCGCCTGGAGCCCGGCATCCCGGTGATCGGCACCGTACCGGCGATCAAGCCGGCCGCGGCCGGCGGCGGCCCCGTCGCGATCTGGGCCACGCCCGCCACCACCGGCAGCCCCTACCAGCGCGGGCTCATCGAGGAGTTCGCCGACGGCGTACCGGTCGCCGAAGTGCCGTGCTGGGGACTGGCCGAAGCGGTCGAACACGCCGACGAGGCCGCCATCGACGCGGCCGTCGCCGAGGCCGCCGCGCTGACCCCGCACGACGTGACGACCGTCGTCCTCGGCTGCACCCACTACGAACTGGTCGCCGAACGCATCCGCGCGGCCGTGCGGCGCGCCGGCGCCCCGCCGCTGGTCCTGCACGGCAGTGCCGGCGCGGTCGCCGCCCAGACGCTGCGCCGCATCGGCGAGCGGCCCGCACCCGACGCGCCGGCCGACGGCACCGTGACCGTGCTGCTGAGCGGCCGTGCGGGCGGGCTGCCGGCACCCGCGCTGAACTACGCCGAGGGCCGCCTGCTCCTGGCCGCGAGCCCCGCCGGCTGACCACCCGGCGGCCGGGCCGCACAGCGGGCCGCTCCCCGCAACCCGGCGCGGTTCACTGTGCGCAACGCGCTACCCGCGCAGCGAATCCTGAGTAACCTCGTAGGCATGCAGGACCACCGCCACGACGAGGACACCGCCGACGCCTCGCACCCCGAGGTGTGGACCGGCCGCGCCACCAACCGGGTCCAGTGGCTGCTCGCGCTCGTCGGCGCGGCCTGCATGGCGCTCGGCATCGAACTCGCCGTGGACTCCGCCTGGACCTCGGGCACCGCCGCGCTCGTGATGTCCGTGGTCGGCTGCATCGCCGCCGGGCTGCTGGTCCTCTTCGGCACCCTCGCGTTCGTGCACGTCGACCTGAAGCTCGACCAGGAATCCCTCGAAGTGCGCTGCGGCCACATCGGACTGCCGCGCCGCCGCATCCCGCTCAGCCATGTCGCGGGCGCCGAGTTCGCCCCGCACGTCACCCCGCGCCACTGGGGCGGCTGGGGGTACCGCTGGCGGCCCGAGAAGGGGACCGCGGTCGTGGTGCGCCGCGGCGAGGGCGTGGTGCTGAGGCTGTGGGACGGCCACACGTTCACGATCACCGTGGACAACGCGGAGTCGGCGGTCAGGGTGATCAAGGCCCGGCTGCGCGCCATCACACCCGGTACCGCCCACTGAGACCGCCGCCGCGGCCAGGCGCGACCGAACCGCCGTGACCCCCGGGGCCGCCCCCGTCACGAGATGACCCCTGGTGCCGTGGGCCGCCCCATGGACCGCGCTGTCGGCCGCGAGGTCACCCGCCGTACACTCCCGGGATGACCGTCACCGCACCATCCGTGGACCAGCCGGACCAGGTCCGGGCGCGCCCCTGGTCCACGCGCGGCGCCCGACTGCTGCGTCTGGCCCCGGCCGCCGTCTCGGCGCTCTGCGGAGTGCTGCTCTACGTCAGCTTCCCGCCGCGCACACTGTGGTGGCTCGCCCTGCCCGCCTTCGCCGGGTTCGGCTGGGTGCTGCGCGGCCGGCGCTGGAAGGCGGCCCTTTGCCTCGGCTACCTCTTCGGTCTCGGCTTCCTGCTGCCGCTGCTGGTGTGGACCGGTGTCGAGGTCGGTCCCGGGCCCTGGCTCGCCCTGGCCGCCGTGGAGGCGGTCTTCATCGCACTGGTCGGGCTCGGTGTCGCGGCGGTCTCGAAGCTGCCCGCCTGGCCGGTGTGGGCGGCGGCCGTCTGGGTGACGGGCGAGGCGGTACGCGCGCGCGTACCGTTCCACGGCTTCCCCTGGGGCAAGATCGCGTTCGGCCAGGCGGACGGCGTCTTCCTGCCGCTCGCCGCCGTCGGCGGCACCCCCGTGCTCGGCTTCGCCGTCGTCCTGTGCGGATTCGGTCTGTACGAGGCCGCGCGCGTGGCGGCCGAGGGCCGGCGCACCCGTGCCGTGCGCAGCGGGACCGCCGCCGCGGCCCTGCTGAGCGTGGCCGTACCGGTGGCGGGGGCGCTGGCCGCCCGGACACTGGTCAGCGACAAGGCCGAGGACGGCACGGTGACCGTCGCGGTCGTCCAGGGCAACGTGCCGCGCTCCGGCCTGGAGTTCAACGCCCAGCGGCGCGCCGTGCTCGACTACCACGCGCGCGAGACCAGGAAGCTGGCCGCCGACGTCAAGGCGGGCAAGGTAGCCCGGCCCGACTTCGTGCTGTGGCCGGAGAACTCCTCCGACATCGACCCCTTCGGCAATCCCGACGCGGCCCTCGTCATCGAGGACGCGGTCAAGGCGGTCGGCGTGCCCATCTCGGTCGGCGGGGTCGTCGCCCGCGACGGCAGCGTGTTCAACGAGCAGATCCTGTGGGACCCGGTCAAGGGGCCCACCCAGACGTACGACAAGCGGCAGATCCAGCCGTTCGGCGAGTACCTGCCGCTGCGCTCGCTCCTCGGCGCCGTCAACGACAGCTGGACGACCATGGTCAGCCAGGACTTCAGCCGGGGCACAAGGCCCGGCGTCTTCGACATCGGCGGCACCCGGGTCGGCCTCGCGACCTGCTACGAGGCGGCCTTCGACTGGGCCGTGCGGGACACCGTCACCCACGGCGCGCAGATGATCTCCGTGCCGAGCAACAACGCGACCTTCGACCGCAGCGAGATGACCTACCAGCAGCTCGCCATGTCCCGGGTCCGCGCCGTCGAACACAGCCGGACCGTGACCGTGCCCGTGACCAGCGGCGTCAGCGCGATCATCATGCCGGACGGGAAGATCACCCAGAGGACCGGCATGTTCGTGGCCGGCCACCTGGTCCAGAAGATCCCGCTGCGCTCCTCGCAGACCCCCGCCACCCGGCTGGGCATCCTGCCCGAGATGGCCCTGGTGCTGGTCGCCGCGGGTGGTTTCGGCTGGGCGATCGGGGCCGGTGCGCGCACCTCGCGCGCGCGGGAGGAAGGCCGACGGGCCCGTTAGGGTCGGGTCCATGGGTACTCCTGACTTCATCCGTACCATCCGGAACTCGGCGGGCCACCAGCTGCTGTGGCTTCCGGGCGTCAGCGCCGTCGTCCTCGACGACCGCGGCCGGGTGCTGCTCGGCCGGCGCGCGGACAACCACAAGTGGGCGGTGCCCTCCGGCATCCCGGACCCCGGCGAGCAGCCGGCCGACTGCGCCGCCCGGGAGGTGTACGAGGAGACGGCCGTACGGTGCGTCCCGGAACGGATCGTGATGGTGAACTCGGGCGACGTGGTCACCTACGGCAACGGCGACATCTGCCAGTTCATGGACATCACCTTCCGCTGCCGGGCCGTCGGCGGCGAGGCACGCGTCAACGACGACGAGTCCCTGGAGGTCGGATGGTTCGAGGTGGACGCCATGCCGACGATGCACGAACGCCAGCTGTTCCGGATCAAGCAGGCCCTGTCCGATGAACCCACATGGTTTGTCCCTACGAGTTTCCAGTGAAGTATGGGGTGTGACCACATGTGGTCGGGTCGGGGTGCTGCTTAGGGTCGAGACATGACCTCGCCCAGCGCCCTGCCCGGCCCGCACACCCCCTCGCTCGACCTGTCCGGCCGCACCGCCCTCGTCACCGGGGCGGCGGGCGGCATCGGCGGCGCCTGCGCGGTGCGACTCGCCGCCGCCGGCGCCAAGGTGCGCGCCGTCGACCGGGACGCGACCGGTCTGGACGCGCTGGCCGAGCGGGCCCGTGCGTCGGCGGGCACGATCGAACCGCAGGTCCTTGACCTGACCGACCTCGACGCCGCCGAACACGCCGCCGCCGGCACCGACATCCTGGTCAACAACGCGGGGCTGCAGCTGGTCCGCCCCATCGAGGAGTTCCCGCCCGAGGTGTTCCACACCGTGCTGACCGTGATGCTGGAGGCCCCGTTCCGGCTCATCCGGGGCGCGCTGCCGCACATGTACGGCCAGGGCTGGGGCCGTATCGTCAACATCTCCTCCGTCCACGGCCTGCGCGCCTCCGCCTACAAGTCGGCCTATGTGGCCGCCAAACATGGGCTGGAGGGACTGTCCAAGACGGCCGCCCTGGAGGGCGCCGGCCACGGTGTCACCTCGAACTGTGTGAATCCCGGCTATGTGCGCACCCCCCTGGTGGAGCAGCAGATCGCCGACCAGGCACGGGCCCACGGCATCCCCGAGGAGCGCGTGCTGTCCGAGGTGCTGCTCCAGGACAGCGCCGTCAAGCGGCTCATCGAACCGGAGGAGGTGGCCGAGGCGGTCGCCTACCTCTGCGGCCCGCACGCCGCCTTCGTCACCGGCACCTCGCTGGTCCTCGACGGCGGCTGGACGGCGCACTGACCGGCGCACCGACCGGCCCGGGGACAGGCGCACCGACCGGCCCGGGGACCGCGGACCGGGGAGTTTTCCACAGGCCGGACGCGACCGGCGGGCGATGCGGAATCCTGTGAGCATGTCTCGCGATCACCTGCACTCCACCGGGCGCCCCGCCACCGCCGAGGGCCTTTCGGCCGGTGCCGCCGGCACACCGGACGGCGACGCCGGGACCGCGTTCCTCGACCTGCTGACCCGCGGCGCCCCGGCCGACGCCTACGAGCAGCCGGTGCTGCTCGCCCGCGCCGAGGGCCTGCCCGCCGACCGGATCGCCGCGCTGGAGCGGGCCAAGCTGCTCGCGCTCAGGGTCCGCGCGGAACTGGAGGGCCGGCGGCGGCGCGAGGCGGAGCTGTCCGCGCTCTTCGAGACCGCCCACGACCTCGCGGGACTGCGGGACGTGGACGCGGTCCTTCAGGCGATCGTGCAGCGCGCCCGCTCGCTGCTCGGCACGGACGTCGCCTACCTCAGCCTCAACGACCCGGCCCGCGGCGACACCTATATGCGGGTCACCGAGGGCTCGGTCGCCGCCCGCTTCCAGCAGCTGCGCCTGGGCATGGGGGAGGGGCTCGGCGGGCTCGTCGCCCAGACCGCCCGCCCGTACGTCACCGAGGACTACTTCAAGGACGACCGCTTCCGGCACACGCTCACCATCGACACGGGCGTGCGCGACGAGGGCCTGGTCGCCATCCTCGGTGTTCCGCTCATGCTCGGCCCGCATGTCATCGGCGTCCTGTTCGCGGCGGACCGCCGCGCCCGGGTCTTCGGACGGGAACAGATCGCGCTCCTCGGCTCCTTCGCCGCGCTCGCCGCCGCCGCGATCGACACCGCGAACCTGCTCACCGAGACCCGGTCCGCGCTGGCCGACCTGGAGCGGGCCAACGAGATCATCCAGGACCGCAGCGCGGTGATCGAGCGGGCCTCCAAGGTCCACGACCGGCTCGCCGAACTCGTCCTGCGCGGCGGCGGGGTCCATGACGTGGCCGCCGCGGTCTCCCAAGTCCTCGCCGCCACCGTCGAGTTCACCGAGACCGGCGACGCACCGGCCACGGCGCTTGAGGCATCGAGGGCGGAGGGCCACGCGGTGCCGCACGGCGCGGACTGGATCGCCGCGGTCGCCGCGGGCGGCGAACTCCTCGGCGCGCTGGTGCTGCGCGGCCACCCCGGACTCGACCCCGTCGACCAGAGCACCCTGGAACGCGCCGCGTCGGTCACCTCGCTGCTCCTGCTCGCCCGCCGTTCGGCCGCCGACGCCGAGCAACGGGTCCGCGGCGAACTCCTCGACGACCTCCTCGACGCCCGTGACCGCGACCCGCGCCTGCTGCGCGACCGCGCCTTTCGGCTGCACGCCGACCTCGACGCCGTGCACGTCGTCCTGGCCGCCCGGCTCGGCGGTGCCGCGCCCGACGCCGAACACGAGGCCGCCGCCCGCCGCCGCCTGGGAGCCGCCGCAGCCCACCTCGCCGCGACCCGGCACGGCCTGGCCGCAGCCCGCGACGGCGGCACCGTCCTGCTGCTGCCGCTGGGCCCCGGCGACACCGCGACCGACGTGGCCCGCCGCACCGCCCGCCACCTCGGCACGGCCGTCCACGAGCCGGTCACGGTGGGGGCGTCCGCGCCGGTCGCCGACCTCCTCGCCCGCCCCGAGGCGGTGGCCGCCGCCTACGCCGAGGGACGTCGCTGCCTCGACGCGCTGCGCCTGCTCGGCCGCTTCGAAGACGGCGCCGCCGCGGAGGACTTCGGCTTCCTCGGGCTGCTCCTCGCCGGCGAGCGGGACGTCACCGGCTTCGTCGAACGCACCATCGGCCCCGTGGTGGCCTACGACGAGCGGCGCGGTACCCAACTGCTGCGCACGCTCGACGCGTACTTCGCCTGCGGCATGAGCCCGGCCCGCACCAAGGACGAACTCCACGTCCATGTGAACACGGTCGCCCAGCGGCTCGACCGGGTCGCCCGGCTCCTCGGCGCCGACTGGCAGGAACCGGCCCGCGCCCTGGAGATCCAACTCGCCCTGCGGCTGCACCGGCTGGCCGGACCGGCACGGCACTGACCCCGCACGGACCTTCGTACGGGGCCGGTGGGGCCGGGGGCGAGGACCGGAGCGCGGGCCGGAGCGCGGGCCGGGGCGAGGGCCGGGGGTGAGGACCGGAGCGCGGGCCGGGGCGCGGGTCAGGCGGTGCGGGCGTCCGCCGACCGGTCGGCGGACTGCTCCCGGCCGGCCGCGGCCTCCAAGTCGACGTCGGCGAGGTCGCGGTGCCGGGTCTCCCTGGCCACGCCGACGGCCACCAGCGTCAGCACGGCGGCCGCGATCACGTACAGCGCGATCGGGGTGGAGCTGTCGTAATCGGACAGCAGCGCGGTGGCGATGAGGGGGGCCGGCGCACCGGCCGCGACGGAGGCGAACTGGGCGCCGATGGACGCGCCGGAATAGCGCATCCGGGTCGCGAACATCTCGGAGAAGAAGGCGGCCTGCGGCGCGTACATCGCGCCGTGCAGGACCAGGCCCACGGTGACGGCCAGGATCAGACTGCCGAACGAGCCCGTGTCGATGAGGGAGAAGAACGGGAACATCCACAGGCCGATCCCGGCCGCGCCCAGCAGGTAGACGGGCCTGCGTCCGACCCGGTCCGACAGCGCGCCCCAGGCGGGGATGACCGCGAAGTGCACCGCGGACCCGATGAGCACGGCGTTCAGGGCCGTCTGCTTGGAGACTCCGGCCGAGGTGGTGGCGTAGACGAGGATGAACGCGGTGATCACGTAGTAGCTGATGTTCTCCGCCATGCGCGCGCCCATCGCCACCAGGACGTCGCGCCAGTGGTGCCGTAGCACGGAGACGAGCGGCAGCTTCTCCGGGTCGGCCGCCGCGGTGGCCCTGCGGGCCTCGGCCCGCGCCAACGCCTCCTGGAACACGGGTGATTCGTCGACGGACAGACGGATCCACAGGCCGACGGCGACCAGCACACCCGACAGCAGGAACGGGACGCGCCAGCCCCAGCTGCCGAAGGCGGAGTCCGACAGCAGCGTGGTGAGCAGGGACAGCACACCGGTCGCGAGCAACTGTCCGGCGGGCGCCCCGGTCTGCGGCCACGAGGCCCAGAAACCGCGCCGCCGGGCGTCCCCGTGCTCGGACACCAGGAGTACGGCTCCGCCCCATTCGCCGCCCAGCGCGAAGCCCTGGACGAGTCGCAGCACGGTCAGCAGCACGGGCGCCGCCGTTCCGATGCTCGCGTGCGTCGGCAGCAGACCGATGGCAAAGGTGGCGGCGCCCATCATCAGCAGGCTGAGCACCAGCAGCCGCTTGCGCCCGAGCCGGTCCCCGTAGTGCCCGAACACCAGGGCGCCCAGCGGTCGCGCCGCGAACCCGACCGCATAGGTGAGGAACGACAACAGGGTGCCGACGAGCGGGTCGGAGTCCGGGAAGAACAGCTTGTTGAACACGAGCGCGGCGGCCGAGCCGTACAGGAAGAAGTCGTACCACTCGATGGTGGTGCCGATGAGGCTGGCGGCGACGATGCGGGGGAGCTTGGCTGGGGTCGGTGGAGCGGATGCTGCGGGGGCCATGTGCGCCACTTCCTCGTGTGCGGTGGGGACGGGTGGGTGTCGGCACACCGTAGGAAGAAGCAGGTCCGGCGGATATGTGCTGGGGATTTATAGGTATGAGCTGATGTGTGTGCGCAGCCACCACGACGGGTGACCCGTGCGGGGGCGGCGGGATCCGTCTCCGCTGCCGCGACACGCGCCCTGACCCGCCCGTGGGTTCGTACGCGCGTCGCGCGGCCGGCCGCCGCGGCCGGTGGTGCGGGCCGCGGCAGACCGGAACCGTCCGCGTCCATGAGTCAGGTTCCGGACCGGGAGCGGAAAGAGGGGATCAGGTCGCGGCGGCGGGGCTCAGCACCGCGGTGCGCCGGCGCGGATCGGGAACCCGCAGCTGCGCGGTCACCTGGGACAGGTCGGAGACGAACAGCCGGGCCAGTTCGTCGGTGAAGCCGGTGCGCACCACCAGGCGCAGCACAGAGACGTCCTGGCAGGGGGCGGGGAAGGTGTAGGCGGGCAGGTGCCAGCCGCGGGCGCGCATCGCCTGGGACACGTCGAAGACCGTGAAGTCCTCGGTGCCGGGCGCCAGTCGGAAGGCGAAGGCGGGGAGTTCGGAGCCGTCCGTGACCAGTTCGTACGGCGGCATGTCGGCGATCTGCGCGGCCAGCGCGCGGGCCGTGGCGCGGCACTGGGCGGCCAGCTTCCGCAGCCCTTCGAAGCCGTACCGCAGGAAGTTGTAGTACTGGGCGACGACATGGGCGCCGGGGCGGGAGAAGGCGAGGGTGAAGGTCGGGGAGGTACCGCCGAGGTAGTCCACCTCGAAGACGAGGTCGTCCGGGAGGGCGTCGGCGTCCCGCCACAGGGCCCAGCCGAGCCCGGGGAAGACATGGCCGTACTTGTGCCCCGAGGCGTTGACGGAGGCGACGCGTTCCAGCTGGAAGTCCCACATGAGGCCGGGGTCGAGGAACGGCGCCACCAGCGCGCCGGAGGCGCCGTCGACGTGCACGGGGATGTCGGTCCCGGTGGCGGCCTGATAGCCGTCGAGGGCCATGCAGATGTCCGCGACGGGTTCGTAGGAGCCGTCGAAGGTGGAGCCGAGGACGGTCACCACGCCGATGGTGTTGTCGTCGCAGTAGGCGGTCAGGGTGTCGGGGGTGAGGTGGTGGCGGCCCGGCTCCATCGGGACGTAACGCGGCTCCACCTCGAAGTAGTTGGCGAACTTCTTCCAGCACACCTGGACGTTCGCGCCCATCACCAGGTTCGGGCGGGCCACATCCTTGCCCTGGGCGCGGCGACGGGCCTGCCAGCGGCGCTTGAGCGCGAGGCCGCCGAGCATGGCGGCCTCACTGGAGCCGGTGGTGGAGCAGCCGCGCACCCGCTCCGGGTGCGGCGCGTGCCACAGCCGGGCCAGCATCCGCACGCAGCGCTCCTCCATGGCGGTGATCTGCGGGTACTCGGCGCGGTCCGCGAGGTTCTTCTCCGCGGCCTCGGCCATGAGGTGCCGGGCCTGCGGTTCCATCCATGTCGTGACGAAGGTGGCGAGGTTGAGCCGGGGGTTGCCGTCGAGCATCAGCTCGTCGCGCACACGGCGGTGGACGGCGTCCGGGGACGATTCCGCCGCGGGCAGTTCCTCGACCGGCACGAGCAGCGTGTCGGCGGGCTGAGGGAGGACGTGGGGGGAGACGTGGGGGGAGACGACGAGGGTGTCTGCGTCTGCTTCCGGCAGGACGCCGGTATCCGGAATGGGCATGGGTGCCTGAAGACCTTTCTGGTCCGAGTGCGGTACGGCCCGCGTACATTCCGGACGTTAGATCCCTTCGCGGCCCGGCATCCGTGCCGGTTACACCGATCTAGTGAGCGATTTGCGGAGTGATGAACCGGATTTTCCTCGTGTGACAACCGGTCATGGGCTCACCGTGGCATTGCCGGTGCGCGGCCCCGTCGGCCGGCCGCGGCCACGCGGGGTGATCCGCGTGGACCGGCCGCCGCCACGGGAAGTGGCGGCGGCCGGTGGGTGTGTTCGGTTCCGGCGTGTCCGGTTTAGGCCGGGCCCTACCTCACCGTCACGGAGATGGTCGGGGAGTGGGTGGTGCCGGACACCACGCGGTAGTGCTGGATGCCCGGAGCGGTGGGCCGGGTGGTGAGCGTGTACGACTCACCCTCCTGGACCGCGGAGTCCATGGGGAGTGTGGTCCACTCGCCGCTCTTCTCCTGCTGCAGCGACACCGGGTCGCCGGCGCGCAGACCGGTGCTGCGGCCGGTGATCCGGATCTCCTCGCCGGGCCTTACGCTCGCGGGACTGACCTCGGCCGTGAGTGAGGCGCGCCCGGGCAGGGACCTGTGCGTCGTGGTGGGCTTCGGGGTCGGGTCGGTGGCGGCCTGGGCGGCCAGCGAGCCGGCGGACACCAGTGTCACGGTCAGGGCGCCGGCGGCGGCCGTCCGGACGGTGCGGCTGCGGAAGGTGAAGATCATGGTGACTCCCGTTGGGTCGACGGATGCCCCCCTGGGCCGGGCATGTGCCATGGGCCATGCCGTGCCTCCATCAGGGTGAACCGGGTCGCCGGGGGCGGCATCCCGATCCGGCCGCCACGGCCGTCAAGGGCGGTGACCCTCCGTGTGTCCGCGCAGGTGAAGCGGCCGGCGCGGACCGGGGTCCTCTTACTTTTCTCTTACCTTGCGCGCTCGGGGCCCGTCTGCGCGGGAGCGCGCGGACCGGTGGGCGCGGGGTTGTTTCCGGGAGCCCTGCACGGGGTGGTGGAGCGTGGTGGGGGTGTCCGGTAGCTCCGGGCAACCGTGTGGTGAGGCCACACAATTCACCCACTGAAATGACATGAGTCGTTCACTGATCCTCCATATGGGACGGGGTGGACCGACAGTATTCGGCCATTGACTCTCCCCGCGCGGCATCTCCTCGGTGTCGTGCGGGGAGAGTTGCATCCGCATTGGGGGGACGCACGTCGTGTCCGCGTACGAGGGCTCCGGCAGCCTGGAGCCCGAAAGACCCGTACCTCGTCGGCCGCACGCGGCCGGGGGGCTCGGTGACCGCATCTTCCGGTACCAGTTGACGGCCACCGGAGTCGCGGTGCTGGCCATCATGGCGGCCGTGGGGCTGTTCCTGCTGCTCAGGGCGGGACAGGCGCTGCGCGCCACCGGATTGTCGTTCCTCACCACGGCCGAATGGCAGCCGGACGTGCACCGGTTCGGCATCGCGGCCGTGCTCACCGGAACCCTGCTGATCGCCGCCGTCGCCGTCACCATCTCCGTGCCGCTGGCCGTCGGAACCGCCCTGTTCATCTCGGACGTCGCACCGCGCCGGCTGCGCCGCACCCTCGTCACCCTGGTCGACCTGATGGCCGCCGTGCCCTCGGTGGTGTACGGACTGTGGGGGCTGTTCTTCCTCCAGCAGCACGTCATCGGGCTGTCCCGGTGGCTGTCGGACTGGTTCGGCTGGATTCCGTTCCTGGCGGTCGACGGCACCCAGTCCGGTGAGCCGCTGGCCTCCGACAGCGTGTACACCGCGTCCACGTTCGTCGCCGGACTCGTCGTGGCGCTGATGGTGGCCCCCATCCAGTGCTCGGTGATGCGCGAGGTGTTCGCGCAGGCCCCGGCGGGCGAGCGGGAAGGGGCGTACGCCCTCGGCGCCACCCGGTGGGGGATGATCCGCGCGGTCGTCCTGCCGTACGGCAAGGGCGGCATCATCGGCGGCACCATGCTCGGGCTGGGACGGGCCCTCGGCGAGACCATCGCCGTCTACCTCATCATCTCGCCGGTGTTCGTCATCCAGCCGCACGTCCTGCAGACCGGCTCGAACTCCGTCTCCTCGCTGATCGCCCTGCACTACGGCGACGCGTCCACCTTCGGAATGTCGGCGCTGATGGCGGCGGGCCTGGCGCTGTTCGTGCTCACGCTGGCGGTCAACTTCACCGCCTCGTCCATCGTGGCCCGCTCCCGGTCCGGCGCGCAGAGCGAGGCATGACATGACCGTCCTGAACGACACCTTGGAACGAAGCGCCGCCGCGGCACCGCTCACGGCGCCGGCCGAACCGCCCGACGAACCCCGGCGGATCGGCGGCCTCAGCCGCTCCGGCGTGCTCGCACCGGCCGGCGCCGCGCTCTCCGCGCTGTGTGTCACCGTGCTGCTGTTCGGCCAACTCGCCCCGTTCTCCGGGACGCTGGGCTTCGCCGTCACCGGGTACCTGGTCTTCCTCGCCCTCTACGCGGTGCTCACCGGCCTGGAGGAGGACGGCCAGACGGTACGGGACCGGGTGATGACCGTCGTGCTGTGGACGGCGGCCGGGCTGCTGTTCTCGGCGCTCGCCCTCGTCGTCGGCTTCACCGCGTGGCGCGGCCGCCAGGCGCTGCCGCACGGCAACTTCTTCACCGAGGACATGCAGTCCTCGGGGCCGCTCGACCCGCTCACCCACGGCGGCATCGCGCACGCCATGCTCGGCACGCTGATGATGATCGCCATCGCGCTCGCCATCACCGTGCCCCTGGGGCTCGCCTGCGCCGTCTACCTCAACCAGGTTCCCGGGCGGTTCTCCCGGTTCGTGCGGACCATCGTCGAGGCGATGACCGCGCTGCCCTCGATCGTCGCCGGCCTCATGGTGTACGCCGTGTGGATCCTCGGTCTCGGCATGCAGAAGTCCGGGCTCGCGGCGGGCTTCGCGATCAGCGTGATGATGCTGCCGATCGTGATCCGCGCGGCGGACGTGGTGCTGCGGCTGGTGCCCGGGACGCTGACCGAGGCCGCGGAGGCGCTCGGCGCGTCGCGTCGGCGCACCGTGTGGCACGTGGTCCTGCCGACCGCGCGCTCCGGACTCGCCACGGCCGTCATCCTCGGCACCGCGCGCGGCATCGGCGAGACCTCGCCCGTCCTGCTGACCGCGGGCTTCACGGCGGCGGTCAACGCCGACCCCACCGACGGGCCCATGGTTTCCCTGCCGCTCGCCGTGTTCAACTTCGTCAAGTCGCCCGAGCCGACGATGATCGCCCGCGGCTTCGGCGCGGCGGCGGTGCTGATGGCGCTGGTACTGGTGCTGTTCGCGATCGCCCGCGTCATCGGCGGACGCGGCCCCGGCCAGCTGAGCCGCCGTCAGATCCGGCGCACGGCCCGCGCCTCACGCCGCGACGCCGAGCGCTTCACCCACCCGCACACGCCCGGCCCCTCCTCGCCCCCGACCCCCGACACCGACCCCGCCCCCGTCAAGACCACCGGCGAGACCACCGGAGAAGACGACTGATGCTCAGCCACCTCACCCGCCCGCGCCGCCTGCGGGCGCTCGGGACACTCGGCGCGCTGTTCGGCATGCTCGCCGGACTGCTGACCGGACCCCTGGCCGCACCGGCCGCCGCCGAGAGCCACACGCCCATCGCGGGCGCCGGTTCCACCTGGGCGGAGAACGCCGTCGACGAGTGGCGCCGGGCCGTCAACCAGTACGGCATGCGTATCAGTTACGCCGGAACCGGTTCCTCCGACGGCCGCCGCCAGTTCCTCAGCGGCACCGTCGACTTCGCGGTCTCGGACATCCCCTTCCAGACGCACCCCACTGACGGATCGGCGGCGGAACGGCCGGCCACCGGCTCGTACGCCTACATGCCGATCGTGGCCGGCGGCACCGTCTTCATGTACCACCTGACCGTCAACGGCAAGCGGGTCACCAACCTGCGCCTGTCCGGCGACGTGGTCACGAAGATCTTCACCGGTGTCATCAAGACCTGGGACGACCCGGCCATCAAGGCCGACAACCCCGGACTCCAGCTCCCGCGCCGCCCCGTCGTCCCCGTCGTCCGCTCCGACGGCTCCGGCTCCACCGCGCAGTTCACGCTGTGGATGGCCAACCAGCACAAGGCGCTGTGGCAGGCGTACTGCGGGCGCGTCGGACGCTCCGGCGCCTGCGGGCAGACGTCCTACTTCCCGACCGTCTCCGGGATGATCGCCCAGTCCGGCGACCTCGGCGTGGCCGGTTACGTCGCGCAGAACTACGGCGAGGGCGCGATCGGTTACGTCAACTACTCCTACGCGCTCAACGCGCACTACCCGGTCGCCAAGGTCCTCAACCACTCCGGCTACTACACCGAACCCACCCCGCAGAACGTCGCGGTCTCCCTGCTCAAGGCGAAGATCAACACCAACAAGAGCAGCCCGGACTACCTCAC
Source organism: Streptomyces diversicolor (assembly GCF_057537855.1). Lineage (NCBI taxonomy): Bacteria > Bacillati > Actinomycetota > Actinomycetes > Kitasatosporales > Streptomycetaceae > Streptomyces > Streptomyces diversicolor. The sequence continues at coordinate 153,063 of NZ_BAAJXA010000006.1, forward strand.
CCAGCAGCTCGACGGCGTCTACAACGACAGCGACCGGCGCAACTACCCGCTCTCCAGCTACTCGTACATGATCCTGCCGCTGACGGTGCAGGGCACCTTCACCAAGGCCAAGGGCAAGACGCTCGGCGCGTTCTCCTACTACTTCATGTGCCAGGGCCAGCAACAGGCGCCCCAGCTCGGCTATTCGCCCCTGCCCATCAACCTGGTCAAGGCGGGCTTCGACCAGATCCGCCGGATCCCCGGCGTCCAGGCGCAGAACATCAACATCAAGGGCTGCAACAACCCGACCTTCTCCACCACCGGGCAGAACAAGCTCGCCCAGACCGCGCCCTACCCGGCGGACTGCGACAAGAAGGGCGCCGCGCCCTGCACCTCGGGCAGCGGCGGCGCCAAGTCCGCCGGCGGATCCGGCGGTTCCGGCGGCACGTCGGGCGGCACCTCGGGCGGCTCGGCCGGCGGCTCGGCGAACGGCGGTGCCACCGGCGGCACGGCCACCGGCGGCTCGACGGGCGGCGGTGCCGCGACCGGAGGAAGCGCCGCGGGCGGCTCCGGCGGCGCCCGGCCCTCCATCGACCCCGACACCGGACAGACCCTGGCGCCCGGCGGCTCGGCCTCCGCAGGCAGCGGCACCGCAGCGGACGGCACCGTGGCCCTCGCCCAGCCCGTCGCCATCGCCGGCCGGCACGGCTGGAGCGGCACCCAGACCCTGATGCTGCTCGCCGCGTTCCTCGTCCTCGCCCTGCTGCTGTTGCCGTCGACGGTGTCCCGGCTGGTCGGGGCGCGCTCCCGGGCCGACGCCGGTGCGCACCGGGGCGGCGACGGCACGAAGGAGGGCTCCCGGTGAAGCCGATCCGGACGCGGCTGCGCCGCGCCCTCGTCCGCCTGGTCGCAGGCGCCGCGGTCGGCGCCCTCGCCGGGCTCGCCGTGACCCAGGCCGCCGCCCCCTCCTCGGCCGCGCCCGGCGCCGCCGACTCCGCCGTCACCGTATCGGGCCGCGGCGAGTTCAAGGACATGAGGTTCACCGTCGACCAGACCACCCACCTCACCAGCCAGGCCATCACGGTCTCCTGGACCGGCGGCACCCCGACCACCTTCGCGGGCACGCTGTTCAACACGGACTTCGTGCAGATCATGCAGTGCTGGGGCGACGACGACGGCACCGTCCCGGGCAACCCGGGGCCGCCGCGCACCCAGTGCCAGTACGGCGCGTCCCCGACCACCGACCGCGGCAACTGGCCCGGCAACGGGCAGGACGACACCCGCCAGGTCTTCTACAGCGCCGACCCCACCAACTACGGCCAGGACGACCGGTTCGGGGCGGCCAACCCCAACGCCCCGGCCGAGGTGCCGTTCAAGTCGGTGGACGGCACGGTCATCACCACCGGCACCCAGAACAACGCCTTCTTCAACCGCAACACCACCAACGAGGTCGACTTCGCCCGCACCGGCGCCGACGGCACCGGCCGCGAGTACGTCGAGGTGCAGACCGCCAACGAGGCCCCGCACCTGGGCTGCGGCGCGCCGGTCACCAGCGGCGGCACCACCCGGCCGCGCCCCTGCTGGCTGGTGATCGTCCCCCAGGGCCACCTGGACCTCGACGGCCGCCCCTACGCCGACCACAGCCAGGTCAACGCGGGCTCCCCGGTGTCCTCCAGCAACTGGAAGAACCGCGTCGCGATCCCGCTCGGCTTCAACCCGGTCGGCACCAACTGCGCCCTCGGCGCCCATGAACGCCCCAGCATGGGAAGCGAGTTGGCCGCCGACGCGATGACCAGCTGGCAGTCGGCCCTGTGCCCGGCCGGACGGGTCTACGGCTTCACCCAGCTCGGTGAGCCGGACACCCGCGCCCGCCTCGGCGCCGATGGCTCGCTGGGGCTGGCCTTCACCACCCGGGCGCTGGGCGCCGACGACGGCGCCACGGCCCCGCCCGGCACCACGACCTACGCGCCCATCGCGCTCTCCGGCGCCGTCATCGGCTTCACCATCGAACGCAGACCCAAGTCCGACGCACCCGACGACATCCGCAAACTGGCCGGCACGAAGGTGGACTCGATCGACCTCACCCCGCGCCTGGTCGCCAAGCTGCTCACCGAGTCCTACCGCAACTCGCCCTGGGGCGCCGTGCTCGGCGACAAGGCGGCCAAGGGCTACGGCTGGGCGAAGGGCAACCCGGCGGGCCTCGCGAGCGACCCCGAATTCGTCGCCCTCAACCCGGAGTTCGCCCACCTCTCGGTCGCCGAGACCCCGGCAACCGACACCGATCTGATCACCTCGCTCGGGCACACCGACACCGCACGCGCGCTGTGGCAGTGGATCATGTCCGACCCGGACGCCCGGCGGTTCCTGGCCGGGGTGTCCGACGACTGGGGCATGCGGGTCAACCCGTACTACAGCACCAACGCGGACCTGAACCCGAACGGCTTCGGCTTCGACCCGTCCCATGTGGACAGCTACCCGAAGAGCGACCCGTGGTGCACGATCCCGCCGGGCACCGACGCCACCGTCCAGCAGTGCATGACCGACTTCCACCCCTACGTCGAGAGCATGCACTCCGGCGCCCTGCACGCCCGGCGCGCCGACACGCTCTGGAAGTCCAACTGGGACGCGCTGGCCAATCCGCCCGCCTTCAAGAACACCGGCCCGCAGACGGTCGGCTCCCGGTTCGTGATCACCGTCACCGACGCGGCCTCCGCAGCCCGTTACGGACTTCAGACCGCCAAACTGCGCAACGCCGCGGGCCGCTTCGTCGCCCCGAGCGCCGCGTCCCTGACCGCGGCGGCACACAGCGCCTCCGGAAAGGGCCTCGCCGAGATCTCCCCGGCCGGTGCCAAGGCACCGGGCGCCTACCCGCTGGCCCAACTGGTGTACGCGGCGGTACGGCCCGGCGCCCTGGACGCGGCCGCCCGCAAGGACTACGCGGCCCTGCTGACGTACGCGGCGGGCAGCGGCCAGATCAGCGGCGCCGACCCGGGCCGGCTGCCCGACGGCTACGCACCGCTCTCCGCCGACCTGCGCGAGCGCACCGCCCGCGCCGCCGACGCGCTGCTCCACTACACCGGGCCCACCTCCTCGGCCACGCCCGGCGACGGCACCGGGGACGGCGGCACCGGCTCGGCCACCGGCGGCTCCGAGACGATCCCCGACGGCAGCGGCGGAAGTTCCGGCACCGGCGCCGGCACAGGCACCGGCGGCGCGGCGGACGCGGACGGCGCCGCGGCCGGCGGCGCCGGCGCCCGGCCCAGCGCCGCGGCATCCTTCGACGGCGGCAAGGCCGTGCAGACCACCGCCACCGGCAGCACGCCCGACGACCCCGGCAACCCGCTGCGCTACGCCGTCCCGGTCGGCGCCGCGCTCGGCGCCGTCGCCGGGGTGGGCGCGCCCTTCGCCGGCGGCGCCCGGCCACGGCTCCCGCTGCGGGTGCCGCTGCCCGGCGGCCGGACCCTGACCGTCGTACCGGCCATCACGCTGCCCGAACGCCTCAGGCGCCTGCTGCCCTGAGACCCGAGCGCCCGCGCGGCGCTCCCCACAGACGGCCGCCCGCCCCGAAAGGCAGTCGGGGCGGACGGCCGGTACCACCCTGCCAGATCCCTCTTCACCTCACTTCACCTCTCTTCACTCCTCTTCTCCAGCTACGCACTACCGTCAGGAGACACTCGATGCGCACAACGCGCTCTACGGCGGCGCTCGTCGCCGCCGCCGTGGTGGCCGGCGGCCTGGCTCTGACCAGCCCGGCGTACGCCGACCCCACCCCCGCGGGAACCTTCCGCCAGCTCGTCGGCGTGGGCTCCGACACCACCCAGGACGTGCTCAACGCCCTGGCCGGCGACACCGTGAACGGCAAGAGCTACACCGGCACCGCCGTGAAGGCGGAAAGCGGCGCCCGGATCGCCTCCTACGACGCGATCGAGCCCGGCACCGGCTCCACCACCTCGAAGATCACCACCCGCTCCGGCGGCCCCTCCTTCCTGCGCCCGAACGGATCCGGCGCCGGCCGGCTGGCCCTGACCGAGTCCCTGACCGGCGACAAGTACCCGGACTCCGCCGGTGTGGCCATCAAGGGGCAGGTCGACTTCGCCCGCTCCTCCAGCGGCCCCAGCGCCTCCGGCACCGCGCTCACCTACATCCCGTTCGCCCGGGACGCGGTCGGCGTCGCGGTGCGGGGCTCGGCGCTCGGCACCCTGACGGTGGAGCAGCTGCACGACATCTACTCCGGCTCGCTCACCAAGGTGAACGGCCAGACCGTGTACCCGAAGATCCCGCAGAGCGGTTCCGGGACCCGCAAGTTCTTCCTGTCGTCGATCGGCCTCAGCGACGCCACGCTGTCCCCGACCGTCACGACCGTCCAGGAGAACCAGGCCGACACCGCGCTCACCCAGGACGGCGCGCTCGTGCCGTTCTCCGTGGGCAGCTGGATCGCCCAGATCAACGGCGTCTCCCCGGACTACAGCAAGTCCGCTGCCGCCGCCGGCGGTCAGCTGGCCTCCGTGAAACTGCCCGGCGACAACGGCGCCACCTCCCCGGTGACGACCGTCAACGGCAAGCTCGCCCCGGTCAGCGCCTACTACGAGAACGCCACCTTCGGCCGTGACGTCTACAACGTCGTGCCGAGCCGGGCGATCGACCCGACCAGCATCTTCTTCGACAAGGACCTCTACGACGTCTTCGTCACCAGCGGCAGCCACACCGCCGCCATGGCCTCCGACGCCGCCGAGAAGGTCATCGCCGACTTCGGCTTCGTGAACGAGTCGTACAACGGCTCCGTCAACCTGACCCGGCACGCCAAGCTGGGCGGCCTGGAGCAGTCCGGCCTCGACGTGTCGACGCCCGCCGCGCCCGCCCTCAAGGCCACCCCCGGCGACGCGAGCCTGAAGCTGTCCTGGACCGCCCCGGCCGCCACCGCGCTGCCGCTCACCGACTACCGGGTCACGCTGACCGGCTCGGACGGCGCCGTCGTGGCCACCAAGGACGTCCCGGCCGGCACCACCTCGTACACCTTCTCCGGGCTGGCCGTCGGCGGCTACACCGCGACCGTCGCCGCCGCCAACCTCAACGGCACGGGCCCGGCCGCCACCTGGAAGGGCTCCGTCAAGTACGTGAGCACCACCAAGGCGACCGCCGCGACGACCGCCTACGGCAAGACGCCGAAGGTCGCCGTCACCGTCACCGGCTCGCACGGTGCCGCCCCCACCGGGAAGGTCACCGTCAAGGAGGGCAGCACCGTCCTCGGCAGCGGCACGCTCAGCGGCGGCAAGGTCACCGTCTCCCTGTCCAACCACCTCAAGGTCGCCACGCACACGCTGTCCGTCTCCTACGCGGGCAACACCAAGCTCAACGCGTCCTCGACGACCACCACCCTGAAGATCACCAAGGCGACGCCGACCGTCACCTCCTCCGCGCCCGCCACCGTCAGCCACACGGCCAGGGCCAAGGTCTCGGTCAAGGTCACCGCGACCGGCACCACCCCGACCGGCACCGTCCGCATCTACGAGGGCACCAAGCTGCGCGCCACCGGCACGCTGAGCGGCGGCAAGGTGACCATCACCCTGCCGAAGCTGAGCCGCGGCAAGCACGTGCTGCACGCCTCCTACGCGGGCTCCTCGACGGTCAACCACAAGGCCGGCGCCAACTTCACCATCAAGTCCACCTGACCCACCCGCGCCGGCGGGGGGACCACGCGCCCCCGTGGCCCCCCGCCGGCTCCACCCGACGACCAGCGAAGGAGGCGGGCCGCCGTGACCGTCGCCGCACCGACCACGCTCGCCCCGGCCGCGCCGCGCACCCGTGTCCGCGGTGTCACCGCCGCCCGCCATCTGGCCCGCGGCGGCCTGCTCAGCCTCGCCGCGCTGCTGCTCGGCATCACCGCCCAGCTCCTGCTGGTCAGCGGGATCCAGCAGCACAGCGCGCAGCACGCGGCCTTCGACGAGCTGCGGGGCGAACTCGCCCTGGGCACCGCACCGGTGTCCCAGACCGACCCGCGGGGCGACCTGCTGGCGCCCGGCACACCGCTCGCCCTGATCGACATACCGAAACTGGGCCTGAGCCAGGTGGTGCTGGAGGGCACCGACTCCGGCGTGCTCACCGACGGTCCAGGCCACCGCCGGGACACCCCGCTGCCCGGCCAGGCGGGCACCAGCGTCCTGATGGGCCGGGCCGCCGCGTACGGCGGTCCGTTCGGCCGGCTGGCCGACCTCGCCGCGGGCGACACCCTCACCGTGATCACCGGCCAGGGCAAGGCCGCGTTCCGGGTCAGCGACGTACGCCGGGCCGGTGACCCGGCGCCGCCCACCCTGGCCGCGGGCAAGGGCCGGCTGGTGCTGGTGACCGCCACCGGCCCGCGGTTCGCGCCGGGCGGCGTGCTGCGCGTCGACGCCGACCTGGTGTCCGCGCCGTTCCAGACCCCGGCCGCGGTCATCCGCGCCGGCACCCTGCCGGCCGCCGAGGAGCCGCTGGCCCGCCCGTCCGGCATCCCCTGGCCCCTGGTGATGTGGCTGCAGGCGCTGCTGCTGACGGCGGTCGCCGCGGTGTGGGCGTGGCACCGCTGGGGCCGCCACCAGACCTGGATCGTCTTCGCACCCGTCGTCGCCGTGCTGGGCCTCCAGGTCGCCACCCGCACCACCGAGTTGCTTCCCAACCTGCTCTGACCCGGCGCACCGCCGCCCGAACCGAGGTAGCCCACCGTGACCGACACCGCCGTACTCCCCGTGACCGACGCCCCGTCCGCCGCTCCCGCCACCCTTGAGGCGCGGGCCGTCTCGGCGTGGTTCGGCAGCCACCAGGTGCTCAGCCGGGTGTCGCTGACCATGCCCGCGGGTCAGGTGACCGCCCTGATCGGTCCCTCCGGATGCGGCAAGTCGACCTTTCTGCGGACCCTCAACCGCATGCACGAGCTGATCCCCGGCGCGGCCCTCGGCGGCGAGGTGCTGTTCGAGGGCGAGGACATCTACGACCCCGGGTGGCGGCTGACCGACGCCCGCCGCCGCATCGGCATGGTCTTCCAGAAGCCCAACCCGTTCCCCGCCATGTCGATCTACGACAACGTGGTGGCGGGCCTGAAGCTGACCGGGACCAAGGTGAGCCGCCACGCCAAGGACGAACTGGTGGAGGAGTCCCTGACCCGCGCCGGGCTGTGGAAGGAGGTCCGCGACCGGCTCCGCCAGCCCGGCGGGGCCCTGTCCGGCGGTCAGCAGCAGCGGCTGTGCATCGCCCGCGCGCTGGCCGTACGGCCCCGGGTGCTGCTGATGGACGAACCGTGCTCGGCGCTGGATCCCACCTCCACCCGCCGGGTGGAGGAGACCATCCACGACCTGGCCGGCCAGGTGACGATCGTGATCGTCACCCACAACATGCAGCAGGCCGCCCGGGTGTCCCAGCAGTGCGCGTTCTTCCTCGCCGAGCAGGGCACACCCGGCGCCGTCGTCGAGCACGGCGCCACCGACGACGTCTTCCACACCCCGAAGGACCAGCGAACGGCGGACTACGTGGCCGGCCGCTTCGGCTGACCTCCCCTGCGCGGCGGGGAGTCTGCTCAGTGGGTGGTGTGCGTGACGCGGACGGGTGCGAAGGCGATGCGGGTGTGCCGGCCGGGGGTGGACCAGGTGATGTCGACGGTGTCGTCGTGGACCGTGACCTCGGTGACCGCCTCCGCCAGGGGCGGCATGTCCACGGCGGCGCCGAGCACGGCAAGGCAGACGTGTACGGAGGTGCCGCCCGCCGCCCCGGCCAGCCGCGGCACCAGCGCCCACCGGGCGTACGCGGTGCCCTGCGGCGCCCGCAGCGTCGTCGCCGGCCCGTCCCAGCCGTGCAGCGGGTGCAGGGCGGAGACCAGGTCCTCGTCCGGCCCGATCGCCCACCCGGTGTGCGTGACCCGCGCCCCGGCCGGCGCCCCGAGCACCCGGTGCGCCCGCACCTCGTAGTGCCCGTACGCCACGGTCACGCTCTCCACCCGCAGCCCCGGCACCATCGGCGCTCCGGCCGCGAACACGGGCCGGTGCCAGGATGCCGCCCAGCCCCAGCCCTCGCCGTGACCGGCGCCGAGCGGACGGACGCGGCGCCGCACACTGCCGCGTCCCGCCACCAGAACCGACAGATGGTTGTCCGCCGGGTTCGCGGGTGACGTGGGCCCGGTCCGGGTGGAGTAGGCCAGCCGGCCGTAGTGCGGATCGTCGCCGGCCGCCGTCTCGCCCTCGTGCGGCCGGACGTGGTCACTGCCGTGGTTGTGCAGCCGTACGACGCCGTCCGCGCGGGTGGCCTGCACGAGCAGACCGGGCGCAGGCAGGGCCAGGACCCGGTCGGCCCGCTCCACCGGCGCGGCCTGCTCCGGTGCCGTCCACAGCGGGTGGTCGCCGGGTGCCAGCAGCGACACGAACGCCTTCGACGCCCAGTACGGCGACGCGGGCCCCGAGTAGGACTGCAGCGTCGGCTCGTGCGGGCCGTACCAGCCAAGGCCGAGCAGACCGTCGGCGCCCAGCGCGCCGCGCTCCAGGAAGTGCCGCAGGCTGCCGCTGGCCAGCCGCCGGGAGACACCGGGCGCCAGCGGGGTGTGCCCGGTGACGGCGCCCAGCGACACCGCCGCCGAGGCGGCGAACCGGTAGGTCAGCGACCGTCCGAAGTGCAGCGGCGCGCCGTCCGCGCCGAACATCAGGGAGAAACCCTCAAGGTGGGAGCGCAGCCGTGCGCCGTAGCGCTCCAGCGGGCCGGCGTCGCCGCCGAGGTGCGCGTCGAGCACCGGATACAGGTGCAGGGCCCACCCGTTGTAGTGGTCGAAGGCCCGGCCGTCGCCGTCCGCGTACCAGCCGTCGCCCCGGTACCAGCCCTCCAGCAGTTCCAGCGCCCGCCGCCGTACGGCCGCCGTCTGTGCGTCGCCGCGACCCACCGACTCAAGGAACCCGGCGACGGTGAACGGGAAGAGGTACCAGTTGTTCGGCGCGGGCACGTGCCGCAGCGCCCCGCGCAGCCACCGCTCCGCCGCGTCCCGGACGTCCTCGTCGAGGTGCCGCCACAGCCATGGCGCGGTCAGCCGCAGCCCCAGCGCGACCGACGCCGACTCGACCATCGGCTGGCCCTGTACGTCGTGGTCGAGGATCAGCGGCCAGGACTCGCCGTCGTCGCGGCCGGGCGTGCGGGTGCCGGCGGCGAGGCCGCGCGCGTAGCGGTCGAGCCAGCCGTGCGGATCGTCGCCGCCCGCGCCCGCCACCCGGAACGCGGCGGCGAGGAACGTGCGGGCATAGCCCTCAAGTCCGTCGGACCGCACCCCGGAGCGGGAGGGCCGGCCGGGCAGGTCGAGCAGCGCGCCGCCGGGCGTGGCCCAGCGCCAGGCGGCGCCGAGCAGACCGTCCGCCACCGCCTCCCAGTGGGCCCGGGCGTAGCCGGTGTACGGGCTGGTGTCGCGGTCGGGGGCGGGCAGTCGGAAGGGGATGCTCATGCGAGGAAGGCCAGCCTTTCGCGTCGTACCGGATGCCGGAAGCCGGCGCCGGAGGCCCAGCGGGCGGTCTCGGCGAGCGCGAGGTCGGCGAGCCGCCGCAGTTCGTTGCCCTGGGAACCGGCGAGGTGCGGGGTGAGCAGCGCGTGCTCGCAGTCCCACAACGGGTGGTCCGCGGGCAGCACTTCGGGATCGGTGACGTCCAGGACGGCCCGGATCCGCCCGGCCAGCACGGCGTCGGTCAGCGCCTCCTGGTCGACGACGGCGCCCCGGGCGGTGTTGATCAGTACGGCGCCGTGCGGCATGGAATCGATCAGCTTCCGGCCGACCAGGCCGCGGGTCGCGGGCAGCAGCGGGGTGTGCACGCTGACGGTGTCGCAGCGGGCGAAGAGGTCCGCCAACGGGACCTGCTCGACGCCGAGTTCGGCCGCCTGGGCGGCATCCACGTACGGGTCGTGCAGCAGCACCTCGATGTCGTGCGGGCGCAGCAGTTCGATGACCCGGCGGCCGATCAGCGACGCCGACAGGATGCCGACCCTGCGGCGGTGGTTGCCGACGGCGGGGGACATCCGCAGCCAGTCGTCGCGCTCGCGCGACGCCCGGTAGTCGCGGGCCCGTTCCAGCACCCGCTTGCCGCTGAGCAGGATCATGCCGAGGGTGTACTCGGCCACCGGCAGGGCGTTGGCCGCGGCGGCGGAGGACACCTCGATGCCGCGCTCCCAGCATGCCTCGGTGACATGGCCGCGCACGCTGCCCGCGGTGTGCACCACGGCGCGCAGCCGCGGCGCCGCGGCCAGCACCGCCGCGTCAAGCGGCGGACAGCCCCAGCCGGTGACCAGCAGATCGACCTCGGCGAGCACGGACCGGGCCCGCGGTGTGCTCAGATCGTCCAGCGCGGGCGGCCCGGCGAGGTCGCAGATCGCGCCGAGCGCGCAGAGCGCGGCCGGATCGAGGACGGCCGCGGCGGCGTCCCGGGACATGGCGAGCGCGGCCCGGGGACGCGGACCCGGGCCCGGCACGGGCAAGGTCACTTGACGGCTCCCGCGGTCAGGCCGCCGCGCCAGAAGCGCTGGAGCAGGACGAAGGCGAGGATCAGCGGGAGCACCGCGAGCAGCGAACCCATGATCACCACGGGGTAGTACTCGGGTGACACGCTGGCCGAACTGTTCCAGGTGTACAGGCCGAGGCTGACGGGATACAGGTCCTGGTTCGAGAGCATGACCATGGGCAGGAAGAAGTTGTTCCAGATCGTGGTGAGTTGGAAGAGGAAGACGGTGACAAGGCCGGGGCCCAGCATCCGCAGCGCCACTCTGGCGTACGTGGCGAGTTCGCCGGCGCCGTCGATGCGCGCCGCCTCCAGGATCTCGTCGGGCACATAGCCCTGGCTGAAGACGCGGCCCAGGTAGACGCCGAACGGGTTGAACAGGACGGGGATGAACACCGACCAGAACGTGTTGACCAGCCCGGCGCCGGACGCCATCAGGTACAGCGGCAGCGCGAGAACGGTCTGCGGCACCATGACCGCCGCGAGCACCAGGCCGAACAGCTTCTCCTTGTGCCGGAAACGGTACTTGTCGAACGCGTAGCCGCAGGCGACGCTCACCAGCGCGCCGACCGCGGCGCCGACCACCGCGTACACCAGGCTGTTGAGGTACCAGCGGCCGTACTGCCCGCCGTCCATGGCGAACAGGTCCCGCAGGTTCTGCGCGAACGAGAAGTCGTGCGCGGACAGCAGGGAACTGCTGAAGAGCGCGTCCCGGTTCTTGCCCGCGGCCAGCACCAGCCACAGCACCGGCAGCAAGGTGTAGAGGACGGAGACCGCCACGACGGTGTTGACCGTGGCCCGGCCCAGCAGCCGGGGCCGTGGGAGCGTGCTGCCGGCGGCGCTCATCGTGCCTCCTCGGGGGTGTCGGTGCGGCTGGTCCAGCGGGTGACGGCGTAGGAGAGCGCGATGGTGCACAGCAGCAGGATCACCGACGCGGCCGCCGCCAGACCGTAGTTGCTGCGGGTGAACGCGGCGTCGTAGATGTACATGCTCGGCGAGAACCGGGAGTTGATCATCGGGGACGACTGGCTGAGCAGCACCGGCTCGGTGAATAGTTGGAGCGCCCAGATCAGGGTGAACATCGCGACCATCACGATCGAGGCGCGGATCAGCGGGGTCTTGACCTTGAGGGCCGTGCGCACCGGCCCGGCCCCGTCGACCACCGACGCCTCCAGCACCTCGCGGGGCACGGCCTGCAGGGCGGCGTAGAAGACCACCATGTTGTAGCCGAGATTGCTCCACAGGGCGATGTTCACGATGGACGGGAGCACGGTGTGCAGGCCCAGGAAGTCGAGGGTGATGTCGGCGCGGGCGAACAGTTCGATGACCGGGCTGATGCCGGGGGTGTACAGGTACAGCCAGATCAGGGCCGCGATGATGCCGGGGACGGCGTGCGGCAGGAACAGCCCCAACTGCGCCCAGGCGCGCAGGCGTACCACTCCGGAGTCCAGCAGCAGGGCCAGGGCCAGCGCGCCGAGGACCATCAGCGGGATGTACACCAGGCAGTACAGCGCCACGGTGGCCAGTGCGCCGAGGAACGTCGGGTCGGTCAGCACGGCGAGATAGCCGCGCAGCCCGACGAAGACGGTGCGTTCGGGGCCGAAGCCGAGGCCCGGCTCGTCGGCGCTGAAGAAGCTGAGGTAGACGGCCGTGCCGACGGGGATCAGGAACACCGTGACGAGCAGGGCGAAGAACGGGGTCATCAGCGCGCCGCACGCGGCGAGCCGGCGGCGCCGGGCCGCCGTGCGGGCATGGCCCGCGCGGACGGGCGCGGCGGACGGCGGCGCGAGGGCCTGCGCCGGGTCGGGGGCGGTCACGGACATGCGTCTCACCTGCCTTTCGGGCGGCTCAGGTGCTGTGCTGGGTGGTGGCGAGGCCCAGGGCCCGCAGATCGGGCATGGTGCCCTCCTGGGCCGCGCGCAGCGCCCCGGCGAGCGAGCCCTGTCCGGCGCCGACGCGGGCGAAGGAGTCCTGCATGAGACGCCCGGTGGCGGTCATCCGGGGACCCCACACCCAGCCGTCGCGGATCCGCTCCGCCTCCTGCTGGAAGAGCCGGTAGATGTCCTGGCCGCCGTAGTAGGAGCGGTCGAACGCCTCCCGGCCCACCGCGACCAGCGAGCTCGCCGCCGGGTACTGGCTGCTCGTCCCGCTGGACAGCCGGGCGCGCAGCGCGTCGGGGTGGGAGACCTGCCACTCGATGAACTCCATCGCGGCCTCGGGGTGCCGGCTGTCCTTGGTGACGGCGAACGTCGAGCCGCCGTGTGTGCCGACCGCCGGACGGTCCGTGTCCCACTGCGGCAGCGGGGCGATCCGCCACTGCCCCCGCTGCGCGGGCCGCGCCTTCATCTGGGCGCCGGCGTCCCAGGCGCCGCTGAGCCGGGTGAGGACCAGCCCGGTGCCGATCTGCGCGTCGGACTGCCGGCTCTCCACGGCGTTCACGAAGACCACGTCGTCGTCGATGAGCCGCTGCCAGTACGCGGCGACCCGCCGGCTCGGCGCGTCGGCCAGGGAGACGTTCCAGGCGCCCTTCGAGGTGTCGAACCAGCGCGCGCCCGCCTGCCAGGCGTACGCCGCGAACTGGGTCGACCCGTCCGTGGGGAACAGCACCAGCCGCCGGCCGGGCACATCGCGCCGTACGGTACGTGCCAGGTCGGCGAACTCCTCCCAGGTGCGCGGCACGTGGAGACCGTGGCGGCGGAACAGGTCGTACCGGTAGTGCATGACCATCGGCTCCACGTCCAGCGGCACGCTGAACACCCGGCCCTCGAAGGTGGTCAGACCCAGTGCCTGGGGCAGCAGCTTTCCCCGCAGGGAGTCGGTGACCAGATCGGTGATGTCCCGGGCGACCCCGTCGATGGCGAAGCCCGGCACCTGCGGGTACTCGATCGTGGCGACGTCCGGGGCGTTTCCCGCCCGGGCTGCGTTGGAGAGCTTGGCGTAACCGCCCTGCTGCCCCGAGGGGATCTGCTGGAACTCCACCTGGATGTGGTCGTGTGTGCTGTTGAACGCGTCGACCACCTCCTGACTGCCCCGCAGGGCGGACCAGAAGGTGATCCGGGTCGTTCCACCGGTGCTGCGCGCGCGGCTGTCCGCTGCGGTGCTGCAGGCGCTCACGGCTCCTGTCAGCGACGCGGCGGCCAGCGCGGCGAGCACGGATCGACGGCTGTGTCGACCGGGCATGCGGCCTCCCGCGGCTCGTGCGTGTCCGGGGACACGCGGTTCGGGACACGGGAATACTGATCGGCCCGCCACAAGCGGTCAATAGACCGATCAGAAGAAAATAAACCGGTCAAACGCTCAGTCGTCGTTCGCGGTGTGCGCGGCGGTCGAGCCCCGCACGACCAGCTTCGGCAGCAACGCGACGCGCCGCACCGACCACGCGGCCCCGCGCGCCTTGTCCAGCCGCTGGAGCAGCAGCTCGGCCGCCACCCGGCCGACCTCGGCCTTCGGCGGGGCGACCGCCGTCAACGGAATGGTGCCGATACCGGCCACCACATCGTCGTACGCCACCACCGAGCAGTCCTCGGGGACCCGCACCGCGTTGTCGGCGTTCTCGGCCAACTGCTGGATCATCATCAGCGCGTCGACGTCACCGTGCAGCACGGCCGCCGTCGCCCGCTTCTCGCGCAGCAGCGTGGACAGCTCCGCGGTCTGCCGGTCCGTGTACGGCCCGCCCTGGCCGGCCGACGGCGAACTCAGCGCCCACGCCCAGTCCTCCACCAGCGGATGCGCCTCGGCGATCTCCGCGAGCGCCGCCCGCAGCGTCCGCGCGGTGGGACTGTCGTCCCGGGTCGCGAACACGATCCGCCGGTGGCCGAGCGCCACCAGGTGCTCCACCGCCAGCCGCGCGCCGTGCCGGTGGTCCGAGCACACCGAGTCCACGGCGGACAGCGCGCTGCCGGGCCGGGGCCGGCGCTCCATCAGCACGGCGGGCACCTCAAGCGCGGCCAGCCACGCGTAGTCGGCCTCCTCCGCGGCGAGGGACCGCCAGCGGGGCGCGAGCAGCAGGCCCCGCGCGCCGTCCGCGAGCGCCCGCTCCACGAGCGGGCGCTCGGCACCGGCCGCCTGGGGCGCGATGTGCAGCGCGATGCGCACCCCGGCCTCCTGAAGCACGGTGCGCGCGCCGTGCAGCGTCTCGTACAGATACGTGTGCCGCTCGGGCACCACCACGGCGACGGCGTCCCCGTCCGGGACCTCGCCCGGCGGCAGCGGCTCGGGCAGCACGGACCGGACGACGCCGTGCCCGCGGCGCAGCCGGCCCGCGCGGGTCAGCTCCTCCACGTCACGGCGCACCGTCACCACCGACACCTGGAGCTCCGTGGCGAGGTCACTCACCCGTGCGGCGCCCCTGGCCTGGACCGCGGCCAGGATCCGCTGCCGCCTGACGTCGACCGGCTCCCGCATGAGCCCTCCCACCGTGCGAGGCATGTTCGTTTGAACGATGCGCGCATCATAACGATCGGGTGCGGGAGCACGCGGGTTCGGGGAGGTTCACACGGGACGGGCACCGGTCACCGGGGAAGGAGCTTCAGCGTGGTGCTCCGGGCGGCCACCATCGGGTCGACATAGGCGCCGCCGTAGCGGCCGTACTTCGTGCGGTACGCCGTGTCGATGCGGTCGTTGACGGCGGAGTCGGCCTCCTCGGCGAAGGCGACGTCCCGGTCGACACCGCCGGAGCGGATATGGCCCTCGTGGCTCGCGCGTGCGGTGCGCCACCACACGCCGTCGTCGCCGCGGTAGGAGCGGACGTAGAGGTCGTCGCCGTCGCGCACCACCCACACCGGCACCGGCGCGCGCAGCGTGCCGTCGCCGCGGGCCGGGGCCATCTGGAGTTCGTCGGCCGTGCCGATCCTGGTCAGTTCGTCGCTCGTCCATCCCGTCATCGCGGGGGCCTCCTTAGGAACGTCGGACACGGAGGTGGCCGGGGAAAGCCGGGGATTGCCAGGGAAAGGGGTGTCTTCCCCGACCGGGCGGCCTGCGAACGGTGCCGCACTCACCAGCATGACCAGCGACGCACCTCTCCACGACCGGGGCGGGCGCGCGCCGCGGCGCATTCCGCGGGGATCCTCCCCGGCGTCGCGACGAGGGCGTGCCCCTGCCCGGGCGATGTTTCCGGCCGGTGGCGCCGAAACCGTCCGTCGAGCGAGGTCAACGGAGATCGATTCAGTGATCCCTCAATGCCGGAACTTTCGATGGATCTCCGGATCATGCGGAGCCTTCGCGGCCTGCGTACGGGCGGCATCGACGATCAAGCGCACGGCGTCCGCCGGGAGGTCCAGGTTCTTGGCCAGCCAGGCGGCGTCGGCACCGTGCAGGGCCAGGATCCACGCCGCGTACAGGCGGTCCGCCGAGACCTCCTGCGACGCCGCCCGGGCGACCCGCATCGCCTCGTCGGGGAAGCCGTCGAGGGTGTGCGGCGTGAACCAGGTCGCGTCGACCGGGCCGGCGGACGGCGGGTGCGGTGATCGCCCGGGCCGGGGCCCGCCGCCCTGCCGCAGCCGGGTGACGAGGGCGAGGGCGACGGAGGCGACGGCGACGACCGTCGCGGCCACCCCGGGATGCTGGGTGGCCGGCGCCCAGATCGGCGGCAGACCGAGAGCGACGGCGTGCGCCAGGTGCGGGGAGTCGAGCAGCTGCCACATCGGAGCCTCCCTTCACACCACCCATGCTCGCGCCGTCGCGCCGCCGCTGCACCAGGCGGCCGTGCCGGGTGCCCTGGGCGCGGATCGGCCGGGGGCGGCGGCGTGGTGGCGGGCGCGCAGTTCCCCGCGCGCCCTCAGGGTGCTCGGGGCGCGACCCTGACCGACGCCCCCCTCACGGACGTGACGCTCCACCGACTGCGGTAGCGCTCCGCTGGTCGGGCCGCGGTGTGTCGTCGGTCGGCTGCGGCGTCGTCGTGGCTGGTCGCGCAGTTCCTCGCGCCCCTTTGGGGTGCTGCTGTGCGGGCGTTCAGTGGGGGTGGCGGGATCGCAGGCATCTGCGCATGCCTGTGGTCCGCTGGGAGTGCCGTGGTGTGTCGTCGGTTGTCCGCGGCGTCGTCGTGACTGGTCGCGCACGTACGGTTCGGGGGTGCCTCGGCGGTGTCGCACGTCCGGCGCCCGGTTCGCCCGCGCCTGCCCCGACCGGCGCAGGGGCATGGCCATGGCCGCCCGACCGGGCCGGCGTCCGGGGGCGGCGCTCCGCCGCGGGCGCGGGCCGCCGTGCCCACGAGGGCGCGACCGCCCGCCCACACCGGTGCCCGCCGAGCGGCGCCATGACTCGGTCCGGGGCGGGGCGGCCGGTCGCCGGAGTGCGGGCGGGCGGTGGTTCACCGGGCGTGGGGGAGCAGCCGGGCCGGTCCGGTGAGGTGGTCAAGGGCCGGGGCGCGGCGGATGGCGATCAGGGCGGCGTCGTCGCCGAGCCGGCCGCCGGTGTGGGCGAGCAGATCGCGCTGGATGTGGTGGAGCAGCGACTGCGGGGAGTGCCCGGCCCACTGGGCGACGCGTTCCGCGAGGGGGTAGAAGGCGCCGCCGCGGTCCCTGGCCTCGACCACCCCGTCGGTGTACAGCAGCAGCGTGTCCCCGGCGGCGAACGGCAGCACGGCCACCGAGATGTCATCGGGGCCGGTCAGACCGACCCCCAGCGGAGGCGAGGGGACCAGTTCGGGGGCGGTCACCGGCCGGCCGGCGGTCAGCAGCAGCGGCGCCAGATGACCGCAGCTGGTCAGCCGGACGACGGGATCACGGTCGGGGATCTCCAGCAGGAGGACGGTGGCGAAACGCTCACCCGCCTCGTCCGCGGGCTCGAAATCGGCCAGATACCGGGTCACGCTCTGTTCCAGCGAGACGGCCAGCTCGGGCAGGGCCGCGTTGTGGTGCGCGGCCTCGCGGAACGCGCCGAGCAGGAGGGCCGCCTCCCCGACGGCCGACAGACCCTTGCCCCGTACGTCACCGATGACCACCCGGGTGCCCTCCGCGTTGCGGGCCGCGGCGTACAGGTCGCCGCCGATCTCCGCCTCCTCCTCGGCGGCCATGTAGACACAGGCGAGCTGCAGGGTGCCGAGCCGCTGGGGCAGCGGCCACAGCAGCACCCGCTGGGCCGCCTCGGCCACGGACCGCACCTGGGCCAGTTCGCGGGTGCGTCGCTCACGCACCGCGCAGAACACCACGATCAGCAGCGAGAGCACGACCAGGGCGACGATCTGCACCAGGATGTTCCGCGACAGCAGCATGCCGGAACGCCAGCCGATGAACGCCTGGGCCGCCGCCGCGGTGGCCCCGATGACCCCCGTCACCCCCGGGCCCTCGAACCACGCGGTGACCGCGGGCGCGATGACCAGCAGGGGGCCCAGCACGATGTCCGCCGGTGACACGGTGTCGGCCACGGTGATCACGACGATGAGTCCCACCGGGACCAACAGCAGCAGACGGCTCGGCCGCCACGGCTGCCAGGGCCGCGCGAACAGCTGCTGCGAGGAGAACATGTCTCCCACAGTGCACCGCGTCCGACAGGGGCGCGAGCACGGACGCGAACCGGCCCGGTCAGGACGTCATCACCAGCCAGGTGCCGCCCAGCGAGGCGACGTACAGCGCGGCCCCGAGCGGCAGGAACCACCACGGCGAGCCGCCGCCGCGGTGCACGACGAGGCCGGGCACCACCGAGGCGGCCACCGCCAGGGCGAGACCGAGCCAGGGCAGTCCCAGCATCGTCAGGACCCCGGCCGTCGTGCACCGGAACGCCGGGTTCTGGGACGAGCAGTCGTCCGTGGCGAAGATCGAGATGTAGAAAGCGATCGCGTCGATCAGGGCGCCGCAGCCGGCCAGCAGCCCCACCACGGTGAGGTAGGCGGCCGGCCACCGCCCGCGAGCGGGGGCCATGGCGTAGGCGTGCCGGTGGTAGTCGTAGTGGTGGCCGCCGGCGCTCATGGTTCCCCCGAAGTCCCGCGGGCCGCACGTCCGTGGCCGCCCGTCGGGACTGACCGTAGGAGCCGCCGCGGCCCGTGTCCTGAGCACGCGTACTCAGTCCGCCTGGGGACAGCCGGGACGGGTGGTCGGGCAGTCGGGCAGGCGGGTGGTCAGGCGAGCGGCAGCGCCGAGGCGAAGGAACCCGCGTGGTGGACCAGCGGCGTGGCCTCGTCGACGACGGTGCCGTCGTCGACCTGGCCGACCACGAAGAGGTGGTCGCCGAGGGTCTGGCGCGAGGTGACCCGTGCGGTGAGCCAGGCGCTCACCCCGTCGAGCAGGGGCACTCCGGCGGTGCCGCGGCGCCAGGGGACATCCGCGAACCGGTCGATGCCGCTGGTGGCGAACCGGTCGGCGAGGGCGGTGTCCCCGGTGCCGAGCAGGTGCACCGCGAACCGGTCCGCGGCCCGTACGGCCGGTGTCGCCGACGCCGTGAGTCCGACGCAGAAGGAGACCAGGGCCGGGCGCAGGGACACCGAGGTGAAGGAGGTCGCGGTGAAGCCGGCCGGGCCGGGGACGGTGATCACGGTGACGCCCGCGGCATGGCGCCGCAGGGTGCTGCGCAGTATCTCGGCGGATTCGGGACCGGCGGCACGGGGATGGAGGCGGGGGCTGGCGGAGGCGGTCACGCGGCTTCCCTTCGGGCAGTACGGCGGCCGGCCCGCGGAGCGGGCCGGTGCGGGACAGGACGGAGTGGTCGTCGACCGGCACGGGCCACCGACGGCGCGGCGGCGGGCCGTCGGTGCGGGGGATGCGGGTGTGCGGTCCGGTGGGCGCGCGGCGGTCGTGCCGGTCGGCGCGGTGGGCAGCGGTGTCCGGGTACGGTCGTGCACCGGGTGGGGTGGGGCGGCGCGGGTCCGCGGCGCCCGCGTCCGGGCGGATGCCGGGGACGGCCGGCCGGACGGACGCGAGGGGCTGGTCCCGCCGGGACGCCCGGGCGCCGGGACGACGCGGTCGCTCAGCGACAGAGGGCGCTGGAGGTGCGGCAGTGGTCGACGTGACGACAGGCGACGCCGGGGTGCAGCGGATGCATGGTCCACATCCTCACGTCGCCGTCACGGCCCTGTCAATGGACACCTCATGGTGTCTCATTCGCCGAGACCGCCCCCGCCGCCCGTTCTCCCGTCCCGGCCGGCGCCTCCGGGTGCGGCTCGCACAGCGCCGGATGGCAGGCCGCCTCCTCCGGATGAAGCCACAACACCCCGTGCGCGGTGGCGAGTTCGACCGCGCCGGCCGGCGGGGTGCGGCCGCCCGTGAGTAGTTCGAGCTCGGGCAGTGTGAGGGTGCGCCACCGCTCAAGCGCCGCCTCGGCCCGCACCGGTCCCGCCGTACGCAGTGCGGTGCCCGCCGCTCTCTCGGCCGCCTCCAGGTAGGTCGGCGCCGGACGCCAGCCCGGCACACAGACCCGTCCTCCGGGGCCGTCGAAGAGCAGCGTGGGCAGCGCGTAGCGCATGCCGTCGGCCAGTTCCTTGGCCCGGCCCGGATGGGGTCCTGGGGCATCGAGTTGCCGCACCTCGTGGCACGGCCTGCGAGTCTCAACGTGGTCGGCCGCGACGGCCGCCCGTGCCCCGGCCGAGGCCGAGTCGGCGCGCAGCACATCGGGGTCGAGCCCGGGAATCCCGCGCACCGCCCAGGCCACGCCCGCCGCCGTGTCCGCCGGCGTCCCCGCGACGAACGTGCTCTCCCGCAGCCGGCGCAGCACCCGTTCGGCCGGCTGCGCACCCTGCCGCTGCGCGGCCTTGGCGGCGAGGGAGGCGGGCCAGCTCGTCCGGGTCAGCCAGTGCAGCCGCGCCGGGCGCGGGGCGCCGGTGTGCGCGGTGACGTCCCGCACGAAACCCTCGTACCAGCGGGCCTCGGCCGCGGGGTCGGGCGCCGGATCGTCGGTGTCGTCGAAGAGGATGCCGAACACCCGCCGCCACCGCAGCTGGTCCCCGAAGACCGTGCGCAGCAGCCGTACGACGGGCTCGGAGCCCCAGGCCCACGGGCAGGCCGGGTCGGTGAACTCGGTGACCGCGACCAGGGGTTCGGTGTCCGGCGGCGCGTCCGTCATACGCCGACCGCCCGCCGCGGGGCCCCGGCGCCGGCCTCGTCCGGCGCGCCCGCCGCGCCCCGCAGGGCGAGTTCGGCGATCGTGGTGCGCCGCAGCAGCGCGAGGGCGACGGCCTCCACGTCCTGCCACACGCCGGGCACCGCACGGCCCGTACCGGGATACACCAGGTCGGCCGGTGCCTCGTCGCGCACCGTGAAGAACGTCCCGTCCACGGCCGTCATCACCTCGGCCACCGTGATCCGGTCGGCGTCCCGCCCGATCCAGTAGCCGCCCTCGCAGCCGCGCTGGCTGCGCACGAGTCCGGCGGCCCGCAGGTCGCGGAAGACGGACTTGAGGAACCGGAACGGGATCTCTTGGGCCGCGGCTATCCCCTCACAGGTCAGGGGACGCGTGCTGTCCGCGGCCAGCTCCACCAGGGCCCGCACCGCGTAGTCGGCCTTCGCCGAGATATGCATCTGCACCGTCTTCCGTCTCGTCGGTCGCACGCCGCGGCGCCGGACCGCGTCCCGGCCGCCGAACGGGCGAGCCGGCATTGGACACATCTTGACATCCATTTGGCGGGCTCTCTACCGTCACCGCAGGATCGTGCGCGTACGCGCCGAGCGCCGGACGGCATCCGCGTCGCCGCGGTCGGCCCCACGGCCCATCCGTCGAGGCCGCCCGAGCCGCCCGAGCCCCCTGATCCGTTCCGTCCCGGCCGCGCGTCCCGCCCGGCCCGGCCGCCCCCGCACCGTCGACGAGCAGGAACCGCCATGACCTCGCACGAGACACCCCCCGCCGCCGAGCCCCGCCCGCAAGGCGGGCGCGACGCGTTCCACCCCGACCTCACCCGGCCCGCCGGCCCCGCCCGGCCGCTGCGGGCGCGGCTGCACCACATCCGCGCCGACGCGCTCGACGACGGCACCGCGCAGACCGAGGGCATGCGCCGCTTCGCCGCCATCAGCGGGGCCACCGTCGGCTCGGAGCGCATCTGGATGGGCCAGACCCATGTCTCGCCCCGCACCGCCTCCTCCAACCACCACCACGGCGCCTCGGAGACCGCCATCCATGTCGTCGCGGGCAACCCGGAGTTCGTCTTCCTCGACGACTCCTGCGGGACGCCCGAGGAGATCCGGATCCGCACGGCACCCGGCGACTACGTCTTCGTACCGCCGTTCGTGCCGCACCGCGAGGAGAACCCCAGCCCCGACAGCGAGGCGGTCGTGGTCATCGCCCGCAGCACCCAGGAGGCGATCGTCGTCAACCTGCCCGAGCTGTACGTGCTGGGCACGGAGCAGCAGCCGGAGTGACGCCGGGCAAGGATGCCGCGAGGTGTCGTCTGCCCGCCCGCCCTCCGCCCACGGGCGCCGTCCGCGGCGCGCGCCCCTGTCCGTACGGACGCACCAGCCCTCTGGCTTCGGTCAGGGGGCTTCTCCTGTGCCGCCCTCCCGATCCGGTCCACCGAATGAGACATCAATTGGTGTCCATTGACAGTGGCTTGCGGCTGCCCCCAGGATGAACAGCATGCTCACGACGCACCCCGGTGTGGTGTGCCGCTACGTGGACCTGCGGCGCACCTGTAGCGCCCTCTGTCGCTGACCGCCGTCCACTTCCGCCCACGGACGCCGACCGCCGGCCGCCGCCCACGCCCGCGCCCTACGAGGCGAGCGCGTCCGTCATCCCCCCGTCTGCCGCCCACCGCCGCACGGCACACGCCCGGCCACCGGTAGCCGCCCTGCGGTGAACTTGCCCTGCCCGCCGTCCCGGTGGCGTCCGACGTGTGCCGCCAAGCCTCCCCGGCCCCGCCCGCCCGGGTGCGTGCCGACGCCCGCACCCGCCACGGCGGGCCGTCCCGCGCGCCCGGACCGCCCGCCCCGGCCCGGGACCGTCACAGAAAGAATGAGATGCCCGCACGAGTCACCTTCCGCCGCCCCGAACCCGGCGCCCGCCGCGGCGCCGAACCGCGCCCCGGCCGGCTGCGGCCCGCCGCCCTCGCCACCGCCTTCCTCGCCCTGCTCACGCCCGCCCTGAGCGGCTGCGGCGGCGACACCGCCTCCGCGTCCGGCAACGCCACGCTGAAGTGGGCCTCCTCCTACTTCCCCGCCCACTGGGACCCGGTGGTCTCGGGCAGCGGCGCCCAGTTCCGTGAACTCGCGCTCGTATACGCCTCGTTGACCCGCACGGACGCGAGCGGAAAGGCCGTCCCGGACCTCGCCGAGAGCTGGAAGTACAACGCCAGGGGCGACCGGATCACCTTCCACCTGCGCCCCGGCCTGAAGTTCAGCGACGGCACGCCCCTCGACGCGAGCGCGGTCAAGGCCGCCGTCGAGCGGGCCAAGAAGCAGCAGAACTCGGCGCTCTTCGGCGACCTGACCTCCATCAAGTCCGTCGACGCCAAGGGGCTCGACGCCGTGGTCCACCTCACCCAGGTCGACTACCAGATCCCCCAACTCCTCGGCGAGCGCGTGCTGCAGATCGCCAGCCCCAAGGCCGCGGCGGACCCGTCGAAGCTGGACCAGAACCCGGTCGGCGCCGGACCGTTCGTCGTCGAACAACTGGTGCCGGGCACCAAGGTGCTGCTGAAGAAGAACCCGGACTACTGGGACGCGAAGAACATCCACATCGACAACGTCGAACTGACCTCGGCCCCCGACGCCGCCACCGTGGTCTCCGGCCTGCAGACCGGTGTCTACAACTTCGCCGACATCGACCCCAGCCAGGCCAGGTCGGCGAAACAGGCCGGCCTGGACGTCTTCATCCAGCCGGGGTTCAACGCCTCCAACATCAGCCTCAACGTCAACAAGGCGCCGTTCGACGACGACAAGGTCGTGGACGCAGTGCGGCACGCCGTCAACCGCAAGGAATTCGTCGACAAACTGACCTTCGGCTACGGGGAGGCCACCGACCAGCCGTTCCCGAAGGGATACGTGGCCTACGACCCGCGGTCCGCGGACGCCTACCCCTACGACCCGGCGAAGGCGAAGCGGCTCCTCGCCGAAGCCGGCTACCGCGGCGGCGAACTCCGGCTCGACCTCGTCATACCCTCCGAGGACCCCGCGGCCGAGATCGTCCAGTCACAGCTCGCCGCGGTCGGGATCAAGGTCACCATCAAGATCGACAAGAACTGGGCCACCCCGTTCTTCGCCAAGGACCTGACGTTCTCCCTGTACAGCACCACGGGCCGGGACTCCGCCGTGCAGACGCTCACCGCCCACTTCGGCCCCGACGGCCCGCTGAACCTCAGCTCGCCGTACCAGCCCGCCGGTTTCGAGGCGGCCGTCGCCAGGGTGCGCCGGACCCCGCTGGACGCGCCCGCCTACCCGAAGGTCCTGCAAGCGGCGACCCGCGCCGGTCTGCAGAGCAGGGCGCTGGTGTTCACCTACTCCTCGCCGAACCTCTTCGCCAAGAGCAAGTCGGTCTCCGCCCTGCCGAAGAACCCGGCCCACCTCGACTGGACCGGCGTGACCATCGGCGGCAGCTGACCCGGCCCCCGCCACCGACAACCCGTCCACGACAGACAGCAACAGAAAGGGGGCGATCCCCATGACGACCACCGCGGCACCGGCGACACCGGCCCGCCGCCGGGGGGCCGCCGCGATCCGGGCACGGCACACGCTCGGCCGCGTCCTGGCCACCGTCGCCCGGTCGGTCGGGATCTTCGTGCCCGTGTTCCTGGTCGCGACGTTCGTGACGTTCGCGCTCCGGTCGCTGAGCGGGCTCAGCCCGGCACGGATCCAGCTCGGCGAGGAGGCCACCCCCGAGGCGATCCACCGGGTCGAGGCCCAATGGGGGCTGGACCGGCCGTTCCTGACGCAGTACTGGGACTGGTTCACCGGGGTCCTGCACGGACAGCTCGGCGCCAGCTGGGTCAACGGCGCCGACATCTCCACGCTCATCGGCCTCGGCCTCGGCGTGAGCCTGTCGATCGCGACGTTCGCCCTGATCCTCGGCGTGCTCGTCGGCTTCGTCCTCGGCACGGTCGCGGCGCTGCGCCGCACCACGTGGATCGACCGGGCGATCACCGGGTTCGTCACCGTGATCTCGGTGATGCCGGCGTTCGTCGTCGGCATCGTCCTGGTGGCCGTCCTCGCGGTGGGGCTGCACCTGTTCCCGTCCGCCGGATACGTACCGGCCCGGCAGGGGATCGGCCCCTGGCTCGCCCACATCACGCTGCCCGCGCTCGCCCTCAGCCTCGACGTCGTCGCCGACGTCGCACGCCAACTGCGTACGAGTCTCATCGCCGCCTACCGCGAGAACTACGTGACCGGAGCGGTCGTCCGCGGGCTGAGCCCCCGGCGGATCTTCTTCGGGCACGTCCTGCGCAACGGCCTCGGGCCCGTGCTCGCCACCCTCGGCCTGAAGTTCCCCGCACTCGTCGGGGCGTCCGTCGTGACGGAGTGGATCTTCGGCCTGCAAGGCTTCGGCCGGTTCGCCAACGACTCCGCGCAGGCCGGGGACGTGCCCGCCGTACAAGGGGTGCTCGTGGTGTCGATCGTCCTGGTCGTCTCCTTCAACCTGGTCGTCAACCTCGTGCTGGCGCGGGTGACGCCGGCCGCCCGGCGGGGGGTGTGACCATGGTGCGCCGTGTCCTCGCCCTGACCTCCGCCCGGATCGCCGTCGGCATCCTCGCCGTGATCGCGCTGCTCGCGCTCCTCGGCCCGCTGCTCGCCCCCCAGAACCCCCTGGCCACCAGCGACAACACGCTCGCCGCCGCGTCCGGCGCGCACTGGCTCGGCACCGACTACCTCGGCCGCGACGTGCTCAGCCGGCTGCTCGACGGCTCCCGCGTCAGTGTGCTCGGATCGCTTGAGGTCGCCGTGATGGCCCTCGTCGTCGGCGCGGTCCC
Organism: Streptomyces diversicolor; assembly: GCF_057537855.1. Lineage (NCBI taxonomy): Bacteria > Bacillati > Actinomycetota > Actinomycetes > Kitasatosporales > Streptomycetaceae > Streptomyces > Streptomyces diversicolor. The sequence goes on from NZ_BAAJXA010000006.1 coordinate 178,341, forward strand.
CGGCATCCTGTCGGTCTACCTCGGCCGGGTCTTCGAGTGGGTCACCCTGCGCCTCGCCGACACGCTGGTCGCACTGCCGTTCCTGCTGTTCGCGGTCGCCGTGATCGCGCTGCTCGGCAACGGCATCACCCAGGCCATGCTCGTCACCGGCGCGCTGGTCTCCCCGCTCTTCTACCGGGTCGCCCGTGCCGCCACGCTCTCCGTCGCCCGCTCGCAGTATGTGGAGGCGGCGCTCATCTCCGGCGCGTCCATCGGCTGGGTGGTGCGCCGGCATGTGTGGGTCAAGGTGCTCCCGCCCCTCGCCGTCGCGTTCGCCCAGACGATCGGCGTCGGCTTCGTCATCGTCTCCAGCCTGACCTTCCTCGGCATCGGGGTGCAGCCGCCCGAGCCGACCTGGGGCGGGCTGCTCGCCTCGGACCTGGGCTATCTCAGCCACCAGCCGTGGGCGCCGGTGGTGCCCGCGCTGCTGATCATGGCGACCGTCTGGGCCGCCAACCTGCTCGCCGACGCCATCCGCGACGTCTCCGGCGAGGCGGGGCGCGCACTGGTCAACTCCCGCAAGGCCCGCGCCAACCGCCGCGCCGCGACCGACTCCGTCGCCACCGGAGGCACACGATGACGACCCTCCCGAACAACACGAACGCCCTCCGGGACACCCCGCGCCCCACCGGCGCCGCCGCCGGACCGGCTGGCGCCGGTGGTGGGTCGCATGGCGCTGAGGTCGAGTGGGTGGGCGCCGGCGACGATCCGGGTGGCGGGGCCGACGGGTTGGACGGTGCCGCTGGTTCGTCGGCTGGTTCCGGTGGCCGGCCGGTTGGCGCTGCCGGTAGATCGGTGGGCGCCGGTGGTGGGGCGGTCAGCGCCGCTGCCGGACCGGCTGTAGGCGACGGGACGCAGGGCGCTGCCGCCGAGTGGGCGGGCGCCGGTGGCGGTCCGGGCGGTGCCGCCGGTACGTCGGTGGATGCCGCTGGTGCGTCGGCCGGCACCGCCGGTACGTCTGCGGTCGCCGCCGTCGGACCGGATGGTGCTGCCGGTGGGTCGGTGGGCGCCGTTGCCGGACCGGCCGACGCCGCCGGACCGGCCGACGCCGCCGGACCGGCCGACGCCGCCGGACCGGCCGCCGCCGCCGGACCGGCTGGCGCCGGTGGTGGGTCGCATGGCGCTGAGGTCGAGTGGGTGGGCGCCGGCGACGATCCGGGTGGCGGGGCCGACGGGTTGGACAGTGCCGCTGGTGCGTCGGTCGGCGTTGTTGTCGGCGGGGCATCCGGCCCCGGCGGTGGTGTGCCGGTGCTGGCTGTGCGGGGGGTGCGGGTCAGTGATCGGGCCGGGGGCCGGGAGATCGTTCATGGGGTGAGCTTCGAGCTGACTCCCGGGAAGGTGGTCGGCATCGTCGGCGAGTCCGGCAGTGGCAAGACCCTCACCTGCCGGGCCGCGCTGGGCATCCTGCCGCCGCACTTCGAGGTGTCCGGCGGTTCGATCGAGATCGCCGGCACCGACATCGCGACCCTGACCCCCGCTCAGTGGACCGCCCTGCGCGGCGCCACGATCAGCGCGGTCTTCCAGGACCCGGCGTCCTACCTCAACCCGTCGATCCGGGTCGGCCCCCAGATCGCCGAGGTCGTCCGGGTCAAGAAGGGACTGAAGCGGCGGGCGGCCCGGCACCGCGCCGTGGAACTGCTGGCCGCGGTACGGCTGCACGACCCGGAACTGGTCTACACCCAGTACCCCCACGAACTGTCCGGCGGCATGCTCCAGCGCGTACTGATCGCCGCGGCCGTCGCCGCCGACCCGCGCGTCCTCATCGCCGACGAGGCCACGACGGCCCTCGATGTGACCGTGCAGGCGGAGATCCTGGACCTGCTCGCCGACCTGCGCGACCAGGCCGGCCTCGCCCTGGTGGTGGTCTCGCACGACCTGGCCGTCGTCGCCCAGCTGTGCGACGAGGTCGTCGTCCTGCGCGAAGGCGAGGTGGTCGAGCAGGGTCCGACCCGGCAGGTCCTGCACGATCCCCGGCACGAGTACACCCGGCTGCTCATCGCCGAACACGAGCAGTACGGCCTGGAGAAGTTCCTGACACCCCCGGAGGCGACGTGACCGGCGACCAGCGGCGAACGACCGACCCCGTCCTGGAGGTCACCGGCCTCGACGTCCGCTACGGCCCGCGCCGCCGGTCCCGGCCCGCGCTGAAGGGCGTCTCGCTCGCCGTCACCGCCGGCGAGACCGTCGGCGTCATCGGCGAGACCGGCTCCGGCAAGACCACCCTCGCCCGTGCCGTGCTCGGCCTGGTGCCCGCCGCGGCCGGCACGATCCGCATCGCCGGCGAGGACGTCAGCGGATACGGCCGCCGCCAGTGGCGCGGACTGCGCCGCCGCGGTCTCGTCCAGTACGTCTTCCAGGACCCGCTGCGCAGCCTCGACCCCGACCTCACCGTCGCCGAGTCCCTGACGGAGCCGCTGCTCGTCCAGGGCGTCCCGGCCGCCGCGGCGGCCGAACGGGCGCGCGCCTTCCTGGACCGTGTCCGGCTCCCCGCGGACCTGCTCGACCGGCTGCCCGGCGAACTGTCCGGCGGGCAGCGGCAGCGCGTCGCGGTGGCCCGTGCCCTGGTCACCGAGCCGCGACTGGTCATCCTGGACGAGCCGGTCAGCGCCCTCGACTCCGCCAACCGCGTACAAGTCCTGGAAATCCTCAAGGAGTTGCGGGCCGCCGGGGTCGCCCTCGTACTCATCTCCCACGACCTCGGCTCCGTCGTCGGGACCTCCGACCGCATCGCCGTGCTCTACCGGGGCGAACTGGTCGAGTCCGGGGCCGCCCGGGACGTCGTCAACCACCCCCGGCACCCGTACACGCGCCTGCTCGTCGGCTCCGCCCCCACGCTCCGCGCGGCTGCCACCGACCGGGCCGGCCGCGCCGCGCTGCGCGCGCTGCTGAACGCCTGACCACACCACGGAGAGGAACAGCCATGTCCCGCACGATCCACCTCGCGCTGCACCCCTACGGCGTCGGCGGCCCCGGACAGCACGGCCTGTGGAAGGACCCGCGCGTCGCGAAGAACGCCAGCATCGACATCAACTACTACATCCGCCAGGCCAAGGCCGCCGAACACGCACTGTTCGACGCGCTGTTCATCGTGGACAGCCAGTTCATCAACGCCACCTACCCGGCCCACTACCTCAACCGGCTCGAACCACTCACCCTGTTGTCGGCCGTCGCCACCCACACCCGGCACATCGGGCTGGTCGGCACGGCGAGTTCGACGTACAACTCGCCGTTCAACCTGGCCCGCCGCTTCGCCTCCCTGGACCACATCAGCGGCGGCCGGGCCGGCTGGAACGTCGTCACGAGCTTCGACACCGGCGCGTCCCGCAACTTCGGGCTGGACGAGCACCCCGACTACGCCACCCGCTACGGCCGGGCCCTGGAGTTCGTCGAGGTCGCCCGCGGGCTGTGGGACTCCTACGAGGACGACGCGTTTCCCGCCGACGTCGCACGGAACGTCTTCCTCGACCCGGCCAAGCTGCACGAACTCAACCATGAGGGCGAGCACTTCAAGGTCGCCGGGCCGCTCAACATCTCCCGTTCCCCGCAGGGCCAGCCGGTGATCTTCCAGGCCGGGGTCTCCGAGGAGGGCCGTGACCTCGCCGCGCGGGTCGCCGAGGGCATCTACGCGCCCGGCGGCTCGCTGGAGCAGGCCCAGGAGTACTACGCGGACATCAAGCGCCGCACCGCCTCCCACGGCCGCGACCCCGAGCACATCAAGATCTTCATCCACGGCGGCCCGGTCGTCGCCCCGACCGACGAGGAGGCCCGGCGGCGCGAGCGGGAGATCTTCGAGGAGGACAACGACTTCGACCGCAACCTCGCGCTCCTCGGCCGCTCCTTCGGCGCCTACGACTTCAGCGCACATGATGTGGACGCGCCGTTCCCCGACGTGGCGCACCTCGCCGAGAAGGGCGGCAGGACCGGCGCCGCGAAGATCATCGAACGGGCCCGGTCACAGAACCTGACGCTGCGTCAAGTGGCGGAGTCGGTGAGCGAGTTCCGCCGGTCGCCGTTCGTCGGGGCGCCGGAGACCGTCGCCGACACCATCGAGCGCTGGTTCGCCGCCGGCACCTTCGACGGCATCAACCTCGCCTTCCGCACCGACGACGACCTCGCCCTCTTCGTGGACGGAGTGGTCCCGCTGCTGCAGAAGCGCGGGCTGTTCCGCACCGAATACACCGCCGACACGCTGCGCGGCAACCTCGGCCTGCCGGTCCCCGCCAACCGCCACAGCCACCCCGCCCAGACATGACAGCCACACCAGCGGCCGAGCCGCGGCACGCATGGCCGCCGCCGACTTCACCGACCGGATCCGCCCCCGCAAGCCCGGCACCACCGTGTGCGGCCCGATCCGCTGCCCGGCAGCGCGGTGTACGGGTCCGGAACGCGGCGCGCCCGACGTGGCGTCCGTACCGGGTCGGCGGCGCCGCCGACCGAGCCCGAGCACTCAGGAGAGTGAGCGCGAGATGACCGAGAACACCGAACAGCCGGGCGAGAGCGCCGGCCACGCCGACCACCACACCCCCGACGGCGTCCGCACCCGCGGCACCGTCGTCGTGGTGCCCGGCAGGGGCGAGAGCCCGGCGACCTACGCCCGGCTGGGCAGGCGGCTCGCCGCCGACGCCTACCGCGTCCGCGTCGTCGACGCGCCCGACATCGACCCGGACGATCTGTCCGGGTCGCTGGCCCGCTTCGGCGCCCGGCTCGCCGACGCCGTCGCGGCCACCGCGTCCGGCGACGGCGTGGTCGAGCCCGTCGTCCTGGTCGCCGCCGACACCGGCGCCGCCGCGGTCGCCGCGCTGCTCGGCCGGACGGACCTCGCCGCGGCGCGGCTGCCGCGGGCCGTCGTCCTCGCCGGGCTGCCGGGCCGTACCGCGGCGGCGGGCGGCGACTGGGAGGACGAACTGGACGTACGCACCTCCTGCCCCGTGCACCGGGACACCCTCACCCACGACCCCCTGGTGCGGCGCGGCCGGCTCGCCGCCCCGGTGCCGCAGGCGCTGCTCACGGCGGCGTACGGCGCCGGCCTCACCGTCCCGGCCCTGCTCCTGATCGGCGACGCCGACCCGCTGGCGGACCGCGACGCCGTCGCCCACCTCGCCAAGTCCCTGCCCCGCGCCCGCCTCGCCGTGGTCCGCGGGGCCCACCACGACGTCCTGAACGACGTGCAGCACCGCTCGGTGGCGGCCGAGACCGTCACCTTCCTGGAGACCCTGCGCAACGACCTGGTGCCGGTGGTCGCGGTCGAGTCGAGCGGGTGGTGACCGGGCCCCGCGCCCGCACCGCACGCCCGCCCTCGGCCGGGTCCGGGCTGCCTGGGTGCCCGTTACCGACGCGTACGCTCACCCGTCCCGGGTGAGGCCGTCCCGCCGTCGCCCCGTGCACGCTGGCCACGAAGCGGTACACGACGAGGCGGTACCCGGTGGGCGGCTGCCCGGGACGGAGGACGGCAATGACCGCGCAGACGTACCTCGCGTACGACTATCCGCTGCTGAGCGCGTTCTGGACGATGCTCTGGTTCTTCCTGTGGATCATGTGGTTCGTCCTGCTGTTCCGGGTCGTCCTGGACCTCTTCCGCGACGACGCCCTGAACGGCTGGGCCAAGACGGGCTGGCTGATCTTCGTCATCGTGCTGCCCTTCCTCGGCGTCTTCGTCTACCTCGTCGTCCGCGGCAGGGACATGGGGCGCCGCGAACTGGCGCAGGCGCATGCGCAGCAGGAGGCGTTCGACAGCTACGTCCGCAGGACCGCCGCGGGCGCGCCGCACCCCAGCAGCGCCGACGAACTCACCAAGCTCTCCGAGCTGCGCACCCGCGGCGACATCTCGGACGACGAGTTCCGCCGCGCCAAGGAACTGGTGCTGACAGGACACGGCGCCGGTGCCGGCACCGGGGGCGGACCGGGCGCCGGGGGAGGAGCGGGCGGCGCCCCGGGATCCGCCGGACACTGACCGGCACGGCCACGGCGCCGGCCGGCGGGATTCGTGCGGCATGCAGGGGGCGATCGGCCCCGGGGTGGGGCCGTTCGGCCCCTGCGGGGGTGACGCACCGGGTGCGAGGGTGGCCACAGGCCCGGGAGATCCGCGGTGCGGGCGCCCGTCCGTCGGGTGCCCCTTGCCTCCTCGGCACCTCGCCCCGCCCGTGCAGCGTGACGGCGCGGAGCGGCGGTGATCACGGGCGGGGCGGGCCCGCGCGCGGGAACGCAAGGACGGCGGTGTCCGTCGTCGCGTACCCCCGGACGGCCGCGCGGGCCCGGCTCCCGCCCCGGCACGCGGCGGAGCCCCCACTGCGTCGACCGGCCGGCCGGCCGGCCGGCATCGCCGCCCCGTCCGCGGCGCGCGGGGCGGGCGGCACCGGGCGAGCGAGCGGAGGTGCGTGTCATGGCCGTCACCCTCGCCCTGGCGGGCGACGCCATGCTGGGCCGTGACGTCGCCCAGACCCTCGCCCACAAGACACCCCGCCCCCTGTTCAGCCCCGCCGTGCACCACGCCGTACGGGACGCCGACCTGTTCCTGCTCAACCTCGAATGCTGCGTCTCCGACCGCGGGCGCCCGGTGGACCTGCCCGGAAAGACCTTCTTCTTCCGGGCCCCGCCGCGGGCCGCCGACGTACTGGCCGCACTGGGCGTCGACGTGGCGGTCCTGGCCAACAACCACGCCCTCGACTACGGGCCCGACGCGCTCCTGGACACCAGGACCCGGCTGGCCCGGGCGGGCATCCGCAGCGTCGGCGCCGGCCCCACCCGCACCGAGGCCCGCGCACCGCTGCGCCTGGACGCCGGCGGACTGCGCATCGGCGTCGTCGCCGTCACCGACCATCCCCCCGAGTTCGCCGCGGACACCGACCGCCCCGGCGTGGCCTACGCCGACCTGTGGCGCAAGGACGTACCGGCCTGGCTCACCGAGACGATCGGCGCCCTTTGCGAGGAGACGGACCTGGTGCTGGTCAGCGCGCACTGGGGGCCGAACATGACCGCGCGCCCGGTCCCGCACGTCCTGCGGGCCGCGCCCGTGCTCACCGGGGCCGGGGCCGGTCTGGTCGCCGGGCACTCGGCCCACGTCTTCCACGGCTTCACCCGGCACGTCCTGTTCGATCTGGGCGACTTCATCGACGACTACGCCGTCCACCCGGCGCTCCGCAACGACCTCGGCCTGCTCTGGCTGGTCACCCTCGACGGGCACGGCCCGCTGCGCACCGAGGCGGTCCCCCTCGCCCTCGACCATTGCCACACCCGGCTCGCCGACCGGGCGGAGTACGCCTGGATCGCCGACCGGCTCGGGCGCGCCTGCGCCGAACTGGGCACCGACGTCGTCGACGAGGGCGAGCGGCTCGCCGTCACCTGGTCGCGGCCGGCGGCCCGGGCCGGCTGACCCCGCGCGCCGGGCCACCCGGACGCGCCGCCCCCGGCCGCTCTTCCGTGGCGGTGCGGCCGGGACCGGCGCAGCGTGGAGGAAGGAGGACGCAGGAGGACGCAGAAGGACGCGGGAGGACGCAGAAGGACGCAGCGGGACGCTCGGCGCGGCGGGCAGTGGGCCGCGGGAGAGGCGGGACGGATGGACACTCGGACGGAGCCGCGGATCGTGGTGGGCGTCGACGGTTCGCCGTCCTCGCACGCGGCGGTGCGCTGGGCCGTACGCTACGCCGGCCTCGTCGGCGGCCGTGTGGACGCGGTGGCCGCATGGGAGATGCCCGGGATCGAGAGCTGGTCGGCGCCACCCGTTGACAGCGACTTCGACGAGGACAACGCCCGGCGACGGCTCGCCGAGCAGTTGCGCGAGGCCCTGGGGGCCGAGCCGGCGGGCTCGGTCAGGGCACTGCTGGTGCGCGGCCATCCGGTGGACGTGCTGCTGCGGGCGGCGGAGGGCGCTCAGGCGCTGGTCGTCGGCAGTCACGGGCGGCGCGGTTTCGCCCGCGCCCTGCTGGGCTCCGTCAGCCAGCACATCGCCCAGCACGCGCGCTGTCCCGTCGTGATCGTGCGCCCCGAGGGGCCGTGACCCGCGTCGCGGACCGCAAAGGGACCTTGGGGCCCCGGGCATGGGCTGTTCGGCCTCAGCGGGCCGACGGGCGGCGCGGTGCACTGGAAGTGCCAGCAGCCGCAACCACGGCCGAGGAGGTACGGCGATGACGTCACTGACACGCAGGCAGAGGTTTTCCTTCCCGGAGATTCCCGACTGGTTCGAGACCTTCCCCGCGCGGTTCGCGATGCCGACCATGGGCGACCTGTACACGGTCCGCGTCGAGGACTACATGGAGCAGGGCCGCTACGTCCTGCGGGCGGAACTGCCAGGACTGTCCCCGGAGGACATCGACGTGGTCATCGGCGACGGGATGCTGACCGTCAAGGCCGAACGCAGCGAACGGGACGTGGAGAAGAACCGCAGCGAGATCCGCTACGGCACCATGAGCCGCAGCGTCACCTTGCCGCCCGGCGCCGACGAGGACGACGTCAGGGCCGACTACACCGACGGGATCCTCACCGTCAGCGTGGGGATGGGCAGCGAGAAGGCCGAGGCCAGGCACGTCGAGATCCACCACGGCGCCTGATCCGCCGCCCCGCGGGCCCCGGCGGTCCCGCGGGGACGCCCCGGGCCTTCGGGGCCGTCATCCGGCCGGGCGTCCGCCCGGCTCCGGCTGGTCCAGATGGGAGGCGAGCACCGCGGCCTGCACCCGCCGCTGCACACCCAGCTTGGCCAGCAGCCGCGAGATGTGGTTCTTGACGGTCTTCTCCGACAGATAGAGCCTCCTGCCGATCTCCCGGTTGGTCAGCCCGTCGCCGATCAGGGCGAGGATGTCCCGCTCGCGCGGCGACAGACTCGCCAGTTCGGACGGCACGGCGGGAGTCTCCGCGGGATCGGCGCGCAGGGAACGCATCAGCCGGGCCGTCGTCGCCGGGTCCAGCATCGACTGGCCCGAGGCGACGGTCCGCACCGCCGAGACCAGGTCCGAGCCCCTGATCTGCTTGAGGACATAGCCCGAGGCACCGGCCATGATGGCGTCGAGCAGCGCGTCCTCGTCGTCGAACGACGTCAGCATCAGACAGGCCAGGTCCGGCATGCGGTCGCGCAGTTCGCGGCAGACCGTGATGCCGTCGCCGTCCGGGAGGCGCACGTCGAGCACGGCGACGTCCGGGCGCAGCGCCGGACCGCGGACGAGCGCGTGCTCCGCCGTGTCCGCGTCGCCGACCACCGTGATGTCGGGCTCGGAGTCGAGCAGATCGGCCAGCCCGCGTCGTACGACCTCGTGGTCGTCCAGCAGGAACACGCGGATGGGGTCCTGCTCCGTGAAGGTGCGTGTCTCGGTCATGCGTCCCTCGTTCCCGGGTTGAGGGCAGACGGCCGGCTGCCCACGACAAGGATCATCACCCGTCCGGCCCGTCGGCACTAGGGCCGACCGGCCCCCTCGCCCCGGCCGCCGCACGGGCCGGGCGGACCCGACACGGGACCAGCGGCCCCTGCCGCGCGGCGCCCCGCGACCACCAGGCTGGCACCGGACGGCATACAGCAACCCCCTGCCCCGCCTGTCCCCTTACCGCGGAGGTGGACGAACATGGCCCGCGTCATCGGCCCGCGCACCCCGGGCACCTCCGGCGCACTCGCCGGGATCGGCCTCGATTCGAGCGCAGAACGGTGAGCGCGATGGACCGGCCGGTCGTCGTCGGTGCCGACGGCTCCGAGCACAGCCTGCGGGCGGTCGACCTGGCCGCCGACGAGGCCGCGCTGCGCGGGGCGCCGCTCAAAGTGGTGTACGGCTCCCTGTGGGAGCGCTACGAGGGCGCCGCGCTCGCCCACGACCTCGGCAGGCCGTCCGGGCAGGTCACCGGCGAACACGTCCTCGCGAGCGCGGTGCTGCGCGCCCGGCGCCGCCAGGACGGGCTGCGGGTGACCGCCGAGTCGGTGCCCGAGGAACCGGAGTACGCGCTGATCCGGGAGAGCCGACTGGCCGCCGCGGTGGTCGTGGGCTCCCGCGGACGCGGCGGCCTGGCCGAGGCGCTGCTCGGCTCGGTCGCGACGACGGTCGCCGGCCGCGCGCACGGCCCGGTGATCGTGGTGCGCGGCGGCCCCGGCGACCCAGCCGGCTCAAAAGCGCGCGGCCGGGTCGTGGTGGGCGTCGGCGAGAAGCCCGCCGACTCGGCGGCCGTGCGCTTCGCCCTGGACGAGGCGCGGCTGCGCGGGGTGCCGCTGGACGTCGTACGGGCCTGGCGCACCCCCGCGTTCGCGAGCGCCGACAGCCCGCTGTTCGCCGACGAACCCGCCCGGCTGTACGCGCAACTGGCCGCCGAGGCGCTCGATGAGGCACTGCGCCTGGCACCGGCCGACGTGCGGGTGCACCGGCACACCGTCGAGGGTCCGGCCCGGCGGGTGCTGGCCGAGTTCTCCGCCGGCGCCGACCTGCTGGTCGTCGGGGCCAGACACCGTGACGGTCACTTCGGTCTCAGGCTGGGCCGGGTCGCCCACGGTGTGCTGCACCACGCCGCCTGCCCGGTCGCCGTCGTCCCGCAGCCGGGATGAGCGGCTCACAGACTCGCCGCATGGTCCGGTACATAGGTCTGCAGATCGCGCGGCGGGCGTTCGTAACCCGTCGACGGCGGCCGGTGCGGCAGCTCAAGCACCGGCGGAGGCACCTCGTGGTACGGCACCGAGCCCAGCAGATGGGCGATCATGTTCAGCCGCGCACGGCGCTTGTCGTCGCTCTCCACGACGTACCACGGCGCCTCGGAGATGTCCGTGTGCACCAGCATCTCGTCCTTCGCCCGGGAGTACGCCTCCCAGCGGGTGATCGACTCCAGGTCCATCGGCGACAGTTTCCAGCGCCGCACGGGATCCTCAAGGCGCCGCCTGAACCGCTCCTGCTGCACCGTGTCGCTCACCGAGAACCAGTACTTGCGCAGCAGGATCCGGTCCTCCACCAGCATCCGTTCGAAGAGCGGGCATTGCCGCAGGAAAAGCCGGTACTCCTCCGTGGTGCAAAAACCCATCACCTGCTCGACACCGGCCCGGTTGTACCAGGACCGGTCGAACAGCACGATCTCCCCGGCGGCCGGCAGATGCGCCACGTACCGCTGGAAGTACCACTGGGTGCGTTCGCGCTCGGTCGGCCTGGGCAGCGCCACGATCCGCGCCACCCGCGGGTTCAGATACTCCGTGACCCGCTTGATGGTGCTCCCCTTGCCCGCCGCGTCCCGCCCCTCGAAGATGACGACGAGGCGCGCGCCCCGCATGCGCACCCACTCCTGGAGCTTGACCAACTCCGTCTGCAGCCGCAGCAGTTCCTTCTCGTACGTCTTGCGCGGCAGCCTTGCCGCCTGCTTGCCGGCCATGCCGCCTCCACCCCGATGACCCGTGCCGATGACTTCCGGAGCCCCCCATGTCCCCTGCCGAACACCAGGACGCCACCGTACTTTCCGACGCGGAACTGCGCACCCTGGACGCCCACTGGAGGGCCGCCAACTACCTCGCGGCCGGGCAGATCTACCTGCTCGCGAACCCGCTGCTGACCGAGCCGCTGCGCCCCGAGCACATCAAACCGCGGCTGCTCGGCCACTGGGGCACCTCACCCGGCCTCAACCTCGTGTACACCCACCTCAACCGGGTGATCAAGGCGCGTGGCCTCGACGCCCTGTGCGTGTGGGGCCCCGGGCACGGCGGGCCGTCCGTCGTGGCCAACTCCTGGCTGGAGGGCAGCTACAGCGAGACCTATCCGGACGTGTCGCGGGACGCCGCCGGGATGGCGCGGCTGTTCCGGCAGTTCTCCTTCCCCGGCGGCGTGCCGAGCCATGTCGCCCCGGAGACGCCCGGCTCGATCCACGAGGGCGGCGAACTGGGCTACTCCCTCGCCCACGCCTACGGGGCCGCGTTCGACCACCCCGGTCTGCTGGTCGCCTGCGTCATCGGTGACGGCGAGGCGGAGACCGGCCCGCTGGCCGCATCCTGGCACTCCGACAAGTTCCTCGACCCGGTGCACGACGGGGCCGTCCTGCCGATCCTCCACCTCAACGGCTACAAGATCGCCAACCCGACCGTGCTCGCCCGGCTGCCCGAGCCCGAACTGGACGCGCTGCTGCGCGGCTACGGACACGAACCGATCCATGTGTCCGGCGACGACCCGGCGCAGGTGCACCGCGCTCTGGCCGCCGCCTTCGACGACGCCCTGGACCGCATCGCACGGGCCCAGCACGCCGCCCGCGAGCAGGGCGGCACCGAGCGCGTGCACTGGCCGATGATCGTGCTGCGCACCCCCAAGGGCTGGACGGGGCCCGCCGAGGTCGACGGCGTACCGGTCGAGGGCACCTGGCGCGCCCACCAGGTTCCGCTGCCCGGCGTCCGGGAGAACCCCGGGCATCTGCGGCAACTGGAGGCGTGGCTGCGCTCCTACCGGCCCGAGGAGCTGTTCGACGCGGCCGGCCGGCCGGTCGCCGACGTCCTCGCCTGCGTTCCGGCCGGCCGGGCGCGGCTCGGCGCCACTGCGTACGCCAACGGCGGCCTGCTCGTCCGCGAACTGCCCATCCCCTCCCTGGACGACTTCGCCGTACCGGTGGACAAGCCGGGCGGCGGCCCGCACGAACCGACCCGGGTCCTCGGCGGCCTCCTCGAACGGATCATGGCGGACACCCGGGACCGCCGGGACTTTCGGCTGGTCGGCCCGGACGAGACCGCCTCCAACCGGCTGGAGGCGGTCTTCGGGGCCAGCGGAAAGGCGTGGCAGGAACGGATCCTTCCGGTGGACGAACACCTCGACCGGCACGGCCGGGTGATGGAGATCCTCTCCGAGCATGTGTGCCAGGGCTGGCTTGAGGGCTATCTGCTGACCGGCCGGCACGGGCTGTTCTCCTGCTACGAGGCGTTCGTGCACATCGTCGACTCGATGGTCAACCAGCACATCAAGTGGCTCAAGACGTCCCGCGAACTGCCCTGGCGGGCGCCGGTCGCCTCCCTCACCTACCTGCTGACCTCCCATGTGTGGCGGCAGGACCACAACGGCTTCTCCCACCAGGACCCCGGCTTCGTCGACCACGTGCTCAACAAGAGCCCCGAGGTCGTCCGGGTCTATCTGCCGCCGGACGCGAACACGCTGCTGTCCGTCGCGGACCACGCCCTGCGCAGTCGCGACTACGTCAATGTCATCGTGGCCGGCAAACAGCCGTGCTACGACTGGCTGTCCATGGACCAGGCCCGCGTCCACTGCGCGCGCGGCGCCGGCGTCTGGGAGTGGGCCGGCACCGAGAACGGCGACGAACCCGACGTGGTGCTCGCCTGCGCGGGTGACGTGCCCACCCAGGAGGTGCTGGCCGCCGCGCAGTTGCTGCGCCGGCATCTGCCCCAGCTCGCCGTGCGCGTCGTCAACGTCGTCGACATGACCCGGCTGCTGCCCCACGAGGAGCACCCGCACGGTATGACCGACTTCGAGTACGACGGCCTGTTCACCGCCGACAAACCGGTGATCTTCGCCTACCACGGCTACCCGTGGCTGATCCACCGGCTCGCCTACCGCCGCCACGGCCACGGGCATCTGCACGTACGGGGCTACAAGGAGTCCGGCACCACGACCACCCCGTTCGACATGGTGGTCCGCAACGACCTCGACCGCTTCCGGCTGGTCATGGACGTCATCGACCGGGTACCGGGGCTCGCCGTGCGGGCCGCCGGGGTGCGTCAGGCGATGGTGGACGCGCGTACCCGTCATCACGCCTGGATCCGTGAGCACGGTGCGGATCTGCCCGAGGTCGCGGACTGGAGCTGGACCGCCTGACGCCACCCCGCCGCCCGCCGTCGCCCGGAGCACGACCCTGCGGCGGCGGCACGGGCCCGCCGCTCCGGCGAAGGGCGAGAGCCTGCCCTGTTGTGCCGGGCAGCGGTCTGCGCGGCGGACGTGGTCGCGGCTGTGTCCGGGGCGCCGAGTGGGTGTCTTCCTGCTCGCGGACCGTGCGAAGCGTGCCGGGCGTCGTGGGCCGGCCGGGCGGGGCGACGGACCGGTCCGGGCGCGTGCGTGCACCCCGTCGGGAGCGGCGGGCCCGCAGGCGGCGGGCCCGCAGGCGGCGGGGCCGGGTCAGAGCGGTTGGCGGGGTGCTGTGGTGGGCCAGGTCAGGGCGCGGGTGATGTCGGCGAGGGTGACGATGCCGACCAGCCGATCGCCGTCGAGCACGAGGGCCCGGTGAATGCCGCTGCCCTGCAACCGGGGCAGCAGGTCCACGACCGGCTCGTCGGGGGCGACGGTCACGACGTCCGGCAGGCGGCGCATCACGTCGCCCACCGTCGTCCGGGACCGGGCCCGCTGCGGGGTGCGGTCGGCCATGGCCATGGTGAACAGCCCGGCCACCGAGCCGTCCGGCGCGACCACAGGGAAGGCGGAGTGCCGGTAGGGGCCGAAGGGCCCCTCGGCGAGGAAGCCGGCGATCGTCGTCCAGGACGGGACCGTGACCGGGTCCGCGGTCATGACCCGGCCGACCGGCACGCCCTTCAGCGCGCCCTGCATCTCCGCCTGCCGCACCTCCGCGGTCGCCGCCGCGATCAGGAACCACCCGATCAGCGCCGACCACAGGCCCGAGAGGTTCCCGGCGAACAGGACGGCCGCGAAACCGGCCGCCACCAGGAACCAGCCGAGCCCCCGCCCCGCGGCCGACGCGCCCCGGGTGGCCCGCAGCCGGTCGCCGGTGCGGTGCCACAGGAACGCCCGCAGCAGCCGTCCGCCGTCCAGCGGGGCCGCGGGCAGCGCGTTGAACACGGCCAGTACGACGTTGATCGCGGCCAGCCAGGCCACGGCCTCCACCAGCAGCCCGGAGACCCGCAGCGCCGCCAGCCACTCCGCGAGGCCGACGAACACCCCGCCGGCCAGGGCGCTGGTCAGCGGCCCCACACCCGCGATGCGCAGCTCCGCGGCTGGCGACGGTGCCTCACCGCGCAGCCGGGCCGCGCCGCCCAGCATCCACAGGGTGATGCCGTCGACCTGCACGCCGTTGCGCCGCGCGACCACCGCGTGCGCGAGTTCGTGGACGAGCAGGGAGACGAGGAAGACCACCGCGGTCAGCAGCGCGAGCGCCCAGTAGACCGTGGCGGAGTGGCCCGGATGGGCCGCGGGGAAGCGGCCACGGGCCAGGACGAGCGTCACCAGTACGACGATGACCAGCACGCTCCAGTGCAGCCCGACGCGCACGCCGGCGATCCGGCCGAGGGACAGCGTCTCCTTCACGAACCTCTCGCCTCGCCCTCCGGCTCCCGGTCCCCGAGCCACCGCCCGCCCGGCGGACAAGGCCGGACGGTGCCGCCCCGCGGAGCACTCCCGCGGTACGTCCATTGTCCGGCGCCACCCGGCAAACCGGACAGACCGGATGGATCAAATGGAACAGACAGGGCGGATAAAACGGGCAGAGTGGGCGCCGGGCGCTGCGGTTCGACCGCGTCCCGAAGGGGCGCGGGGCTGCATTGATATGCGGCTCCGCCGCGCGGGCACGACCAGCCACGACGGCGCCGCAGACGACCGACGGCACAGCGCGGCATTTCCAGCGGAGCGCTCAGCCGCGCTCCGTTCCCGGCGCCTCCGCTTCGGGCTTCGCGGGTTCGCGACTCGTCGCCCCCGGGTGCCCGAGGTGGGTGTCGAACCAGTCGCGGGCCAGGGCCGCGGCCGCGGCGAGGGTGCCGGGCTCGGCGAACAGATGGCTCGCGCCCGGCACGACCGCCAGCCGGTGCTCGCAGCGCAGCCAGTCCGCGGCCAGCCGGTTCAGGCTCAGCACCCGCGTGTCGCGACTGCCGACGATCAGCAGCGTCGGCGCCCGGACCCGGGCCAGCGCGGCGGGGGAGGCGAGGTCGGGACGGCCTCCGCGGGAGACCACGGCGCCGACACCGGGGTCGCCGGCGGCGGCCTCCAGCGCCGCCCCGGCGCCGGTGCTCGCGCCGAAGTAGCCGACCGGCAGCCCGGTCTCCCGGCGCAGCCAGGCGGACGCGCCCTGCAGCCGGCGGGCCAGCAGCACGATGTCGAACACGTTGTGCCGGTCGCGTTCCTCGTCCTCGGTGAGCAGGTCGAGCAGCAGCGTGCCAAGACCGGCCCGGTTGAGTACGGCGGCCACATACCGGTTGCGCGGACTGTGCCGGCCGCTGCCGCTGCCGTGCGCGAACGCCACCACGGCGGGGGCCCGGTCGGGCAGCACGAACCGGGCGGCCAGCCGCACCTTCCCGGCCGGCACCTCGACCTCCCGGTTCGGCGGGTGCGGCCGGGCGGCGGGTGCGGGCCCGGCGGCCCGCCCGAGCAGCGCGGCGACCTCGTCGTCACCGGTCTGCGTGAAGTCGTGGTACCAGGCGCCGACCGCGCCCAGATGGCGCGGTGTCTGAAGGCACACGACCTGGTCGGCCACGCCCCGCAGCCGGGCGAGCGTGTGCTGCGCGCCGACCGGCACGGCGAGCACGATCCGGGCCGCGCCCGCGTGCCGCACGACACGGCAGGCGGCCTCCGCGGTGGCACCGGTGGCCACGCCGTCGTCCACGATCACCACCGTCCGCCCGGGTACCGGCACCGGGTCGCGGCCGGCCCGGTACCGGTGCAGCCGCCGTTCCAGTTCCGCCCGTTCCGCCTCCTCGACGGCGGTCAGCTCGCCCGGTCCGAGGCCGGTGTCCGCGACGACGTCGTCGTTGAGCACCCGCACGCCCCCTTCGCCGATCGCGCCGAATCCCAGTTCGGGCTGCCAGGGCACGCCGAGCTTGCGCACCACCAGCACGTCCAGGGGCGCGGCCAGTTCCCGGGCCACCTCGTAGGCGACGGGCACGCCGCCCCGGGGCAGCCCGAGCACGGTCACGTCCGTGCCGCGCAGCGGCTCCAGCCGCCGGGCCAGGCGGCGTCCGGCGTCGGTGCGGTCCTCGAATCGCATGCGGCACCTCCCTGCCCGCCCCGCGGACCACCACCCGCGTCCCCGGGGAGCGCTCCGGCCGGGCCGGCCGTGTCCCGGCCGCGTCGGTCAGTCGTCGCCGAGGACCGGGAGCCGCGGGTACACCTCGAAGACGTCCATCAGACCCGTGGCCTTCAGCAGCCGCAGGAAGGCGGCGCTGTCGGTCACCAGGCGCAGCCGGCCGGCCCGGTCGTGCACCCGGTTGCGGGTCCGGCACAGCACGCCGAGCCCTGCGCAGTCGATGAAGTCCACCGTGCGCAGGTCGAGCACCAGGTCGGGGCGGGGTCCGGCGGTCAGTGCGTCGAGCCGTGCGGACAGGTGGGAGGCGACCAGCAGATCGATCTCACCGTGCAGCGTCACGACTGTCGCCCCGTCGACGACCCGCGCCGTGGGCGGCGGGCCGGAACCGGTCCGGTTCTGCGTCATGCAACGAGGTAAGCCCGTGGAACCGGCCTGCGGAAGGGCCGGTCGGTACCCGACGAGGGGCCCGCAGGGTCCATCGGTCCCGGCGGGCCCGCGGACGGCTGGGCCCCGTCGGCCGGACAACGGGGCCCGACCGGCCCAAGCGCGGCCCCAGGACCGCGCACAAGCTGAATCCGGGGGCGGTTCCGGACCCGGATCCGCCGGTCGGCGCGGGCCGCCGAGACCGCCCGTTCAAGGCGGCGCTCGGTGCGGAAGCGCGCGACGTGGCCGTTCGGGACGCCTGACGAGAGGACGTGACGGCCATGACGGAACACTCCCTGACCAACGTGGCGGAGGGCACGCCCCTGGGCGATCTGGGCCGGCGGCTGGCGGCCCGGCGCACCCAGCTCGGCCTGTCGCGGCGGCAGACGGCCGCGCGGGCCGGCATGGCGCCCAGCTACCTCCGCTACCTGGAGGAACATCCCGGCGCTGCACCGGGCAGCGGCACCCTCATGCGGCTCGCCGAGGTCCTTGAGACCACGGTGAACGATCTCACGGGCGGCACGGCGAACCTGCCGCCGGGTCCCGGACGGGCCGCCCGCGCCCCCGAGTTCACGGAGCTGAGCGCGGACGAGTGCCGCTCCCTGCTGGCCTCGCACGGCGTGGGCAGGCTCGGCGTGCCCACGGTCTCAGGCCCGGTGATCGTGCCCGTCAACTACAGCGTCGTCGACGACACGATCGTCTTCCGGACCGCGCAGGGCACCACGCCGGCGCTGGCCGCCGGCTGCCAGGTCGCCTTCGAGGTCGACCGCATCGACGACGCGTTCAGCCGGGGCTGGAGCGTCCTGGCGCGCGGACACGCCCGGGCCGTCACGGACCCGGATGAGGAACGCCGGCTCGTGGCCCGGGCGTACAGCACGCCGTGGGCGGGCGGCCACCGGAACCTGTGGGTGCGCATCGACCCGTACACCCTCACCGGGCGCCGGATCACCGTCTGAACCGGGACCGGTCCGGCCCAGGACCGGTCCGGCCCAGGACCGGTCCGGTCCCGGGTCCTTCGCCGGGGCCGCCGGGACCGACGGCCCTCGTGCCCGGTGCGGACCCGCGCGCAGGATGGACGGGCCACCACGGCCGTACCCAGGTGAGAGGCGGGACGCAGATGTACGCGAACGACGGATTCCGCGAGCTGGACCGGCAGGAGTGCCTGCGGCTGCTGGCGAAGGCGCCCGTCGGCCGCATCGTGCACACGCGTCAGGCGCTGCCGGCGGTGCTTCCCGTGAACTTCTCCCTGGACGCCGACGGCACCGTGCTGCTGCGCACCTCCGCGGCCTCGGAACTCGTGCGGGCGATCCACGGATCGGTGGTCGCCTTCGAGGCCGACCAGGTCGACCCGGACCGGCAGTCCGGCTGGAGCGTCGTCGTCACCGGCGCGGCCACCGTGGTCACCGACGCCGCCGAACACGAACGGCTGGTGCGCACCGGCCCGCGCTCCTGGGCGCCCTCGCCGCACGAGGTCTTCGTACGCATCGCGCCGGAACTGGTCACCGGGCGGGAACTGGTCGGCGGCCGCACCCTCTACCGACTGGACCTCGCCCCGTGAACCGCCTCACCCGGGCACGGGCCGGGACGGCGGCGCGCCGTCCGCGGTGAGACGGATCCCGGAGACCAGGTCCGGGCGGATACGGACCGCGTGGTCCATGGTGCGCGCCACCCACGGGTGCAGCAGCCGCTGGTAGCGGGCCAGTTCGTCCGCGTCGGTGACCAGCCGGGCGTAGCCGGTGACCACCACGCTCCAGCCGAGGCGCGTGTCCGGGTCGATGGCGTCGGCCTCGTAGGCGACGACCACGCCCGAGCCGTCGGCCCACCGGGCGTGCGACGTCAGCTCCGCGCCCTCGTGGGTGCGGATGACGATGTCGCCGCCGTCCAGGACGTGATTGACCGGGCGGATCGTGGGCAGCGCGTGCCGGGTGAAGACGATCCTGCCCAGCGGCACGCTGCCGAGCAGCCGCAGGGCTTCGGCCCGGTCGAGTTCCACGCTCCGGCGCGGTCGGTCGTCGTTGCTGGTCATCGCGGCTTTCCGTACGGGTGCGCGGCGCGCTGCGCGGTGCCGCGGTGACATCGCGAGCGGCCGTGGACGGATCGGACAGATCATTCGAACCGCGCCGCGGGCGGTTTCGCTAGGGTCTTTCGGCCCAGGAAACGACCTTCGCCCGGCCGGCCGAGTCCCGTCGGCCGGCCGCGCCCGGGGCGGTCGGGCGGTCAGCGGCGGTGCCGCGGCACCGGGCTCGGGCCGCGCCGGGGCACCGGGTACGGACGGAGCGACACCGCGGGGGATCGGTGCCGCTCCTGAGCCCACTGTCGCCGCTGCCGGGCGCCCGCCACCAGGGCCGACCGGCCCTGCCCGGTGCGCCGTGCGGCCCCGCCGGGAATCCCGTACCCGTACCGCCCGGGGCCGTGGACCATTACCGTGGCACATGACAGGCCGGGCGGTGCCCACGAGGGCAGCTGGAGGAACGCAGGTGGGAAGCTCAGGCGAGTTCCGGGAGGCCCGCGTCCGGCTGCCGCAGCTGAAGCTGGACGAGCTGCTGGAGGAACTTCAGGCCCGTATCGACGCGGCCCGCGGCACGCGTGACCGTGTGCACAGCCTGCTGGAGGCGGTGCTCTCGGTCGGCCGGGAACTGGATCTCGAACAGGCCCTGCACTCCATCGTGGAGGCCGCCCTGGTGCTGGTCGACGCCGAGTACGGCGCCCTCGGCGTGATCGGCCCGGACGGGCGGCGGCTGTCGGCCTTCCACACGGTCGGCGTCACCGGGGAGCAGATCGCCGAGATCGGCCCGTTCCCCGAAGGACACGGCATCCTGGGCGAGTTGATCCGACGCCCCGAACCGCTCCGGCTGGCGAAGATCTCCCAGCACCCGGCGTCCTACGGCTTCCCGCCGAACCACCCACCCATGAACACCTTCCTCGGCGTCCCGATCCGGGTACGCGACCAGGTCTTCGGCAACCTGTACCTGACCGAGAAGCGCGGCGGGGCGGAGTTCGACGAGGAGGACGAGTCGGTGCTGTCCACGCTCGCCGTGGCGGCGGGCGTGGCGATCGACAACGCCCGGCTGTACGAGGAGTCCCGGCTGCGTGAGCGATGGCTTGAGGCCAACGCGGAGATCACCCACAGCCTGATGGCGGGCAGTGAGCGCGCCCAGGCCCTCGTTCTGATCGCCGACCGGGCCAGGGAGATCACCGGCTCGGCCCTGGCGGCGGTGGCGCTGCCGATGGAGGAGACCGGGTCACTCACCGTGGAGATCGCCGTCGGGACGGACTCCGACGCGCACCGCGGTCTGGTGCTGCCCATGGAGGAGAGCCTGATGGGGCTCGCCTTCGCCGCCGCCGCGCCGGTCACCAGCGCGGACGTCTCCGACGACGACCGGGTCTCCCAGCAGCCCCCGCGGTTCGACGGGCTCGGGCCCGCCGTGGCCGTCCCGATCGGCACGGGCGGCGGTGTGCGGGGCGTGGTCCTGCTGGTGCGCGAGCTGGGGCAGGCGCTGTTCTCGGCGCAGGAGACCGAGACCCTGCAGGGCTTCGCCGCCCAGGCCGCGATCGCCCTGGAACTGGCCGAGCGCCGCCAGGACGCCCAGGAGATCGCGGTGCTCAAGGACCGCGACCGGATCGCCCGCGATCTGCACGACCTGGCGATCCAGCGGCTGTTCGCCACCGGGATGACCTTGCAGAGCGCGGGCCGGTTCATCGAGCACGCGGAGGCGTCCGAACGGGTGCTGCGGGCCGTGGACGACCTGGACGAGACCATCAAGATCATCAGGTCCACCATCTTCGGGTTGCGCGCCCGGGAGGGCGGGGCCGACGGCGGGGGGCTGCGGGCCCGCGTGGTACGGGTGGCCGGGGAGGCCGCGCCGGTGCTCGGGTTCGCGCCCAGTGTGCGCATGGAGGGACTGGTCGACACCGATGTGCCGCGGGACGTCGCCGACCATGTCGTGGCCGTGCTCTCCGAGGCCTTGACGAACGTCGCCCGGCACGCGCACGCCGACCGGGCCGAGGTGGTGCTGACCACGGACGGCCGGGAGGTGCGGCTCACGGTCGCCGACAACGGCGTGGGCATCCCGCCCGGGGGCCGGCGCAGCGGCCTGAGCAACCTGGCGGAACGCGCCGAACAACTGGGCGGCCACCTGCACCTCACCACACCCCCCAAGGGCGGCACCACCCTGACCTGGCAAGCCCCCCTCCCCACCCGATAGCCGCCCCGACAGGGGCGCGGGGAACGGCGCGATCAACCACAACGCCCCCGCACCCGCCACTCTCCCGAACCCCCGAGCTAATAGGCGAAAGCTCCCGCACCCGCCGAACCCCCGCAACCTCCGAGTCAATAGGCGTCCCCGCCAAACCCGAGGTCAGGGCCGAAGCCCACTGCCGTACGGCGCGTACAAGTCGAGCAACCGGATACGCGACGCATGCAACCGCTGCGCAACCACCCGCCCCACCCACACCGCAACGGCCCGCCCGAACTCCGCATCCTGCGCGCACAGAGACCGCACGGTCCCCGCATCGAACTCGTACGCCCGCACCGGACTCGCCGCCTCGGCCCCCAGCTGCCACAGATACGGCGGGAAGTGCCAGGACCAGCCGACCAGTTCACCCGGGCCGAGGGACTCGACGACGGCCGCACGCCGCCCCGGCACATGCAGGTCGAGGGCGACGGTACCGGTGCGCACGATCCACAGCCGGTCGGCCCGTCGGCCCTCCTCGAACAGCCGCGTGCCGGCCTCGAAGGAGACCTCGCGGGCGATCCGCATCAGTCGTTCGCGGTGCTCGGCCGCGAGGGCCGCGTTCAGGGTGGTGGCGGAGGTCATCGCACCGGCTCCTTTCGTTCGCTGCCCGAGGCGGGGCGGCGCCCAGCGCCGTGGGGCTCTTTGTTCAAGCGTGTCCGCGCGCCCGGCCGGACGCCACGGGCCGCACGGACCGCACCCCGGGTCGTTCGGCCCCGGTGGCGGACGAACCGCCTCGCACCGTCCGCCCACCGGTGCGAGGGTGAGACGAGGGGCGTCCCCGTGCCGCACCACCGGCGGCCCGAGGAGAGGCGGCGGCGATGACGTGGCCCCTGGAGAAGAAGGACCGGACGGGCCCGCAGGACGCGACGAAGGGGGCCGCAGTGACCGGCTGGACCTGGGAGTACGACGGCTACGACCCCGCTGACGAACGGCTCAGGGAGTCGCTGTGCACCCTCGGCAACGGCTACTTCGGCACGCGCGGCGCGCTGCCCGAGTGCGTGGCCGACGACGTGCACTACCCCGGCACGTACGCGGCGGGCTGCTACGACCGGCTCACCTCCGAGGTGGCGGGCCGGCAGATCGAGAACGAGGACCTGGTCAACCTGCCGAACTGGCTGCCGCTGCGCTTTCGCCCCGCGGGGCACGACTGGCTGACCCCCGACACCGCGACAGTGCTCGGCCACCGCAAGGTCCTGCACCTGGACTCCGGCCTGCTGGAGCGGCACACCCGCTACGGGCTCGGCGACGGCCGGGTGCTGTTCGTGCGGCAGTTGCGCCTCGTCCACATGGCCGACCCCCATCTGGCCGCGCTGCGCACCGAGTTCACCGCCGAGGGCTTCGCCGGCGCACTCGACGTCGAAGCCGCCCTCGACGGCCGGGTCAGCACCTCGGGCGTGGCCCGCTACCGCGATCTGGACGGCCGCCATCTCACCCATGTGCTCACCGGTGCCGCCGCCCCCGACACCATCTGGCTGCACTGCCGCACCCGCACCTCGGACATCCGGATCGCCCTGGCCGCGCGTCTGAGCGCGGACGTGCCGGTGACCGTCGCGCACGAACACCTGCGGGCCGTGCAGCGGCTGCGCCTGAGCCTCACCCCCGGCCGCACGGTCCGCGTCGACAAGACCGTCGCCCTGCACACCTCCCGCGACCTCGCGATCAGCGACCCGCTGCGCGCCGCCACCGACCGGGTCGGCGCCGCGGGCGGCTTCGGCGAACTGCTCGCGGGGCACCGTACGGCCTGGGACCGGCTGTGGACCCGTACCGGCCTCGACGTACCCGGCCGGGCGGGTCACATCCTGCGGCTGCACCTGTTCCATGTGCTCCAGACGCTCTCGCCGCACACCGCCGACCTGGACGTGGGCGTGCCCGCCCGCGGGCTGCACGGGGAGGCGTACCGCGGCCATGTCTTCTGGGACGAACTGTTTGTGCTTCCCTACCTCAACCTGCACTTCCCGGAGGTCTCCCGGGCCCTGCTCCGCTACCGCCGCCGGCGCCTGGGCCAGGCCCGCGCGGCGGCCCGCGCGATCGGCCGGCGGGGCGCGCTGTACCCGTGGCAGAGCGGCAGCGACGGCCGCGAGGAGGCGCAGCGGCTGCATCTCAACCCGCGTTCCGGGCACTGGCTGCCGGACCACTCCCACCTCCAGCGGCACGTCGGCTCGGCGATCGCGTACAACGTGTGGCAGTACTGCGAGGCGACCGGCGACACGGAGTTCCTGCACTCCGAGGGCGCCGAGATGGTGCTGGAGATCGCCCGTTTCTGGGCGGACTCCGCCCACCATGACACCCACCGGGGCGGGCACCGCATCCTCGGCGTGGTCGGCCCCGACGAGTACCACGACGCCTATCCCGACGCGCCGCGCCCGGGCCTGGACGACAACGCGTACACCAATGTGGTGGCCGCCTGGGTGCTGGCCCGCGCCGTGGAGCTGCTGCGCACCCTGCCCGAGCCGCGGCGCGGCGAACTGGTCGAGGGCATCGGCCTCGCCGACGACGAGCCCGAGCGCTGGGAGGAGGTGTCCCGCACCCTCCATGTGCCGTTCCACGACGGGGTGATCAGTCAGTTCGAGGGGTACGGCGACCTCGCCGAACTCGACTGGGAGTACTACCGCAAGCGTTACGACGACATCCGGCGCCTGGACCGGATCCTGGAGGCCGAGGGCGACACCGTCAACCGCTACAAGGCGTCCAAGCAGGCCGACGTGCTGATGCTCGGCTATCTCTTCTCACCCGCCGAACTGTGCTCCCTCTTCGAGCGGTTGGGGCATCGGCTGGACGAGGAGACGTGGCGGCGCACCGTGGAGTACTACCTGCGCCGCACCAGCCACGGGTCCACCCTCAGCGGCCTGGTCCACGGCTGGATCCTGGCCCGGGCCAGGCGCGCGGACGCCTGGATGTTCTGCCAGGAGGCCCTGCGCGGTGACATCGCCGACCTCCAGGGCGGCACCACCGGCGAGGGCATCCACCTGGGTGCCATGGCCGGCACCCTGGACCTCGTCCAGCGCGGACTGACCGGACTGGAGACCCGGCAGGGGGCGCTGTGGCTCGATCCGGTGCCGCTGCCGCAGCTGTCGTCGTACGGGTTCTCGCTGCGTTACCGGGGTCACTGGGGCGTCCGGCTGCGCCTGGAGCACGGGAAACTGGAGGTCGCCGTCCCGCCGTCCGACCTTCCCCCGGTCGAGCTCCGGCTGCCCGACCGCACGGTCGGCGTCCACCCCGGTGAGACGTTCCTCCTGATGCTCCCGGACTGACGGCCGGCACCCGCGCGCACGCCGAGGCGCCCCCGCGGGCGCCGTCGCCCACAGGGGCGCCCATGTGCCCGGCACCCACTGGTGTCAGCGGTGGACGGGCCCGGCCATCTGCACGATGTCGTCGGCGGCCACGTCATGCAGCCGTACGGCAAGGTCCTCCAGGGCCCGGCTGGCGGCCAGTTCGTCGCCGACCTCCGGGATCGGCCGGTCGACCGGATTGCGCCGGGCGAGGCCCCGCCCGGTCAGGCGGGACGTGTCCCGGGTGGTCAGCACGGCACGCGCATGCGTGTCGTCGCCCTCCTCGGTGATGTAGATCTGCACGGTCCACTGCTTGGCTTCCACCGCGTCCACCTCCCACGAACAGCCCTTCCCCCGCCACGCTGCCGCGCCGGCCCGCCCCGAGTCCAGTGCCGAACGGCCCTTTCCGCACGGCTGGCGGTCAGGTGTCGTTGCCGGGCAGGGGGCGGACGGTGAGGATCTGCTGGGCCTGGCCGACCGGTCCTTCGGCGTCGTGCAGGACCGTGCTGGTCAGCCCCTGTCCGGTGGGGCCGAAGACGACCGTCGTGTCGAGGCCGGCCCAGCGGCCCGTGGGGCGGCGGTGCAGATGGAGGGTCAGGTCCACGTTGGGGAACATCCAGGCCGTGGGCGACTGGCGTACGGCGATGCCGTTGGCCGTGTCGACGAGGGTGACGTACCGGGCGAGCGCGCTCGCCCGCTCGCCCGCCACCAGGTCGAGGTCCGTGGTGACCCAGGCGGTGGTGCGGCCCGGCCGGGGCGGGGCGACGGTGCGCACGTCCAGGGAGGCGATGTAGCCGCCGGGCCACAGCTCGCTCATCGTCCACCGGTCGCACCGGTCCGGGGCGGGGAGCCCGTCGCCGGCGCCGCCGGCCACCCTCGTGGTGTCCAGGCCGGCCAGCAGCCACAGACGGCCCCTGACCACCGGGCGGCCCGCGATCAGGACGACGGCTTCGAGCAGTTCGATCGTGCGCCCGGGGCGTACGCTCTCCACCTGGATCTCGCACTCGTCGAGCGCCGGACGCCCGAGGATGTCATAGCTGATCCGGGCCGGAACCAGACCGGTGTCCGGGCGCCCGGCCAGATACCCGTCGACGGCGTGCACGATGAGCCCGCCGAGCGGGCTGAAGTGCTGCTCGTCGGGGCCCCAGGCGCCGCTCGCGTGCGGGGTGGGCTTGAAGCGGTGCTCGTCGATGCGCTCGTAGTAGCTGCCGGTGTTCAACGGACTCCTCTTCCCGGGCCGCTCACAGGGCGTCGAGCAGGCCAGATGGACGGCGGTGCCGAGCCCCACGCTCACGCTGGTGCGCCGGCCGGACATCGGTCGAACCCTATGGTGACCGCCGCGGCGAGCGGCGCGTACCCCGGGGTGCGCGGACCGGCCGGGTACGGTCCCGGGCGGCGCGGTCTCGGCACCCGCCCCCGCGGTCTCGGCACCCGCCCCCGGTGCGGGCGGGCATTGCCCGGGCGGGGCACCGCGGTGCAGGGTTCTCACATGGACGGGGCCGAACGCACCGGCGTCCCGACGCCCCGCACGGAACGGAGGACGCACATGCCCGACCGGATGCCCGTCATCCTCCAGGACGTCCGGGACGCCGCGGCCCGGCTCGCCGGGGTGGCCCACCGCACCCCCGTGCTGCGCTCACGCACCCTGGACCGGCTCGTCGGCGCCGAGGTCCATGTGAAGTGCGAGAACCACCAGCGCGTCGGCGCGTTCAAGTTCCGCGGCGCCTACAACGCCGTCTCCCGGCTGCCCGCGGACCGGCTCGCCAAGGGCGTCGCCGCCTACTCCTCCGGCAACCACGCGCAGGCCGTCGCGCTGGCCGCCCGCGAGCTGGGCACCACCGCGGTGATCGTGATGCCCGAGGACGCCCCGCGCTCCAAGCGCGAGGCGACCGCGGGCTACGGCGCCGAGATCGTCACCTACGACCGGTACACCGGCGACCGGGTGGCGATCGGGCAGGCGCTCGCCGCGGAGCGTGGGCTGGCGCTCGTGCCGCCGTACGAGCATCCGCACATCATCGCGGGACAGGGCACGGCGGCCCTCGAACTCATCGAGGAAGTGGGGGAGTTGGATGCGCTGGTGGTGCCGGTCGGGGGCGGCGGGCTGATCGCGGGCAGCGCGGTGGCGGCCACCGCGCTGCTCCCCGGGATCAGGGTCGTCGGGGTGGAGCCGGAGACCGGCGACGACACCAGGCGGTCCCTGGAGGCCGGCCGGCGCGTCGCCGTCCCGGTGCCCCGCACCATCGCCGACGGCCAGGCCGCGGAGATCCCCGGGGAACTCACCTTCTCCGTCAACCGGCGCCTGCTGGACGGCATCGCGCTGGTGAGCGACGACCAGATCAGGGAGGCGATGCGGTTCGCCTTCGAGCGGATGAAGACCGTCGTCGAACCGAGCGGCGCGAGCGCCCTGGCCGCACTGCTGGCGCACCGGGTCGAGCCGCTTCCCCGCCGGGTCGGCGTCATCGTCTCCGGCGGGAACATCGACGTCCGGCGGTTCGCCGAACTCCTCGACCGCTGACCCGGGACGGCCCGGCCCCGTGCTCGCTCAGCAGTCCCGCAGCTGCGGTGACTGGTTGAGGATCTGGGCGCGGAGCGAGGTGAAGCGGCTGTGGACCGCCCCGCCGCGGGCCCCGGGCCGGAAGACCGCGACGCGGTGGCAGTTCTGGAACGCCAGGGCGACGCCGAAGTGGCGCTCCAGGCAGCCACGGATCGCGTCACTGGACAGGGCCCGCAGCAGTTGTCCGCGCTCCCGCTCCGAGGGCGGCGGCGTCTGGTTGTCCGCGAACTCCGCCGAGCCGCCCTGCAGTTCGGAGGTCAGACGGGCGATGAGGTCATAGGCGTACGGCAGGGAGGCGCGGACGGTTGCCACGAAGTCCTCCTCCCGTACGTCGCCGTTCTCGGCTTCGGCGAGCAGCTGCGGGGAGACGTCGAGCGACATGAGGTGTCCTGTTCTGTCGGGTTGGTGTACGGACGGTGCTGCGAGGAGGCCGGTCCTGGCGGGCCAGGTCAGACGAGGGCCCCCAGGGCGGCCGGGCCGTGCTCGAACTCCGGGTCGATCTGGTCGGCCAGACGATGGCCGGTGGCGGCGTCGGCCCAGGCGGCGGCGTTGCGCAGATGGAAGTCGACGGCGTGCCGCTGGAAGGCCGTCCAGTCCTTGGGACGGGCGTCCACGGCGGCGCGCAGCCGGTCCAGGGCGTCGGCGTTGTGCCGCTCCAGCGTCCCCTGGCCGCGGCCCTGCTCCTGGGCGCGCACGAAGGGCGACACCTCGCAGTGCGCGAGCAGTCCTTCGCCGACGTGCCGGCGCAGGAAGTCCAGGTCCGCCGCGTCCGTGACCTTGTTGCCGACCACGGCGACCGGGATGCCGAACTCGGCCGCGTGCTCCCGGTACTGGCGGAGCACCGACACGCTCTTGCGCGTGGGTTCGACCACCACGAAGGTGAGGTCGAACCGGGTGAACAGGCCCGAGGCGAAGGCGTCGGCGCCCGCCGTCATGTCGACCACGACGTACTCGCCGGGCCCGTCCACGAGATGGTTGAGATACAGCTCGACCGCGCCCAGCTTGGAGTGGTAGCAGGCCACGCCGAGGTCGCTCTCGTCGAACGCGCCGGTGACCATGAGCGGTACGCCGCCGACCACCTGGAGATGACGGGAGTGGACCTCGTCGTCACCGAGCGGCCGCAGCAGCCGTGAGCCGCGGCCGGGCGGGGTCGTCTTGACCATGGCGTCGCGCGAGGGGATCCGCGGATTCGTGCCCCGCAGATAGTCCTTGATCTCGCCGGTGCGCGCGCTCAGCGGCGGCACCGCGAGGCGTTCGCCCTCGGCGAGGCCCAGGGCGTGGGCCAGGTGCTGGTTGATGTCGCCGTCGATGGCCACGACCGGCGCGCCGGAGTGGGCCAGACGGCGGGAGAAGAGGGCCGACAGGGTGGTCTTGCCGCTGCCGCCCTTGCCGACGAATGCCACGCGCATGTCTAGCCGTTCCTATTGGAAATGGAATTCATGAGCGTAGCGTGCTGCGGGCGCGGAGCGGCTGTCAAATCGACCGGGGCCAACCGGGTTGCGGATGAGCCCAGTTGGGGAGACACGGCGCCCACCGGCCGGAGTCCCGTGAGAGGTCCGGCCCGTCACAGGGCCCGACGGCGCGCGCCGCGGCGCAAGCGGGCGGCGGCGGACCTCCGCGCGCCACGGCGGGTCGACGGCGGAGGCGGGCCGCGTTGTGTGCAGTGCCGTTGTCGTTCTGTGCGTCCGCGGCTCGGGCACGGCGTTCGGGGGTCGCCGAGGGATGGGCGGCCTCGTCCGCGTGCCGCGGCGGACACCGCCCGCGCCGCCGGTCCGCGCTCGCCCGGGACGGCGAACTGCCCTCGCGGCCAGGAGTGTGCGGCCCGCAGCGGCGGCCGCCCAAGCCTCGTGCCCGGCTCACCGCCGCCTTCGTGCGGTGCCCGGGCGCCGGAGCATGCGAACCCGCTGCGTGGCGCGCTCCTGACGGACGCCGAGAGCCGACCACGCCGTCACTACGCGCCTTGAGGGTGGGCCGACCCTCCGACCGGCGGCTGCTTCGCGCCGGCCGTGGTCCGGTCCGCGCCGCGTACTCGATGGGCGTACGGGTCCCGGCGTACGCACCGGTCCGGGCGGCGGCCCCGGATGTCCCGTGGGCGACGGACTACCGTGTCGGGGACCTGGCCCCGGCCGGGTCCCGCGGTACGTGCCCCGCGTCGGCGCCCGCAGCCTCGTGTCGGCGCCCGCAGCCTCGTGTCGGCGCCCGCAGTCTCGTGTCGGCGCTCGTCGCCCCGTGCCGGACGAGCCGTGCCCCGCTGCCTGCTCCCGGACGGCACCGGGCGCCCGGCCGGCGGGTCGCATCTGCCGGTCGCGGGCGCGCGCACGCCGGCCTCGCCGGGCCGGTCCGTCACCCGGGCCGTTCCAGGGCCGGCACCCGCGCCGGCGCCCCGAACCCGCTGCCCGACCCCGCGTCACCGGCCCCGCGTCACCGGCCCGCGCACAGGCGGCGGTCGGCGGGGGAGTCCTGTCTGCCGGGACCGAGCCTAGCCGGCCGGATCGGTCAGCATCCGGGCCAGTACCGCCCGTTGCCGCGGCAGCACCTCGGTGTGCAGGTCGCGGCCCTTGCGGGTGAGCGCGACCCACACACCGCGCCGGTCCTCCGCGCACACCGAGCGCTCCACCAGACCGTCCTTCTCCAGCCGTCCGATCAGCCGGGACAGCGCGCTCTGGCTGAGATGCACGCGCCCGACCAGGTTCTGCACCCGGCACTGGTCGCCCTCCCGGGGCGACGCGGCGGCCAGGATGTCCAGCACCTCGAAGTCGCTCGCGCCCAGGCCGTAGGGGTGCAGGACCCGGTCGATCTCGCACATCGTGCGTGCGTGGACCGACAGGATGTCCCGCCAGCGATCCTCCAGCCGGGCCTCGGCCGTCTTGACTGCCATACCCGCACGGTAACACCGATCCGGCCAATTGTTGAGTGTGCAACTAGTGTGGACGCATGCCTTGGGGGCCGGCCCCTCGGCTGTCATTCGCCGTGCAGCACCTCCGCGACGGTCAGCCGAGCCGCCCGCCGCGCCGGCACCACCGCGCCGAGCAGCGCGATGACGACCCCGGCACAGGCCAGTCCTGCCAGGGCCGGGGCCCGCCAGACGTCCGTCATCGCCGAGGGCAGCGCGATGTCCACGGCGCCCGCCATCCGCGGCACGACCAGTTCGTATCCGGCCACGCCCAGCGGTATCCCGAGCAGCGAGCCGACCATGCCAAGGACCGCCATCGAGGTCACCGTCATCACCGTGACCTGCCGTGGCGTCATGCCGATCGACTTGAGCATGCCGAGGTCGCGGCGCCGGTCGTGGGTGTTGAGTACGGCCGTGTTGAAGACACCGAGGGAGGCGACCGCGGCGAGCATCAGGGTCAGCGCGCCGGCGGAGCCGACGACGGTGCGGGTGACGTTGTTCGGGCCGTTCGGCACCGGATCGATCCCCGGATCGACGGCCCGCGCCGCACGGACGTAGGCGGCCGGATCCGCGCCGGCGCGCAGCTTGACGTGATAGGCGATGGGCTTCTCGTCCGGGGACAGGGCCGTCATGGTCCGCCAGTCGCCGGCGACCAGCCGCGGATCGTCCATCATGAACTCGCCGACGATGGTCGTCTCTTCCTGGCGTGCGCCCTTCTGCAGCCGCAGCCGGTCCCCGACCCGCAGCCCGTTCCGCCGCAGGAAGGCCGAACCCGCCACGACCTCCCCGCTCCCGCGCATCCAGCGGCCCCGGGTGAGCACCGTGCCGAGTTCCGTATCGCCCCGGCGGCCCTCCAGCATGACTTTCCGGGACGATCCGGCGATCACCACCTCCAGGTCGCCCCGGGCCGTGGCGCGGCTCGCGCCGGGCAACGAGGCGAGCAGCGCCTGGAGGTCACGGTCGGCGTGGACCGGCTGGACCTCCTCGCCGCCCCGGACGTTGCTCGCGTACACCGTGACGTCGTACGCGTCCCGCCCCGCGTCTCCGAACCGGGTCATCGTCGTGGCCAGCCCTGTCGCGAAGGTCACGGTGGTCACGCCCAGCACGACGGCGGCGAGGGTGAGCGCGCTGCGGCCGGGACGGGTGAACGGCAGTCCCGCCCCGAGGCTCACCGACCGGGGCAGCCGGGTGCCCGCGAGCCGCCGCTGCACGGCGAGCGCACGACCGGTCCGCGGCGCGCTGCCCGCGCTGATCGCCCGCGCCGCGGACAGCCCGCGGGCGCGCAGCGCGGGGGCGAGCGCGGCGAGCACGCAGACCAGCAGCAGGCCGGCCGGCGTCACCGTGTTCACCCACGCCGCGACGCCGACGTCGTCGTGGAACACGCCCGCGTCCGGTCCGGTGAACACGAACTGGAGGAGGGGACGCGCCAGCAGGTTGCCGGCGACCGTGCCCAGCGCACAGCCCGCCGCCGCGGGGACGGAGACCATCACCAGGTACACCGCCAGCACCTGTCCCGGAGTGAAGCCCACCGCCTTGAGGATGCCGATGTGCCGGAAACCGGAGACCACCGCACCGCCCACCACGTTGGCCACGATCAGGACCGCCACCACGAGGCCGAGGACGCCGAAGGCCATCAGGTACGGCGTGTACGCCCGGGCCGAGCGCCCGATCTGATGCTTGAGGGTGAGATACGACTGGGCACCGGTCAGCGCCCCGTCGGGCAGGCCGTCGGTCACCGTGGCCAGTGCGTCGCGCAGCCGGTCCTCGGACGACGCGTCCTGGAACCGGAACAGCATCTGGGTGGCCGACGGGTGCAGCGCCGGCATCTGGGCGGGGGCCACCCAGGCGTCCGCCGTGCCGCTCAGGTCGAAGGCGAACCCCACGATGGTGAGGTCAGGCCCCGACGGCACCCGCAGGGTGCCGCCCAGGTCGTCCGCGGTCCAGTCCGGCTGCCGGTTCACCACCACCTCGCCCGGCCGGGTGGCCCAGCGCCCCGCCCACAGGTTCACCCGGCCCACCGGTCCGTCCGGGCCGGGACGCCCCACGACCGTGAGTTCGCCGCCGAGGCCGAAGTCGTCGTGGCCGCGCGGGAGGCCGACCGTCGCCAGCGCGAACGGGCCGGCCGCAAGGACCCCCGGCCGTCGCGCCGCGTCGGCCAGTTCGGCGTCCGAGACGCCCCGGTCGAACGCGGCGACGACATGGGGTCCGCGCTGCTTGGCGAAGGCCCGGTCGAACGGCGCCGACGCGGCGTCGATCAGTCCGAGCGCGACCACCATCGCCCCGGTCGACACCAGGGTGACCAGCCAGATCACCAGGGTCTGGAGTCTGCGCCTGCGCACGGCCGCGCGGGCGGCCCGCCACACCGCGCTCATCCGGCCGGCTCCAGGGTGTGCTCGTCCGTCACCCGGCCGTCGGCGAGCCGCACCAGCCGGCCGGCACACCGCCGCGCGAGCCGTTCGTCGTGCGTGACCAGAATCAGCGTCTGGCCGATCTGGTTGAGGTCGATGAGCAGGTCCATCACCTGCTCGCCCGCGGCGCTGTCCAGGGCGCCGGTCGGCTCGTCGGCCAGCAGCAGCGCCGGACGGTTCATCAACGCCCGTGCCACGGCGACCCGTTGCCGCTCGCCGCCGCTGAGCACCGCCGGGTAGGCGTTGCGGCGGTCCGCGATGCCCAGTTCCTCGAACAGTTCCAGGGCGCGGCGGCGCGCCTGCCGGGCGGGGGAGCCGGTCAGCTGTGCGGCCAGCGCGACGTTGTCGAGCGCCGACAGGTCGTCGACGAGGTTGAAGAACTGGAAGATCATGCCGATGCGCCGCCGCCGGTACAGCGCGAGGCCCTTCTCGCTCAGCTCTTCGACTCTCTCGCCGTGCACGAGGACCGAGCCGTCCGAGGGACGGTCCAGGCCGGCGATCATATTGAGCAGAGTGGACTTCCCGCACCCCGACGGGCCCATCACCGCGACCGCCTCCCCGGACCGGATCCGCAGCGACACGCCGTCCAGGGCGACCGTCTCGCCGTATTCCTTGCGCACACCGTCGAGCCGTACGACGGCGTCTTCCGTTCCCGCCTCAGTGACCATGGACAGGACGGTAGGGCGGCGACGGCGGCGCGGGCATCCCTCCCCGGACGGCATCGCCGCGGGTATGTCATACCGCGGATGCAGGAAGGTGCATCCACAGGCCGATGCGGAGGCCGGAGCCCTCTGGGAGAGTGGGCGCATGGGGGAACGGGACGTGTGGGCGACGGCGCTCGTGGCGGCGTGTGCGGCCGTGGCGTGGCTGGCGGTCGCGCTGGTGCGCACCCGGCGCCGCTGGCGGAGCGCCGTGGGCGAGCGCGGCTGGCTGCTGGAACGGGAGCGGGAGAGTGCCGCCCGCGCCGCCGTCGCGGCCGAACGCGACCGCATCGCCCGCGAGTTGCACGACATCGTCAGTCACAACGTCAGTCTCATGGTCGTCCAGGCCGGCGCCGCCCGCGAGGTGCTGGGCACGATGCCGGACGAGGCCGCCACGGCCCTGAGAGCCGTCGAGGACGCGGGCCGCGGCGCGATGACCGACCTGCGGCACCTGCTGGGCCTGCTCGCGCCCGCGCAGGACGGCGCGGACACAGATCCGGGACCACCGGGCGAGGACGGCCGGCGGACGGTGCCCGCCCCGCAGCCCGGACTGGACCGGCTGGGGCCGCTGGTGGACCGGATATCCTTCGCCGGCCTGCCCGTCGAGGTGCGGATATCCGGCGAGGTGTGCCCGCTGCCGCAGGGCATCGACGTCACCGCCTACCGCATCGTCCAGGAGGCCCTGACCAACGCGCTCCGGCACGGCGACGGCGGCAAGGCGGAGGTGACGGTGCGGTACGCCGCCCATGCCCTGCGGGTCGAAGTGCTCAACACCGGCCCGAGCGTGCTGACCGGAACGGCACCCGCCCGCCCGGCGCCCTCCCGCCCCCGTGACGGAACCGGCCGCGGACTGCTCGGGCTGCGCGAACGGGTCGCGGTCTACGGTGGGGACCTGGACGCCCGCCGCAGGCTCGGCGGCGGCTACCGGGTGCGGGCACGCATCCCCCTGGACCGGCCGTGACCTCGGGCACCCACCCGGCAGGCCCGCGCAGGACGCCCTCCGCGGCCACCTGTCCCGCACCCATACCGTCGCCCGCGCCTGCGCAGGCGACGGCCGCACCGTCCCCGGGGCGCGCGCAGGGCCCGTCCCCGGCGGCGCCCGCGCGCCCGCGGGGGCCGCAGCCCGCGCCGGCCCCTGTCCGGGGGGAAGCGCGGTCCGGACCGGACGCCGGGCCGCAGCCCGCGCCCCGGGTTCTGGTCGCCGACGACCAGACCCTGATCAGGACCGGCTTCCGGCTGATCCTCACCGCGCGCGGCATCGAGGTGGTGGGGGAGGCCGCGGACGGGGCGGAGGCGGTGGCCGCGGCCCGTGAACTGCGGCCGGACGTGGTGCTGATGGACATCCGGATGCCGGTCATGGACGGCCTGGAGGCGACCCGGCGCATCCTGGCGCAGGCGCCGGACTGCCGTGTGCTGATCCTGACCACCTTCGACCTGGACCGGTATGTGTACGCGGCCCTGTCGCTCGGGGCGAGCGGCTTCCTGCTGAAGGACGTCACCCCGGCGCACCTGGCCGCGGCGGTACGGCTCGTCGACACGGGCGACGCGCTGCTGGCACCGTCGATCACCCGGCGCCTGGTGGAGCGCTACGCCGCCGAGGCGGGGTCGGGGCCCGCCGTGCACGCCGACCTCGCCGCCCTCACACCCCGCGAACGCGAGGTGCTGACCCTGTTGGGCCACGGCCGGTCCAACACGGAGCTGGCCGTCGAACTGACGCTGAGCGAGGCCACCGTCAAATCCCATGTGGCCCGCATCTTCGCCAAGCTGGGTCTGCGCGACCGCGCCCAGGCCGTCGTCCTCGCCTATGAGACCGGACTGGTCACCCCGGGTGGGCGCTGAGCGGTTCGGGGCCGGGACGCCGCCTTGGCCCGGCGGTCGACGCCCGCTCCCCGGGTTCGACAAAGCAGGACGATACGGGCGTGAAGAGTAAGAAGTCGTTGTGAACCGGTGAGGGGCCCCGCGGTGCCGGGTCCGGTGCGGGGGCCGTGCCGTCCGGCCGCCCGTACGGTGGGGTCGCGGCCCGACCCTGCCCTCTCGCGGGGCGCTCGCGCGGCGCCCACCGCAGGCCGCCCCGTCCCGGGCCGTCGACGGCCGGGGGGCCGTCCCGGTGCGGGTGCTTGCGGTACGCCCGGGCGTAGTAAGACTGTCTACAGCACTGTCGACCAACTCCTCAGAACTGGATCCCATGAGCGCCATCTCCGTCGGTCAGGCCGTCGTCCTCGGAGTCGTCGAGGGGGTGACCGAGTTCCTTCCCGTGTCCTCCACCGGCCACCTCAAGATCGCCGAAGGGCTCATGGACATCCCGGTCGACGACAAGTCGGTCGTCGGGTTCTCCGCCGTCATCCAGGTCGGCGCCATCGCCGCCGTGTTCGTGTACTTCTTCAAGGACATCGTGCGGATCGTCTCCGCCTGGGGCCGCGGTCTGCGCGACCGCGAGGAGCGGGTGCACCACGACTACAAGTTCGCCTGGTGGGTGATCTACGCCACCCTCCCCATCGTCGTCGTGGGTCTGGCCGCCAAGCCGCTGATCGACGGCCCGCTCGGCTCGCTGTGGGTGGTCGCCGGCTCGCTGATCGTCGGCAGCGGCGTCATGTGGGCCGCGGACCAGATGGGCCGGCACAAGCGCGGCGAGGACGACACCTCCTTCAAGGACGCGATGCTGGTCGGCTGCTCGCAGATCCTCGCCCTGCTCTTTCCCGGCTTCTCCCGCTCCGGTGCCACCATGTCGACGGCGCTCATCCTCGACCTGGACCGGGTCGCCGCCACCCGTCTGTCCTTCTTCCTCGGCATTCCGGCCCTGACCGGCGCCGGCCTGTACGAACTGAAGGACGCCCTGGGCGCCGGCGTGGGCGCCGCCCCCCTCGCCATCGGCACGGTGGTCTCCTTCGGCGTCGCCTACGCCTCCATCGCCTGGCTGCTGAAGTTCGTCGCCCGGCACTCCTTCAACGCCTTCGTGCTCTACCGCCTCGTCATCGGCGTAGCCCTCTTCGGCCTCCTGATCACAGGCGTACTCGGCAGCTGACGCCCCAGGCCCCCCCCCGCGCGACCGGCCAAGCGCGGGGCGCACGGCCCCACCGGGCCATACGCCCCGATGCCCCCGCCGCCCCGAAGGGGGCGCGGGGAACTGCGCGCCCAGCCACGACGATGCCCGCACCCGGCCACCACCCTGCCGTACTACGGCGAGTTGACCGCTCCGGGCCAACCCGACGGAGTCACGTCGCCCCGCAGGGGGGCGCGGGGAACTGCGCGCTCAGCCACGACGAGACCCGCACCCGGCCCCGAGCCTGCCGCGCCCGGCGCCCGCCCGCCCCGGCCCAACCCGACGGAGTCACGTCGCCCCGTAGGGGGCGCCGGGAACTGCGCGCCCAGCCACGACGAGACCCGCACCCGGCCCCGAGCCTCCCGCACCACGGCGCCCGCCCGCCCAACCCCCGGAGGGACCCGGCGGTCTTGACATTTGGCCGGCATCACCCCGAACATCACTCTCGTGAACCTGTCAGACAGCCAGACAGGTGGCCAGGGCCCGCGGCGCGTCAGCGCGATGGAAGCGGTGCTCGCCCACCTCCGCGGTGCCATCGAGCGCGGCACCTACGCGATAGGCGACAAGCTCCCCTCCGAGGCGGAGCTGTGCCGCACGCTCGAAGTGTCCCGGCCCGTGCTCCGCGAGGCCCTGCGGGCGCTGCAGACGATGGGCCTCACGGTCTCCCGGACCGGCAAGGGCACCTTCGTCGTCGCGAACGCCGTCGAGGACCCCACCTTCGGCGACTACGCGGCCAGCGACCTGCTGGAGGTCCGCAGGCACGTGGAGATCCCGGTCGCCGGTTACGCGGCGGCGCGCCGCACCCCGGAGAACCTGGACCACCTCGCGCACCTCCTCGACCGTATGGAACGGGAGACGGACACCACCGCCTGGGTCGCCATGGACACCCTCTTCCACCTCGCGGTGGCCGAGGCCGCCCAGAATCCCGTCTTCCGCCGGGTCATCGAGGAGATCCGGGACGCGCTGGCCCGCCAGTCCGCGTTCCTCAACGAACTCGGCGGCCGGCGCGAGCAGTCCAACCGCGAGCACCGGGCGATCGTCGAGGCGCTGATCGACGGCTCCGAGCGCGACGCGGTGGACGCCATGTCCCACCATCTGGACCGCGTCGAGAACACCCTCACCGACATCGTGCGCCGCGGTCGCGCCGGCCTGTCCACGGAAGGCGGACCCGATGCGTGAGCGAGCGGTTCCCCAGGACAGGCCACACCCGCGCCGTGCCCGCCGCCGATCGTCGCAGGCCCCGTGGCGGGCCCGTACGCCATCCGCGGCCGGACGGCGCGCACGTCCACCAAAGCCGACGCGTCCACCCCGCGCCGCTTCGTCCCGACTCACCCATGGCCAGGCAGTGATGCACACCAGTTCGCCCGCGGGCGCGCCCGTCGTCCGCGCACCCCGCCACGTCCCCGTCGCCCATGTCCTGCGCGGCGGGGTCATCGAGGGCATCCACCACGGTTCCGTCGTCGTGCTCGGCCCCGACGGCGAGGTCCTTTTCCAACTCGGCGACATCGAGGCCGCGTTCTATCCGCGCTCGGCCGTCAAGCCCGTCCAGGCCGTGGCCATGGTGCGGGCCGGGCTGCCGCTGGACGGCGCCCTGCTCTCGCTGGCCGCGGCCAGCCACTCCGGCGAGGAACGCCATCTCGCCGGCGCCCGGCGGATCCTCGAACGCGCCGGTCTCACCGAGGACGACCTGCGCAACGTGCCGGACATGCCGTACGACCCCGTCGTCCGGGACACCTGGGTGCGCGAGGGACGGCCGCCCTCGCGGCTCGCCCAGAACTGCTCGGGCAAGCACGCGGCGATGCTCCACACCGCGCGCGTCAACGGCTGGTCCCTGCCCGACTACCTGGATGCGGCCCACCCGCTCCAGCAGACGATCGCCGAGACCGTCGAGGACCTCACCGGGCAGCCGATCGCCCGGGTCACGGTGGACGGGTGCGGCGCCCCGCTGTTCGCCGTCTCCCTGCGCGGACTGGCCCGCGCCGCCGCCCGGATCGCCACCGCCGCGCCCGGCACGCCCGAGGCGCGCGTCGCCGACGCGATGCGCGAGCACCCCGAGATGGCCTCCGGGTCCCGGCGGGACGTGGCCGCGCTGATGCGGGCCGTGCCCGGGCTGCTCGCCAAGGACGGCTTCGAGGGGGTCGAGGTCGCCGCGCTGCCGGACGGGCGCGCGATCGCCGTCAAGATCGCCGACGGCGCGTCCCGGGCCCGGATCCCGGTCGCCGCGGCGGCCCTGGCCCGCGCCGGGGTCGACCCGGCGCTGCTCACCCGGTTCGCGGGCGAGCCCCAGCTCGGCGGCGGCGCGCCGGTCGGCCGCGTACGCCCGGTGCCCGCACTCGCCCCCCGGCCCCTGCCGGCCTGCGCCTGACACCCCGCCCCGGCGAAACGACCCTCCGCCCACCCGCACCCTCCCGAAAGAGGACCCGCCGCGCCATGACCGCCGTCGCCACCCGCCGTGAACACGACCTGCTCGGGGACCGCGACGTCCCCGCCGACGCGTACTGGGGCATCCACACCCTGCGCGCCACGGAGAACTTCGCCATCACCGGCACGCCGATATCCGTCTACCCGCACCTGATCGACGCCCTCGCCGCCGTCAAGGAGGCCGCCGCCCTCGCCAACGAGGAACTGGGGCTGCTGGCACCGCGGAAGGCCGCCGCGATCGTGGCCGCCTGCCGGGAGATCCGGGCCGGCGAACTGCACGACCAGTTCGTCGTCGACGTCGTCCAGGGCGGCGCCGGCACGTCGACCAACATGAACGCCAACGAGGTCATCGCCAACCGCGCCCTGGAACTGCTGGGGCACGACAAGGGCCGCTACGAGCGGCTGCACCCCAACGAGGACGTCAACCTCGGCCAGTCCACCAACGACGTCTACCCGACCGCCGTGAAGATCGCGACCGTCTTCGCGGTGCGCGGCCTGCTCAAGGCC
Source organism: Streptomyces diversicolor (assembly GCF_057537855.1). Classification (NCBI taxonomy): domain Bacteria; kingdom Bacillati; phylum Actinomycetota; class Actinomycetes; order Kitasatosporales; family Streptomycetaceae; genus Streptomyces; species Streptomyces diversicolor. The sequence goes on from NZ_BAAJXA010000006.1 coordinate 217,721, forward strand.
ATGGCGGTCCTCCAGGACGCCTTCGCCCGCAAGGCCGTCGAGTTCCGCGACGTCCTGAAGATGGGCCGCACCCAGCTCCAGGACGCGGTGCCGATGACCCTCGGGCAGGAGTTCTCGGCGTACGCCGTGATGCTCGACGAGGACCGCAGCCGGCTCGCGGAGGCCGTCGAGCTGATCCACGAGATCAACCTCGGCGCCACGGCGATCGGCACGGGCCTCAACGCGCCCGCCGGGTACGCCGAGTCGGCCCGCCGCCACCTGTGCGAGATCACCGGGCTGCCGCTGGTCACCGCCGCCAACCTGGTCGAGGCCACCCAGGACTGCGGCGCCTTCGTCCAGGTGTCCGGCGTGCTCAAGCGGGTCGCGGTCAAGCTCTCCAAGTCCTGCAACGACCTGCGTCTGCTGTCGTCCGGGCCGCGGGCCGGCCTCGGCGAGATCAACCTGCCGCCCGTGCAGGCCGGTTCGAGCATCATGCCGGGCAAGGTCAACCCGGTGATCCCCGAGGTGGTCAACCAGGTCGCCTTCGAGGTCATCGGGAACGACGTCGCCATCACCATGGCCGCCGAGGCGGGACAGCTCCAGCTCAACGCCTTCGAGCCGGTCATCCTGCACTCCCTGTCGCAGAGCATCACCCAGCTGCGCAACGCCTGCGTCACGCTCGCCGAGCGCTGCGTCGCCGGTATCACCGCGAACACCGAGAAGCTGCGCGAGAACGTGGAGAACTCCATCGGCCTGGTCACCGCGCTCAACCCGCACATCGGCTACACGGCCGCCACCGACATCGCCAAGGAGGCCCTGGCCACCGGCCGCGGCGTGGCCGAACTCGTCCTGGAGAAGGGCCTGTTGCCCGCCGCCACCCTGTCCGGCCTGCTGCGCCCCGAGATCGTCGCGGGCCACGGCGCAGGCACCGCCTGAGCCGCGGGCCACGGCGCACGCACCGCCTGAGCCGCGGCGGCGTACCCGACCCCTGCGGCGGCACAATGGCGATCATGGCAACGACGTCGTCACCCGCCTTCCTGCCGGTCCTGGAGCGCATCGCCGAGGAGATCGAACGCACCCCGGGCCGCGGGCGCCCCGCCGACTACATCCCGGCGCTCGCGGCCCGCGACCCGCGCAGCTTCGGCATGGCCGTCGCCGAACCGGACGGGACGGTGTACGGGGTGGGGGAGTGGCGCCGGCCGTTCTCGGCGCAGTCCCTCACCAAGGTGTTCACGCTCGCCCTCGACCTGTCCCGCGAGGGCGACGCACTGTGGGAGCACGTCGGCCGCGAGCCCTCCGGCAACCCGTTCAACTCCCTGGTGCAGCTGGAGTACGAGAACGGCATCCCGCGCAACCCGTTCATCAACGCGGGCGCCCTCGTCGTCACCGACCGGCTCCAGACCCGCACCGGGGACGCGGCCGGCGAACTGCTGGCCTTCCTGCGCGCCGAGAGCGGCAACCCGGACCTGGACTTCGACCTGGAGGTCGCCGCCTCCGAGAGCGCGCACGGCGACCGCAACGCGGCCCTCGCCCACTTCATGGCCGCGTACCGCAACATCGACAACCCGGTCCCCGTCCTGCTCGACCAGTACTTCCGGCAGTGCTCCCTCGCCGCGTCCTGCGCCGACCTCGCCCTCGCCACCGCCTTCCTGGCCCGGCACGGCGTCCGCGCCGACGGCACCCGGCTGCTCACCCGCAGCCAGGCCAAACAGATCAACGCGATCATGCTGACCTGCGGCACCTACGACGCGGCGGGCGACTTCGCCTACCGGGTGGGTCTGCCCGGCAAGAGCGGCGTGGGCGGCGGGATCATCGCGGTCGTGCCGGGCCGGTGCGCCCTGTGCGTATGGAGCCCGGGCCTCGACGAGCGCGGCAACTCCGTGGCGGGGGTGGCGGCCCTCGACCGTTTCACCACACTCACCGGGCTGTCCGTCTTCTGACCGGCACAGGGCGCGGGCCCGGTCACACGCCGGTCACGAGCAGGTCTCCCGCCGGTGAGTGGCCCGTCGCCTCGCGGCCACCCGGCGTTGACACGCTTGCCGAGTGTTGGCCATGGCTTTTCCCGTCGATCTCCGCCGCTGCCAGATGCTCGGCCTGGCCGGTACCGCCTTCCTCGCGCTGGGCGGTGAGAGCGCCGGAGCCCTGCCCGTCGGGGAACTCGTGGCCCCCGCGTCGGCGAGGGCGGCCCTCGGCCTGGTCGGGGTGTACTTCGGCGTCGTCCTGCTGATCGCGGCCTGGGCGCTGCTCGGCCGGGTCGTCCGCGGCCCGGAACCGCCCCGCCCGCGCGCCCTGCTGCTGGTCCTCGTGGTCTGGGCGAGCCCGCTGCTGCTCGCACCGCCGCTGTTCAGCCGGGACGTCTACAGCTATCTCGCGCAGGGCGCCATGGTCGACGCCCACATGGACGTCTACACGTACGGGCCCGCACAGCTCGGCGGGCCGCTCGCCGACGAGGTCGCCCCCGTGTGGCAGAACACAGCGGCCCCCTACGGCCCCGCCTTCCTCGCCGTCGCCTCGGCCCTGTCCGGTGCGACCCGCGGCGAACTGCCCGCCGGGCTCGTCGGGATGCGCATCGTGGCGCTCCTCGGTGTCGCGCTGATGGCGGCGGCGCTGCCCCGGCTCGCCCGGCACAGCGGTGCCGACCCGGCCGCCGCGCTGTGGCTCGGCGCCCTCAACCCGCTGGTCCTGCTGCATCTGGTCGCGGGCGCCCACAATGACGCGATCATGCTCGGTCTGCTCGGTGCCGGCCTGGTCGCGGCGCTCGGCCGGTGGCCCGCCGTCGGGGCCGTCCTGGTCACGCTGGCCGCCCTGGTCAAGGCGCCTGCCGCGCTCGGCCTGCTCGCCGTCGTGGCGCTCCAGGCACGCGCCGGCCGCGGCCCGCTGCGTGCCCTGCTGACCACGGCGGCCGCGGCCGCGGCGACCACGGTCGTCGCGACGGCCGTGGCCGGCACGGGATACGGCTGGATAGCCGCCCTCGACACCCCGGTCTCCTCGCACAACTGGGCGCTCACCAGCCTGCTGGGCCGGGCCACCGGCGCGCTGCTCGCCCACCTCGGCAGCGATCTGGCGCCGCTGGCCGTCCCCTTCTGGCATGCGCTCGGCCTCGCCGCCACCGCCGTCGCCGTCCTGCTCATCTGGCTGCGGCTGCGCCCGCGCCCGGTGTACGCGCTCGGTCTGAGCCTCGCCGCGGTCGCCGCCTTCGGCCCGGCGATCCGTCCCTGGTACGCCCTGTGGGGTCTGTTCCTGATCGCGGCCGCCGCGCCCAGCACCTCGGTGCGGCACCGGGTGGCCGCGGTGACGGCCCTGCTCGCCCTGGCCGTACTGCCCAGCGGCGCCCCCGCCGACACCGGGCAACTGGTGCTCGCCGTCTCCGGCGGCACGCTCGCCGTGGTGGTGCTCTGGCAGGCCCACCAGGCCGCGCAGGCCCCGGCGCTGGGCCGGGCCGCATGAGGCCGCCGCGCACCGAACGGGGCCGGCTGCTGCTGGTCCTGGTCCTCGCCGCCGCCGTGACCGCGTTCACGGCCACCGTGCCGCTGCTGCGCGACTTCTTCGACCTGCGCGTCTACCAGGGGGCGGTCGACACCTGGGTCCACCACGGCGGCGGGCTCTACGACTACCGGGTCCCCGGTACGACGTACGGCTTCACCTACCCGCCGTTCGCGGCTCTCGCCATGCTGCCGATGGCCCTGCTGGGACTGCACACCGCCATCGCGGTCTGTCTGCTGCTCAACCTCGGGGCGCTGGCCGTCGTGCTGCGCCTGCTGGCCGGGCCCGACTGGCGGCGTCACGGCTGGTTCGGCTGGTCGCTGCTCGCCTGCCTGCTGGCGCTGTTCGAACCGCTGCGCGACACCTTCAGCTTCGGCCAGGTGAACCTGCTGCTGCTGGCCCTGGTCCTGCTCGACGCCCGCTTGCTGGCCACCGGCCGGGGCCGCTGGGCCGGCGTGGGGATCGGCCTGGCCGCCGCCGTCAAGCTGACCCCCGCCGTCTTCATCGGCCTGCTGCTGCTCACCCGTCGCTGGCGGGCCGCCGCGACCGCGACGGCCGTCGCCCTCGCGGCCACCGCACTCGCGGCCTGGGCGGACCCGCGGGCCTCGCGCTTCTACTGGACCGAGGCGCTGTGGGACACCACCCGGGTGGGGCGCCTCGACTATGTCTCGAACCAGTCGGTGCAGGGCGTGCTGGCCCGCCTCGGCGAGCCGGGCCGCCCGCTGTGGGCGGCGGCGGTGCTGCTGGTGCTGTGCGTGTGGGCGTGGCGGGCCCGCAGGGCCGCCGCGGCCGGGGAGTGGGCGGCGGCCTTCGCCCTCACCGGCCTGGTGGCCTGCCTGGTCAGCCCGATCACCTGGGTGCACCATCTGGTGTGGCTGCTGCCCTCCTTCGCGGTGCTGGTCCGCACCGGGCACCCGCGGACCGCGGGCGCCCTGTACGCGGTGCTGTGCACCAGCGTGGTGTGGCTGTGGTTCGAGGACGCCTCCGGCGTCGACGGGTTCCTCGGCAGCAACCTCTACACGTGGATCACGCTCGGCCTGCTGCTCGGACTGCCGGTGGGTCAGTCCCGCGCTCCCCGCTGGTTCTTGGCCCGCAGCGCCAGGGCCACGGCGCCCGCGCCCAGCCCGGCCACGCCCGCGATGACACCGGTCTCCGACCAGCCGGAGCCGGTGTCGGGCACGGAGGCGGCGACCGCCGCCGGGGACGGCGCGGCGGACGGGGCCGCGGCCGGGCGTGGCTTGTCCCGCAGCGCGTCCAGCGAGCCGACCGGGTCGACCCGCCCGGCGGCGGCGAAACCCCAGTCCAGCAGCGCGCGCGCCTCCTCGTAGACGGTGAGGCCGTCGTCCTCCTGGGGATTGAGCACGGTCACCACGAGGGTGCGGTCGCCCTGGTGGGCGGCGGCCACCAGCGTGTTGCCGGCGTCGCTGGTGTAGCCGTTCTTGATGCCGAGCAGACCGGGGTAGCGTTCCACGCCGTCCTCTCCGGTCAGCAGCCGGTTGGTGTTCTCGATCCCGTACGAACCGCCGAGGCCGGGGAAGGCGGCCGACACGGTGGAGCAGTAGCGGGCGAAGTCGGGGTCGCGCAGTCCGGCCCGGCCGAAGACGGCCAGGTCGAACGCCGAGGACACCTGGCCGGGGGCGTCGTAGCCGTCGGGCGAGACGACGTGGGTGTCGCGGGCGCCCAGGGCGCGGGCCTTGGCCTGCATCCGGGCGACCGTGGCGTCCCAGCCGCCGCCCAGCGAGGCCAGCACGTGCACGGCGTCGTTGCCCGAGCTGAGGAAGACGCCGCGCCACAGGTCGGACACCTGATAGCTCTCCCCTTCCTGGACGCCGACCAGGCTGCTGCCCGGCCCGATGTCCGCCAGTTCCTTCGCGGTCACCGTGTGCCGGGTGCTGCCCGGCAGGACCGGCAGCACGGTGAGGGCGAACAGCGTCTTCAGGGTGCTGGCGGGCGGCAGCTCGCGGTGCGCGTCGTGCGCGGCCAGCACCTCGCCGGTGCCGGCGTCGGCGACCAGCCAGGACAGCGCGGTGAGGTCGGGCAGCTCGGGCGCGTCGCGGTGCGGCCTGACCTGGGTGCCGTCGCCGAAGAGGACCGAGGGCTCGGGCACCGCGGCTCGGGGCGCGCCCGGCGGCGCGGAGGCGGCGGTGCTCGGCTGGGCGACGGCCACGGTGGGCGTGAGGGTCAGCATGCCCGCCACACAGAGGGCGCAGGCCGACACGGCCAACCGGGAAGAAGGTCCGATTTCCATATGAGAAACGTAGGAACGGAGGTGCCGTGGCGCGCGCTGTCTGGGCCGCATGGAGTCCGCGAGCAACCCGGATGCCCCACACGGGGCGCCTCGGACCCGCCGTCCCCGCGCGGACCGGGACGCCCGTCCGGCAGGTCCGGGATGCCCGTCCGGCACGCCGGACGCCGCGGGACACGCACTGTGCTTCCGGCGGTCCCGGCGGTTCGGGCGGTTCCGGCGGCCCGCTGTGCCGGGGTGTTCGGCCGGACGGCTCACCCGGACGGCAGCGTCGGCTGGACTCGGCGCAGAAACGTCGCGTTGTCGGGGGTCTCCCGCATCCGCTCCAGCAGGGTCTCCACGTGCGCCGGCCCGCCGTCCCTGCCCCGCAGGGCCCGGCGCAGGCCGCGTACGGTCGTCAACTCGGCGGGCGTCAGGAGAAGTTCCTCGCGGCGGGTGCCGGAGCCGGGCAGGTCGACGGCCGGGAAGACGCGGCGCGCGGCGAGCTGCCGGTCAAGGCGCAGCTCCATGTTGCCGGTGCTCTTCAGCTCCTCGAAGAAGAACTCGTCGGCGCGGGAGCCGGTCTCCACCAGCGCGGTGGCGAGGATGGTGAGCGAGCCGCCCTCCTCGGCCTGGCGGGCGGCCCCGAAGAACCGTTTGGGGCCGAGCAGCGCCGCCGCGTCGACACCGCCGCTGAGGGTGCGGCCGCTGCCGGCCGTCGCGTTGTTGTGGGCCCGGCACAGCCGGGTCAGCGAGTCGAGCAGGACGACGACGTCCGCGCCGTCCTCGACGAGCCGCTTGGCCCGTTCGATCACGAGTTCCGCCAGCGCGATGTGCTGCTTGGGCGACCGGTCGAAGGTCGAGGCGTACACCTCGCCGCGCACCGAGCGCCGCATCTCGGTGACCTCCTCGGGGCGCTCGTCGAGGAGTACGACCATCAGGCGGCACTCGGGGTGGTTGCCGGCGACGGCGGCGGCGAGCTGCTGGAGCAGCACGGTCTTGCCGGTCTTCGGCGGGGCCACGAGGAGCCCGCGCTGGCCCTTGCCGACGGGCGTGAACAGGTCCATGACCCGGCCGGCCGGACCGGACGCGGGGTGCTCAAGCCGGAGCCGTCGGTGCGGGTGCAGGGGGGTGAGGTCGCGGAAGTGGGGCCGGCCGCACGGCTCTTCGGGCGAGCGGCCGTTGACCCGGCCGACGGCGGTGAGCGCGCGCTGCGGTCCGCGTACCCCTTCGACGAGGTCGCCCTTGCGCAGGCCGTGCCGGCCGATCAGCGCGGGCGGCACCTGCGGGTCGGACGGCGTGGGCAGGCAGTCCTCGGCCCGCAGCCGGCCCTTGCCCTGCGCGTCGATGTCGAGGACACCGGTGACGGTCCGGTCGGCCGCGGGCTGAGACGGCACCGGGGGATGTTCGAGTGCGATGGTCATGTGGGTGGTCCTTTCGCGGACGCGGGGCCCGGCATCAGGCGGGTGAGGGAAGACAAGGGCGAGGGAAGAGGGAGAGGGCCGCGGGGAGGGCGCGCGAGAGCGCCTGGCGGCGGACGACACCCCGGCGAGGGCAGGGCCACGGCCACTGCCGACGAGGTGTGCGGGAAGCCGGGGAGCCGCCCGGAAGACGGCGGCCACATCGGCGAACCGAGAAGAGAACTGAAGGGAACCGCACCGGCGCCCGCGACGGGGCGTACACAAGTGCTGGTTAGACAGTACCACGCGCCGGTGCGCAAGTCTGCCGCGGTTCGATGCGCTCCGAAGGGGCGCGGGGAACTGCGCGACCAGCCACGATGGTGCCGCAGACGACAGACGACAGACGACAGACGACAGACGACAGGCGACAGACGGCATAGCGCGGCATTTCCAGCGGAGTGCTTAGGCTGAACGCATGTTCCGCCCCGAGGGTCCCAGCCTGCGCGAGCTCGCCGTCCAGGCGCTGTCGTCGGTCGAGCACGGCTACGACCTGCTCGCCCCGAAGTTCGACCACACCCCCTTCCGCACCCCGGACGACATCCTGGATGCCGTGGCCACGGCGCTCGGCCGGCTGGGCCCGTTCGACGACGGCCTCGACCTGTGCTGTGGCACGGGCGCCGGGACACAGATGCTGGCGCGGGTGTGCCGACGGAGCGTCACCGGTGTCGACTTCAGCGCCGGCATGCTCGCCGTGGCCGGCCGGCAGGCCCGCCCGGCGGGGCCGCGCCGCCACCTGGTGCGCGGTGACGCGCGTGCCCTGCCGTTCGCTTCCGCCTTCGACCTGGTCGTCAGCTTCGGCGCGTTCGGCCACTTCCTGCCGCGCGAACTGCCGGGGCTGTTCCGGCAGGTCCACTCCGTGCTGCGGCCGGGCGGCGGCTTCGCGTTCCCGGTGCCCGCCCCGCCCCGCCCCGCGAGCGCCTGGTTCTGGATCCTGCTGGGCTTCGACACGGTGATGCGGGTGCGCAACGCCGTGTGGCGCCCGCCGTTCGTCATGTACTACCGGGCCTTCCGACTCGGCACCGTGCTCGACGAGTTGGAGCGAGCCGGCTTCGGCACGCGGCTGTACGCCCTGCCCGAGTTCGGCCGGCGCGCCGACGGCAGCCCCCGCGCCCGGCTTGTCATGGCCCGGCGGCTGCCCTGAGCGGCCCGGACACCTCGGCGCGGCGCCCCGCGCTCAGACGTACGAGCGCAGCCAGCGCACCTTCGCCGCGTCCTGGAACGGGCCGCCGCCCTCATGGTCGTTGAACTCGTACACCTCGATCGACTTGTCGTCGTGCGCCCAGGCGTTGTACGCGGCGAACACCGTGGACGGCGGGCAGGTCTGGTCCTCAAGCGCCGCCGAGAACAGGGCGGGGGCCCGGCCGCGGGCCGCGAAGTGCACGCCGTCGAAGTAGGACAGGGTGCGCAGCACGTCCGCGGAGCGCCCGCGGTGCGTCTTGAGGTAGAGGCCGATCTCACGGTACGGGTGACGGTCCGTCAGCTTCGTCGCACGCGGGAAGTCGCACAGGAACGGCACGTCCGGGGCGACGGCCACCAGGTCGGGCACCAGTCCGCCCACGGCGAGCGTGATGCCGCCGCCCTGGCTGCCGCCGACGGCCACGGTCCGGGACGCGTCCGTCAGCGGATGCGAACGGGCCGCCTCGATCGCGCGCACGGCGTCCGTGAACACCCGCCGGTAGTAGTAGTTCTCGGGTGCGTCCACGCCCCGGGTCATGAACCCCGGGTACGCGGGCTCCGCGCCCACCGGATCGGCGGTGCCGCCCCCGCCGCCCCAGCCGCTGCCCTGCCCGCGGGTGTCCATCACGAAGTGCGCACGGCCCGTCGACGCCCACAGCAGATGCTCGTACGGCAGTCCACGACCGCCGCCGTAGCCGACGAACTGCACGACCAGCGGCAGGGGTTCGGCGGCGTCGGCCGGCAGCACCAGCCAGCCCTTGACCGGATGGCCGCCGTACCCGGCGAACGTCACGTCGTGGACCCGCACCGTGGACAGACCCGTGTCGACCGGTTCGAAGCGGGCGTCCAGATCGTGCTCCCGCGCCTCCTGAAGCGTCTTGGACCAGAAGGCGTCGAAGTCCTCGGGCTTCACGGACGCGCTGCGGTACTCACGGAGTTCGTCGAGCGGTAGGTCGAACAGGGCCATCAGCAGCCGCCTTTGTGAAGGGTGAGTGCGGGTGATCACACCGTACGTCGGTGGCCGCGGCGATCGCCAGAGCCGTGCGCGCGCCACCGGCCCCGAGACCGCCCGTCCAACCGCTGGTCAAGACGCAGGAACCGCTTGCTACGACCGACAACCGACTGCCCGGGAGAGCCGGTGACCGGGGCGGACGGCTGGGGCTGTCCGCGCGCGGGCGAGCAACCGGTCGCGCAGCCGGGTCGACGGCCCCGCAGGCGGGTCGACCAGCCTTGCGGGTGGGTGCCTCTGGCCTTGCGGGTGGGTGCCCGGCCCGCGGGCGGTGCGGCCCGCGGATTCAGGGCCGGTCGCTGCTCCAGTCCGGGCCGGTGCGGGCCCAGTCCCGTTCCCACTCCAGCAGCCGGTGGCGCAGCGCCACACGGCGCGCGGCCCCGTGCGCGAGGAGGATCACCGCCGCCGCCCCGCCCGCCGTGCACATGCCGACCACCACGCCGTGCTGCCGGACCGCGGTGTCGTCGGGCGGCGCGCCGACGCCGCGTCCGCGGGAGTCGAACCAGACGTCCACCACCTGCCCGCTGCGGGCGCCCGCCGGGACGCGGGCCACGGCCGTGCGCTCCCGGGCGCCGGGCTCCGCCCAGCGCACCAGGGCCCGGCGGGCGCCCGCCCGGCCGTCCGCGGTCCCGGGCAGCGGCAGGGCCGTGCCCCCGACCACCCGTGCGCGCACGAGGTGCCGGTCGGCCCGCTGCGCCGCGGCGGTGGCCGCCGCCTGGTCGTGCGCCCACCGGCCCGCCCACACCCCGACCAGGGGCACGCCCACGGCCAGCAGCACGGCGACGCCCAGCGCCGTCCACGCCTCCACGACGTCCGACCGGCGCCGCAGCGGATTGCCGCGCCGGTGCCGGCCGCGCACCAGGACCCGCATGCCGACCTCCTCGCCGTCAGCGGCGCCGGCCGGCGCACGGCACCCCGCCGCCGCTGCCCGCGCACCGCGCACACCTGCGAGCGTCCACACCGCTCTCGTACCCCGTTCGGCGCGGCTCGCTCACCTCGCGCACACCCGGGGACGGTGCGGTCGTGGCGAGGGAGCCCGCCACGGCGCCCGACACCCGCGGACGCGCCCCCGAACCGGTCCGCGGGAGCAGATCCCGTCCGAGGAGCAGTGGTCCCCGGCTCAGCCGAAGCGCTCGATGCGGATGCGGTCCACCGGCTGACCGGCCTCGACGAGCAGCCGCGAGGCATGCTCGGCGAACCCGTTGGAGCCGCACACATAGGCTTCCCACCCACCAGGCGGCTGCTCGGCCAGGAGCGGCACCACATGTGTGGCCGCCAGCCGTCCGACCGGCACACCCCGCGGTGCGCTCCGGGTGAAGACAGGGGTGGTCTCGGCGCCCAGCTCCCGCGCGTAGATCAGCTCCTCGGGGCGGCGCGCGGACACCAGCAGCCGCAGCGGCACGGCGAGCCCGCGCGCCCGGTGGTGCCGGACCATCGACATCAGCGGTACGACCCCGGACCCGGCGCCGATCAGCAGCGCCGGACGGTCGCCAGGCCAGGCGAAGAAGCCGCTCAGCGGGCCGCGCACCTCGACCGTGTCCCCGGGCCTTGCCACCGTGTGGAACCAGCCGGACACCTCGCCGCCCTCGATGTGGTCCAGGGTCAGCTCGATGTGCCCGGAGTCGTCCGGCGCCGACGCGATCGAATAGTGGCGCTGCGCCACATAGCCGTCGTCGGCCGTGAGCCGCAGCATCAGATGCTGGCCGGGCAGATGTCCCGCCCAGTGCGGCACCGCGAGCCGGAAGGTGGCCGCGCGCGGGGTCTCGCGCCGCACCTCGGTGACGGTGGCCGTCTGCCACACCGAGGCCGCCTGATGGCCGACGACGATGCGCCCGGGCACCGCGAAGCGGGTGCGGGGAGCGAAGGTCTCAGTCACCGGAGTACCGCTGCTCCTCCCAGGGGTTGCCGCGCGCGTGGTAACCGTTGCCCTCCCAGAAACCGGGCTCGTCGTGGTCGAGGAGGGTGAGGCCGGCGATCCACTTGGCGCTCTTCCAGAAGTACAGGTGCGGCACCAGCAGCCGCGCCGGGCCACCGTGCTCCGGCGCCAGCGGCGTGCCGTCGTACTCCCAGACGATCCAGGCCCGCCCGCCGGTGAGGTCGGCGAGCGGCAGGTTCGTGGTGTAGCCGGTGTGCGAGTACGCGACGGCATGGGTGGCGGACTCATGGGGCCGGACCACACTGAGGAAGCGGTCCAGTGACACGCCGCCGAACCGCACCCCGAACTTCGACCAGCCGGTCACACAGTGGATGTCACCCTCGTACACGGACGCGGGCAGCGTGTGTGCCGCGTCCCAGTCCCAGGTGTGCGGCTCGGCCACCAGCCCGTCCACGCGGAACGACCAGTCGGCGGGCGCCAGGTCCGGGGTGACCTCCGCGGAGAGCACGGGCCAGTCGTCCTTCGCGTCGTACTGGCCGGGCGGCAGTCCGGGATCGAGGACGCGCGGGCGCCCGGTGAAGCCTCGGGTGACGTTCATGAGGCAACCGTAACGCCGCCGCCCGCCGTGCTCCGTCCCAGGTCAGTCCCCTCGAACATTGCGGTCGCGTGAACGGCTCGCCGGACGGGGAATAGCCGCCGCACGCCCGTCCTTGGCGCTGAGTGCCGGCACCGGTACGCCGGTGACAGCGCAAGGAGAGCGAGGAAGCAGATGCCCAAGGCGTACGTCTTCACACGGTACGGGGGGCCGGAGACCGAGGCGTTCACGGACGTCGCCCGGCCCCGGCCCGGCACCGGCGAGGTGCTGGTCGAGGTGCGCGCGGCCGGGGTGAACCCGGTCGACTGGAAGCTGCGCGAGGGCCTGCGCCGCCCCGGCGACGCGGACCGCGCCTTCCCGGCCGTGTTCGGCAGCGAGGTCTCCGGCGTCGTGGCGGAGGTCGGCGACGGCGTGACCGGGATCGCCGTGGGGGACGAGGTGTTCGGCAACACCGTCGCCGGTGGGTACGCCGAGTACGCGCTGCTGCCCGCCGCGGTCACCGCGCACAAGCCCGCCGGGCTGTCCTTCACCGACGCGGCGACCCTGCCGGTCGCCGCGGCCACCGCCTACGACGGCATCCGCCAGCTCGACCTGCCCGCCTCAGCGACGCTGCTGGTCACCGGGGCGGGCGGCGGTGTCGGCGCGGCGGCCGTGCAGATCGCCCGGTCCCTCGGGGTGCGCGTGGTGGGCGTGGCGAGCGAGGGCAAGAAGGACTTCGTGGAGTCGCTGGGCGCCGTGCACGTGCCCTCCGGCCCGGACCTGGCCGACCGGGTCAGGGCCGCCGCGCCCGACGGGATCGACGCCGTCTACGACCTGGTCGGCGGCGAGGTGCTGACCGAGACGGCCGCCCTGCTCACCGACCGGACCCGGCTGATCACCGCGGGCGCCCCGGCCGAGACCGTCGCGGCGCTCGGCGGCGCCCGGGTCGCCCGGGCCCGCACCTCGGCCGTCCTCGACGCCGTGGCCCGGCTCGTGCTGACCGGCGTGCTCGACCCGCACGTCACCCGGACGTTCCCGCTGGAACAGGCCGCGGCGGCACTGCGCGCCGTCGAGGACGGCCACACCCGCGGCAAGATCGTGATCGAGGTCGCCCGGTGAGCGCACCGAACCGGTCGGTCGGCGCCGGCAGCGAACACGTCCTCGACAACCCGGCCCTGGCCTCGCTGACCGGCCCGCACGCCCGCTTCGCCGAGCGCCGCGGCCGGGTGCTGCGCTACCCGCTCGACGTGTCCCCGTGGCTCGCGCTGCCCGACGATCCCGGCGCCGACGACTGGGCGGACCTCGCGGCGCTCGCAGGACCGGGCGCCGAGGTGCCGCTGGCCGGCTTCCGCGGACAGGTGCCGCGGGGATGGGAGGTCACCTTCCGGACGGCGGGCGTCCAGTTGGTCGACGACTCGCTCGCCGCCGCCCCGGACGCGGAGGCGGTCCGCCTCGGGCCCGCCGACGTCCCCGAGATGACCGACCTGGTCGAACGCACCAAGCCGGGCCCGTTCCTGCCGCGCACCGTCGAACTCGGCACCTATCTCGGCATCCGCCGCGGCGGGGCCCTGGTCGCCATGGCGGGGGAGCGGCTGCACCCGCCCGGCTGGACCGAGATCAGCGCGGTCTGCACCGATCCGCTCTTCCGCGGCGAGGGCCTGGCGACCCGGCTGATCCTCGCCGTGGCGCACGGCATCCGGGAGCGCGGCGAGACGCCGTTCCTGCACGCGAGCGCGGAGAACTCCAACGCCGTCCGGCTCTATGAGTCGCTGGGCTTCCGGCTGCGGCGCCGAACCGTGTTCCTCGCGGTCCGGGTGCCACAGCGCCTGGCGGACGGCCGGGAAGCGCTGCCGGTCTGACCGGGACCCGGTCAGTTCGGGGCGGCGGGATCTGAGGCCGCCGCGTTGTAGCGCTCCAGATAGCCGGCGAACCGCGTCAGATCCTCCTCGGGCCAGTCCGCGAGCCGCCTGCGGAAGGCGGCCCGGCGGCGCCGGGTGACCTGGGCGAGGATCTCCTGGCCTGCCGGCGTCAGATGCAGCAGCTGGACCCGGTGGTCCCCCGGGTCCAGCCGGCGCTCGACGAGCCCGGCCCGCTGCAGGGCGGCCACCTGGCGGCTGACCGTGGACTTGTCCAGGGCGTAGTGCGCCGCCAGGTCCGTGGCCCGGCAGCCGTCGCTCTCCTCCAGGTGGCCGAGCAGCGTGTACGACACCAGGGACAGCTCGGGGTGCATGCGTCCGGCCGAGGCCCGGGCCCGGCGGGCGAAGACCGTCATCTCGCGCTGGATGGTCTCGATGGCCGTCTCCGCTGTCGTCACGGCGATCCCTCCTGTGCGCCCCCGGGCGTCCCCGGTCGCCTCCGCCCGTCGCTGTCCGTCCCGGGACTCCGCCCCTCTGGTTGCACCGTACAACTTGATCCGGCCGCGGTCCGCTCGCCGTCTGCCTGCGGTCCGCCCGCCGTCCGCCCGTGATCCGGCCGTGCTCCGGCCGGTGCCGGGGGCGCGGTCCGGGCGACGCGGAGGGAGCGGCGGCGAGGAGGCGGACGGGACCGCCGTGGGCCCGAAGCGGCCGTCGGTGTCCGACCGTTGGGGTAGGGTGGCCGTCCGGCCGCGGAACGTCCCGGCCGTGCCATGAAGGAGGTGAGACCCATTACCGCTGTGTCAGCTCGGGTGCTCACCCCTCACCGCGGCGTGCGTCACCGGTAGCCGGTGCCCGCGGGAGCGCCCTTCGGCCCCAGGTCACCGAAAGGCTCTCGGCCTCCATGCCCCTGCTCATCCCCTCCGCCGTCGTCGCCGCGCTGCGCGCCGCCGGCTGCGTCTTCGCCGAGGACGAGGCGGAGTTGATCGTCGCCACCGCCCGCACCCCGGACGAAGTCACCGCCATGGTGGACCGGCGCGCCGCCGGACTGCCCCTCGAACACGTCCTCGGCTGGGCCGGGTTCCACGGGCTGCGGATCGCCGTCGAACCCGGCGTCTTCGTGCCACGCCGCCGTACCGAGTTCCTTGTCGACCAGGCCCTCGCCCGCTCGCCGGGCGCCCGGGTCGTCGTGGACCTGTGCTGCGGCTCCGGCGCCGTCGGCGCCGCGCTGGCCGCGGCGCTCGGCCGGGTCGAACTGCACGCCGCCGACGTCGACCCGGCCGCGGTGCGCTGCGCCCGCCGCAATCTCGCCGAGTACGGCGGACACGCCCATGCGGGCGACCTGTTCGAGCCGCTGCCCCGCACGCTCCTGGGCCGCGTCGACATCCTCGCGGCGAACGTGCCGTACGTCCCGAGCGGCGAGGTCGGGCTGCTGCCCGCGGAGGCCCGTGAGCACGAGCCGCTGCGCGCCCTCGACGGCGGCGCGGACGGCCTGGACGTGCTGCGCCGCGTCGCCACCGCCGCGCCCGGCTGGCTCGCCCCGGGTGGCTGCCTCCTGATCGAGACCAGCGAACAGCAGGCGCAGGAGGCCGCCCTGATCTTCGCCCGCGCCGGCCTTGCCACCTCCCTCGCGGTCTCCGAGGAACGGCACGCTCACGTGGTGATCGGGGCCCGCCCCTAGACGATCGGTACCGGGGCCGGGCCCGGCGCAGGGGCCGGGCGAGCGGTGCTCGACGGCGGGACCGCGCGCCACCGCTCACGGCACACGGCTCACGGGTCAAGCGCGCCGCTCACCTCAATACGGACCTCACCGCTCACCGCTCATCGCTCGGTCCCGGGATCCAGGGACCGGGCGATGAGGAGTGCCACGTCGTCGTGGTTGTCGGGGTGGTGCAGGGTCCGCAGCAGCAGATCGCAGACGTCCTCCAGCGGGCGGTCCGGGCCCTCCAGCAGGGCCAGCAGCACGGCCAGCCGCTCGTCCAGCGAGTGCTGGCGGGTCTCCACCAGCCCGTCGGTGTAGAAGACCAGCCGGTCACCGGGGGCGAAGTCGACCGTGGTGGTGCTGAAGTCGATGCCGCCGACGCCGAGCGGCACGCCGGTCGGCAGCGCGAGCAGTTCCGGCGGCTGCCCGGCGCGGACCCGGACCGGGGGCAGATGTCCGGCGTTGGCGATGCGGCACTGGCGCAGCCCGGGGTCGTGGACGGCGTACACACAGGTCGCGATGGAGTGGTCGAGACCCGGGGTGATCTTGTCGAGGTGCCGCAGGAGCACGGCCGGGTCGAGGCCCAGCGAGGCGAGCGTGGTGGTGGCGGTGCGCAGCCGGCCCATGGTGGCCGCGGCGCCGATGCCGCTGCCCATGACGTCCCCCACGACGAGCGCCGTCCTGCCGCCCTCCAGCGGGATCACATCGAACCAGTCCCCGCCGACCTCGACGGCGGCGCCCGCCGGCTGGTAACGGGAGGCGACCTCAAGGCCGGTCGTCACGGCCGGCCGGCCGGGCAGCAGGCTGCGCTGCAGGGTGAGGGCGGTGTCCCGGGCGTTCTGGTACCAGCGGGCGTTGTCGATCTGCACCGCCGCGCGCGCGGCCAGCTCCCGGGCCAGCAGGACGTCGTCCTCCCCGAAGGGCAGCGGATTGTCCGCGCGTTTGAGGTCGAGGGCGCCCAGCACCTCGCCGCGTGCGATCAGCGGCACCGCCAGATAGGAGTGCACGCCCGCCCGGCGCAGCAGTTCGGCCGCCTCCGGGGAGCGGGCGATGCGTTCGAGGTCGCCGTCCGTCACCCGCGGCACGACGACCGGGCTCGCCGTGCGTACGCACGCGGTGACCAGCCGGTCGGGGGCGTACCGTACGCGCTCTCCCGGCGGGTCGGCGGCCCGCAGCGCGTCCGTCTCCCGCTCCGCACGCACCGCGAGGGGCCGGATCACCGCGGACTCGGCAGGGCCGAGGGTGCTGCGACGGCCCTCGACGACGGCGTCGAGCAGATCGACGGCGGCGATGTCGGCCAGTTCCGGCACGGCGACATCGGCCAGTTCACGGGCGGTGCGGTTCAGGTCCAGGGTGGTGCCGATGCGCGCGGAGGCGTCCGCGACGACGGCCAGCCTGCGCCGCGCGGCCTCCGTCTCGACACGGGCCCGGTACTGCTCGGTGATGTCCACGATCGACGCCGCGACGCCGAGCACCCGGCCCATGGCGTCCTCCAGCCGGTACAGCGACACGGACCAGGCGTGCTCCTGGTCCGGGTCGGCCGGCGTCCGGCCCACGGTGGCTTGGTCGACCAGCGGGCAGCCGGTCTCCAGGACGCTGCGCAGCGCGTTCTCCAGGGCGTCGGAGTCCAGCAGCGGCAGCACCTCGTGCGGGGTCCGGCCGAGGAGTTCATCGGCCGGGATGCCGTTGATCCGGGAAAGCGCCGGGTTGACCGAGACGTACCGCAGTTCCGTGTCCAGCACGGCCAGCCCGATCGGTGACTGCTTGACCATCCGTTCCGACAGGGCCACGTCCTGTTCGAGCCGGCGCACCGTGGAGCGGTCGGCCGCGAGCCCCAGCGCGAACACGTCGCCCCGGTCGTCGGTCAGCCGCATGTTGCGGAACTCCACCAGGCGCGTGCCGCCGTCCTTGGCCCGCACGGGAAACGCGCCGGCCCAGCTCCGGCCGGTCGCCATCACGTCGGCGAACAGCTTGCGGACCAGTGCGATGTGCTCCTCGTGCACCATGAGGCGGGCCGCGTACTGGCCCAGGGCCTCCCGGGCCGAGTAGCCGAACAGCTCCTCCGCCTGGGGGCTCCACAGCACGATGCGCCCCTGGACGTCCAGCACGACCGAGGCCACGCCCAGCACGTCGAGCAGCCCGCTCGGCCGGACCGGGCCGCCGCCCTCGGCCACGGGAGCCTCGGCTGCACTCATCACACGCACCGCCTCAGACCGTCCTTGCGGCACAGCGCCGCCCGTGCCGGCTCCCCATGTGTTCCGGCCCAATGTGTTCCGCGCCCATGTGTTCCGCGTCCATGTGTTCCGCGCCCACACCCGACTCTCCGACGCCGCCGTCCGCTATCTCCACCATCCCTCACCACGGGAGCCGGTGTACGGCGAACCGGGCAGCCACCGGATCGTCGGCCAGGGCACCGGTCGCGCAGCGCCGCCGGCGGCCATCGGTTCGCTCGCTCGGCTGTCCGGTGTCCGGTCGATCGGCGCGTTCACGGGTCGCCACGCGGCTGTTCACCCCCGCGTTCCTCCATTGGTCTGTACATGCTCATCGCACTCGGGCCAGACTGTCCGCCGAACGCGCCAGCCACCCCCCACCACCGAGGAGTCGGCATCCATGCCCGTGTCCGCCCGGCAACGTTGTCACGCAGTCCTGACCGGACTCGTCGCCCTCGCCACCGCCGTCGTCGTGTCCGTGTCCGCCGCCCCGCCCGCCTCCGCCGCCGACACCTGGACCGAGGTCGGCTCCGACCGCGCCGACCCGCTCACCGAGAGCCAGGGCCTGACCTCCGTCGAGGTCCCGGCCGGCAGCCCCAACCGGTACACCGGCATCGGCACCATCCCGGTCGGCGTCGCCACCCGCGGCTGGAACCACGTGGGCGACCCCGACGCCTCCTACGACGGCTACTACATCGAGCCCTACCAGCGGGACTCCGGCACCACCAAGATGTTCCGCGTCCAGGCGCCGGGCGGTGCCTGGTCCGAGTACGTGCACACCCTCGATCCCGGCGAGGCGCTGAACAACTCCTGGGTCGCCGTCTCGCCGGGCGGGCAGTGGATGCTCGCGGGCGAGTGGGGCACGATGAGCCGCCTCCTGGTCTTCCCGACCCCGGGCGTCAACCCGGGCACGTCGCCCTCCGCGAACCTTCCGCGGGCCGCCACCGTCACCCTGGACCATGCCGTGCGCGACGTCCAGGGCTGCGACTTCTCCGGGCCCACGACCCTGCTGTGCTCGTCCGACGATCCCGAGGGCAGCCTCTTCGGCGTCACCAAGCCGCTCCTGCAGATCGACCTGTCCGCCGAACCGAACGGCATGTCGGACGTGTCCGGACATGTCACGGCGCTGCGTCAACTCCCGCTGCGCAGCGCCTGCTCCGGCACCTTCGAGGCGGAGGGCGTCGACTACGACCGGCGCACCGGCACCCTGCGCGTGATCGTCGTCTCGCCCGGCTTCTGTGTGCTCACGGACAGCAAGACGTACCGGTTCACCCGCGGATGAACCCGCGCGCCGGCGCGCCGCCGGGCACCGGTAGTGCTCGGCGGCGGAGGGTGCTTTGCTGAGGGATGGGCGCGGTTGCGCGGGGTACCCCACGTTCCACCGCAGCGCGGCCACGAGAGGAGCGATCATGAAGAACACGCAGCGGTCGCACCCGGAATCCGTCACGGTGGAGATCAGCGGGTGCTCCAAGGAGGACGCCCGGATCGTGTTCGACGCCCTGAGGGCCTGCTTCACGTCCGACCGCGGTGCCGACGAGGTGCCGCAGCAGCTCCACGAGACGCGTCCGATGGTGTGGCTCGGCACCTACGACGTGGCGGACGCCCATGGGGTGCCCGCACCGCCCGCCCGGCTCAGGTCGCCCGTCCTCGCGGACGTCCAGGGCGGCTACTGGGCCGTCGACCGGTTCCGCACCACCCTGGGCTCCCTGTTCTCCGTCCAGGAGACCTGCACGGCCTCCGGTGACCAGGAACGGGACCTGCACCTGCGGCTGGAGAGCCGCTGACGTCCCGTCACCCGCGCGCCCCGGTCGGCCGCCGGCCGGGGCGCCGTACGTCGCCGGGTCCTCGCCCGGTCGCCGCCGTCGGTGAGGGACCGACCGCGCCCCTGGCCCGGGTGGGTCACCTCACCGACCGCGTCCCTGGCCCGGGTGGGTCTCACAGGCGGCGGGGCTTGGACCGGCGCCGCAGGTACCAGGCCGCGGCGATCACCCCGCCGCCCACGAGGGTCGCGCCGATGCCGAGGGTGAGCGGTCCGTAGTCGTGCACGGTGCCGCCCTCGCCGCCCGCGACGCCCCGCTGCGGGGCGGGAGTCGCGGCGGCCTGGGGTGCCTTCGAGGGGTTCGGCGCCTTCGCGGAGGAGACGATGACGGACTGGGAACCGGCGGTGCCGCCGTTCGAGCACACCACGACGACCGTGTAGGTCCCCGGGGAGACGTTCGACCAGGCCGCGGACTGGCTGACGGTCGTGCCGGTGAGCGCCGTCTGGCGCCCCTCGGCGAAGTTCGCCTGGCCTCCGGTGAGCAGGGAGGCATTGCCCCAACTGCCGTTGATCTGGGTGCAGGCGCTGGTGACCACCGACACGGTGGACCCGTTGGTGCTCACCGAGATGCCGGAGGCCGCGGGGGACGGCCCGGCGAGCCCGATCGGCAGCGCCGCGGCGGCGGCCAGGACCGGACCGGAGCGGGAGAGGAGTCGAGTAGTGCGCATTGGGCTGCCCTCCGGCGGCACGGTTGGCGGAACGTCCCATGCGCCGCCGAGGGTCGGGAAACGTCCGTGCTGCCTCACCGGCATCCCATGCGGCGCCGGGCCGTCCCGCAGCCGGACCGGTACCGTCCGGGTGAGCGGATGCTCCGTCCGGGGCACCTTCGGCGCGTCCAGGGCCCGCCCTCCGGGCGAACGACGGGAGTTTGACGACAGGACCTAGGGATGACCTAGGGAGCGGCGCCGGAGCCCGGGCCCGTCGTCACCGTCCGCTCCGCCGAGTACCCGCCCCAGGTGCCGTCCGGCAGCCTCGCCCGGATCCGCACCCGGTGCCCGGCCCCGGCCTCGCGGCCGACGTAGAAGCTGTGCGTGACCCGGCCCTCGGGCGGGGTGGCACCCCACACCAGCGAGGTCGGCTGCCCGCGGTCGAGCTGGATCTGGTACTCCGTGACCACGCCGTCGGTGCGCGGCGGGACCCAGGACAGATCGAGGTAGTACGCACCGTCCGCGCGGTGGCTCCGCGCGCGGAAGCCGGTCGGCGCGGCGTAGCCCCCGTCGTCGGTGCCCGGTGTGGTCAGCCGGACGGCGGCGCTCGCGGGCGAGACGTTGTCCGCCGCGTCGCGGGCCCGGATCGTGAACGTGTAGCGGGTGCCGGGACGCAGCCCGGTCACCACCGTCGCGGTCTGGCCGCCGCCGACGCTGTGCACCTTCGCGGTCGCCTGGTACACGTCGTACGACACCACGGCGCGGTCGTCCCGCGCCGCCCCCCAGGACAACTGGACCGCCCGGCTGCCGACGGCCCGGCCCGTCGGCTTCGCCGGGCGGGAGGGCGCGGAGCGGTCCGCGGCGACGGCGGCCGGTGTCCGCGCCCG
Source organism: Streptomyces diversicolor (assembly GCF_057537855.1). Taxonomy (NCBI): domain Bacteria; kingdom Bacillati; phylum Actinomycetota; class Actinomycetes; order Kitasatosporales; family Streptomycetaceae; genus Streptomyces; species Streptomyces diversicolor. The sequence goes on from NZ_BAAJXA010000006.1 coordinate 238,620, forward strand.
CACCTGCTGGCTGCTCGGCCCGAGCCGCCCCTCGCCGTCCCGGGCCCGCACGGTGAAGACATACATGGTGGACGGCCTGAGCCTGGTGACGTCCACCATGTGCTCGGAACCAGGCACTTCACCGACCTTCGTGGTGCCGCGATAGATCTCGTAGGAGTCGACGCCCGGTTCGCTCGACACCGCGTTCCACATGACATGCACGCTCGTGGCGCTGCCGGCCTGCGCGGTCACACCCGTCGGCGCCCCGGGCGGCCGTTCGCCCCCGTCGTCCGCCGCTCCGCCCCCACCGCAGGCCGTGACCAGCGCCAGTGCCGCCAGGGCCAGTGCGTGGGGTACGGGAACACGTCGCACGGCTGTGCCTCCCCGGGGACGGCAACACGGCAATGGTCCGGACCAATATGCACGGCCGGTACGGCCTCTTCAAGAGGGGCGTGTTCAACAGGGCCGTGTTGGTGACCACCCGGATGCGTTACGTATGCTGAAGCTCCTCACGGCCGAACTCTCCGGAAACACAGGGGAGTTCGCGCCTGTGGCGCGGAAAGCTGTCGTCGCTGGTCCCGCGCCGTGCGCGGGTGGTCGGGGTGGCCGGGGCCGACACGGGCCCGGCCCCCGGCCCCTGTCGGCCCCGGCCACCCCCCGGTCCCTGTTGGGCCCAACCATGGGGCGCGCACATATTCCCGTGCCCCGCGCCGTAGTGCTCGCGCCTATGGGCCCTGGTGGGGTCAGACGGCCGACCAGCCGTTGTCCACCGGAAGGATCGCGCCGTTGATGTTGCTGGCCGCGTCCGAGGCGAGGAACACGATCGCGGCCGCCTGCTCCTCCGGCTCGCTGGCGCGGCCGACGTTGCCGAAGTACGGGCCGAGGGCGGCCGGTCCGTGCGCCCCGTCCTGCGTGTCCACGGTGATGGCGGTCCTGGTCCCGCCCGGTGCGATCGCGTTGGCGCGGATGCCCTGGTTGCGGTACATCACCGCGAGGGACTTGGTCAGGCCGATCACCCCGTGCTTCGAGGCCGTGTACGCGGCGCCCGCCGCGCTGCCCCGCAGGCCGGCCTCGGAGGCCGTGTTCACGACGACGCCCCGCCCCGCCGCCAGCATGTGCGGCAGCACCGCCCGGGTGAGCAGGAAGGGTGCGGTCAGATTGACCCGCAGGACCCGCTCCCACTCGGCGTCGCTCACCTCGGCGAGGGCCGACATGCGGTCCATGATCCCGGCGTTGTTCACCAGGACGTCCACCCCGCCGAAGCGCTCCGCGGCGGTCGAAACCAGCCGGTCCACCACCGCCTGCTCGCTGAGGTCGCCGGTCACGGCCAGGGCCGTGCCACCCGCCCGGGTGATCTCCTCGACGACCGCGCCCGCGCCTTCGGCGTCGAGGTCCGCCACCACGACCCGGGCGCCCTCCGCCGCGAAGGCCAGCGCCGCGGCTCGCCCGATCCCCGACCCCGCGCCGGTGACGACGACGCTCCGGCCGTCCAGTCCGCTGGTCATGATCCGCTCCCCATCGGTTGGTTCTTCTCGCGTGACGCGCCGGGCCGAGCGCCCGGCGCACGCGCCCACCCTACGACTTATTGTCTGTGAGTGACATAAAGTAGTAGTGGTGGAGAATTCCCTGGCAGCAGCAGCCCGAACCGGAGGGACGTATGACGGCAGCCGGCGGACGCACGGGACGACCACCCCTGACCGAGGAGCGCAAGGCGCAGATCCGGTCGGAGATCGCGCGGGCCGCGGTCGACCTGTTCGTCGCACAGGGCGTCGCCGCGACCACGGGGGAGCAGATCGGGCGGGCCGTCGGCGTCTCCGCGCGCACGGTGTGGCGCTACTTCCCGAGCAAGGAGTCCTGCGTACGGCCGCTGTTCGAGGCCGGGATCGAGCAGATCGCCGCCACTTTGCGCGCCTGGCGCCCCGGCCGGCCGCTGGAGGACGTCCTCGTGCGCGCGGTGCCCGCCGACAGCCGCCTGGTGACGGGCCCCGACCGTGCCACCCTCGGCGCACTGGTCCGGCTGACCCGCGACGAGCCGGGGCTGCGGGCGGTCTGGCTCCAGTCGTACGACGAGGCCGAGCCGGCGTTCGCCCGCGCCCTCGCCGAGCGCGCCGGGGTCCCCGCCGACGCGCTGGGGCCGACCGTCCAGGCCGCCATGTTCAACGCGGCGCTGCGCGCGGCGATCGAGCACTACGCCTGGCGCATCGAGGAGGAGTCCGCCGACGCCACTACGGCGGAGGCCGAGCTGACCACGACCCTGCGCTCGGCCCTCGCCCTCGTGGCGGCCGGACTCGCCTGAGCGCCCCGCCCCAGGCGAGGGGTGCTTCTATGTCCCTCAGGTCCTTCGTCAAGCGGTGCGTGGGGTTCCGGGTTCGTGGGTGCCGGGGCAGCACCTGGCGAGGGAACTCGCCCCCGACTCGGTCACCGGAGCCGTCGGGGACGACGCCGGCGACGTCATGGCCGGCCGCGACCGGCCTGCCCCGGCCCCGTCTCGCCATCGGCCCCCGGCGGCGACGCCCCGGGGTCCGGCTGCCCTGCTGCCGGACCGCGAAGGAGATGACGAGGCTCACACTTTCCGGTACGTGTACGCCTCCCGCGCCGCCGCCTCCACCGCGTCCAGGTCGCCGCCCGCGGACGCGGTGACGACCGCCGCCACGGCGCCCTCGACGAACGGGGCGTCCACGAGCCGCGTACCCGCGGGGAGTTCGTCGCCCTCCGCGAGCAGCGCCTTCACCGTCAGCACCGCGCTGCCGAGGTCCGTGAGGACGGCGACACCGGCGCCCCGGTCCACGGCCGCCGCGGCGGCGGAGATCAGCTCGGCGCTGGTGCCGAGCCCGCCGCCCTCCGTGCCGCCCGCCGACGCGACGGGCACCTCGGCGGCGCCGCCCGCCAGGCCCTTGGCCAGCTCGCCGACCGAGGCGGCCACCTCGGCGCTGTGCGACACCAGCACGATGCCCACCCGCCGCTCGTCACTCATCGGCGGCCTCCGCGAGCCCGGCGATCAGCAGCGCGGACGAGGTGGCCCCGGGGTCCTGGTGCCCGATGCTGCGCTCCCCGAGGTAGCTCGCCCGGCCCTTGCGGGCCAGCAGCGGAACCGTGGCCACGGCGCCCGCCTCCGCGGCGGCCCGCGCCGCGCCGAATCCGTCGCCGAGCGCGTCGACGGCCGGCCGCAGCGCGTCGATCATGGTCTTGTCGCCCGGCGCGGCCCCGCCGAGCGTCATGACCCCCTCCACGCCCGCCCGCAGCGCGTCGGCGAGCTGTTCCTCGCTGACCTCGGCCGCGTCGCCGAGCGCCTTGCCCGTGCGCCGCAGCAGCGTTCCGTACAGCGGCCCGGACGCGCCGCCGACGGTGGAGATGAGCTGCCGCCCGGCGAGCGTCAGGACGTCGCCCGGTGTGTTGGGCGCCGCCTTCTCCAGAGCGGCCGTCACGGCCGCGAACCCGCGTTGCATGTTGGCGCCGTGGTCGGCGTCCCCGATGGCCGAGTCGAGCGCGGTGAGCCGTTCCGCCTCACGGTCGACGGACGCGGCGGTGGCGGCCATCCAGCGGCGGAAGAAATCGGCGTCGAGCACGGGATCTCCTTGCGTCGTAGGTACGTTGGTCGCTGCGAACGCCGGGTCACATCCCCCAGCGCAGGGCCGGCGTCCGCACCGGCGCGTCCCACAGACGCAGCAGTTCCTCGTCGACCTGGCACAGGGTGACCGAGGCGCCCGCCATGTCCAGGGAGGTGACGTAGTTGCCGACGAGGGTGCGGGCCACCGCCACACCGCGCTCGCCTAGCACCCGCTGCACCTCGGCGTTGAAGCCGTACAGCTCCAGCAGCGGGGTCGAGCCCATGCCGTTGACCAGGACGAGGACCGGGTTGCGCGGGGGCATGTCGTCCAGGATCGCGCCCACCGCGAAGTCGGCGATCTCACCGGAGGTCATCATGGCCCGCCGCTCGCGGCCCGGCTCGCCGTGGATGCCGATGCCCAACTCCAGCTCGCCGGGCGGCAGATCGAAGGTGGGGCTGCCCTTGGCGGGGGTGGTGACGGCGCTGAGGGCGACGCCGAAGCTGCGGGCGTTCTCGTTGACCTGCCGCGCGATGGACTCGACCCGCTCCAGCGGCTGCCCCTCGGCCGCCGCGGCGCCCGCGATCTTCTCCACGAACAGGGTGGCTCCCGTACCGCGCCGCCCCGCCGTGTAGAGACTGTCGGTGACCGCCACGTCGTCGTTGACGAGTACCCTCGCCACCTGGATGCCCTCGTCCTCGGCCAGTTCGGCCGCCATGTCGAAGTTGAGGACGTCACCCGTGTAGTTCTTCACGACGAACAGCACACCCTGCCCGCTGTCCACGGCCGCTGCGGCGCGTGCCATCTGGTCGGGCACGGGGGAGGTGAACACCTCGCCCGGGCAGGCGGCCGACAGCATCCCGGGCCCCACGAAGCCGCCGTGCAGCGGCTCGTGCCCGGACCCGCCGCCGGAGACGAGCGCGACCTGTCCGGCCACCGGGGCGTCCCGCCGTACGATCACCCGGTTCTCCACGTCCACGGTCAGCTCGGGATGGGCTGCCGCCATCCCCCGCAGCGCGTCCGCCACCACGGTCTCCGGGACGTTGATGAGCATCCTCATGGGTACCTCCAATTGACGCTAACAGATGGCCCTCTGACCTGCATTTTCAGCTGGTCGGTACGGGTGGGCCCGGTGGCCGGCGCGGCGGGCCGCGGCGCTCGGCAGCGGGCCCGGGCGGTGCCGGCGGACTCGGTGCTGTCGTGGTGATGGCCTGTCAGGTGGTCGGGTCGGACGTACGGGCTTGGCGCAGGTGTTCCCCTGGCAGTATCGGCCTTGGGGCAGCGAAGGTCACGGCGGGCGGCGAGACGGGTGGCGGTCAACGGCCCCGAGGGCGACATGGGCGGCGCTCAGCGGCCCGCCGGCGCGAAGCGGGTGCCGGCGTCGGGGGTGCGCGGTGTGTTGTCGGGTGCGGGGCCGTCGTGGCTGGTCGCGCCGTTCCTCGCGCCCCTTTTGGGGGCGGTTGTGTCACCGTCGGTCCAGCGGGGGCCGGGTGCCGGCGTCGGGGGTGCGTGGTGCGTTGTCGGGTGCGGGGCCGTCGTGGCTGGTCGCGCCGTTCCCCGCGCCCCTTTTGGGGGCGGCTGTGTCACCGTCGGTCCGGCGGGGGTCGGGGGGCAGCTCGGGGGTGCGCGGTGTGTTGCCGGGTCCGGCGAGCCGCCGGGGCGAGGCGGGTGGTTCGCCGGAGGGGGACGGCGCGGGGTGGTGGTCAGTGGGGCGTGGGCTTCGGCCGGAGCGCCGGACCGGTTCCGTCGCCCGCGGCCACGGCCCGGAACGCGGCCAGCGACTCGCGCAGCACCTGTGACAGTTCGCGCTCCTCGGTCGCCGCGGTCCACCGCTCGAAGCCGACCTTGAAGACGGCCACCCCCGCCTCGGCGGTCAGGCTCGCGGCGGGCTCCGCGACGCCGCGCCGGCGCAGGGCGTCGGCGAGCGCGGCCGACAGCGACGCGAGCTTGATCAGCTCGCGCTCCCTCAGTTCCGGGTTCGCCATGACCACGGCCTGGCGCCGCCGGGCGTGCTCGCGGCGGTCGTGGAAGAGCGCGCAGGCCGCCTCAAGCCCCGCCGCGAGCGCGTCGATCGGCGCCGCGGACGGCGCGGCCCCGACGACCGCGTCCACGAACAGCTCCTGCAACGCGCCCGAGCCGTCGAACAGCACCTCGCGCTTGTCGGCGTAGTGCCGGAAGAAGGTCCGCTCGGTGAGGCCGGCCCGCCCCGCGATCTCCGCCACCGTCGTCTGCTCATAGCCCCGCTCGCTGTAGAGCGCCAACGCCGCCTGTGCCAGGCGCCCGCGCGCGTTCGGCTCCCATCTGCCCATGGCCGGATCCTACGTGATGGCAGTGGCTGACATCGCGTGCTACCGTCGATGACAGTCACTGACGTCAATCTTCTGGGGTCTCACCCATGCGCATCTTCGTGACCGGAGCGTCCGGCTGGATCGGCTCCGCCCTCGTTCCCGACCTGATCGACGCGGGCCACCGGGTCGTCGGGCTCGCCCGCTCCGACGCCTCCGCCGCCGCCCTCACCGCCGCCGGGGCGGAAACGGTCCGCGGCACCCTCGACGACCTCGACGTGCTGGCCGGCGCCGCCGCCGCGTCGGACGGGGTGATCCATCTCGCCTTCAAGCACGACATCGCCTTCAGCGGCGACTTCGAGGGCGCCGCCGACGCCGACCGCCGCGCCGTGGACGCACTCGGCGACGCCCTCGCGGGCACCGACCGCCCCTTCGTCCTCGCCTCCGGCTTCGCCGGCCTGAAGCCGGGGCAGGTGGCCACCGAGCGGGACGTGCCCACCGTCGACGGCTCGCCGGTGTCCCGGCGCGCGGTCACCGCCGCGGCGGTGCTCGGCCTCGCCTCACGGGGCGTGCGCTCCAGCGTGGTGCGGCTCTCCCCGACCTGCCACGGCGACGGGGACAACGGATTCATGGCGGCCCTGGTCGCCACCGCCCGCGCCAAGGGCGTCTCCGGCTACGTCGGCGACGGCGCCAACCGCTGGCCCGCCGTCCACCGCCTCGACGCCGCCCGGCTGTTCCGCCTGGCCGTCGAGCGGGCACCCGCGGGGACGGTGCTGCACGGCGTCGCGGAGGAGGGCGTCGCGATCCGTGACGTCGCCGAGGTGATCGGCCGCCACCTCGATGTGCCCGTGACCTCCGTGGCCCCGCAGGCCGCGGCCGAGCACTTCGCCTGGCTGGGCGGCTTCGTCCAGCTCGACGCCCCGGCGTCGAACGCCCTGACCCGCGAGCTGCTGGACTGGCGGCCCACCGGTCCCGGGCTGCTCGAAGACCTCGACAAGGGCCACTACTTCCAGAGCCCCGCCACCGCCTCCTGACCGCAGGGCCCGGGCCGCGCGCCCCGGCGGCCCGCCACCGTGCCGCGCCCTCCGGTGGCCCCCGCGCCGTCCGGTGGCATCCGCGCCGTCCGGTGGCATCCGCGCCGTCCGGTGGCACCCGCCCCAGCCCTGCGGCACCCGCCCGGCCCGCCGTGCGGCCGGCTCCGTCCCCGCTCGTGCGGCCGGAGCCGGCCTCCCGGCGTGCGCTTCCGCTTCCCCGCCGTTCTCCTGACCCCCGCCTACCGCGCTCGCGGCGATACGCGTACGGTCGGCGAAACCGGGGGCGCAAGAAGGGGACGCGCCGGAAGGAGGCGGCATCGTTGATCGACGAACTCGACCGGAACATCGTCCGGGCCCTCACCCGCGACGGACGCACGCCCTACACCACGCTCGCCCGCGAGCTGGGCGTCTCCGAGGCCACGGTGCGTCAGCGGGTGTCGCGGCTCCAGGACAGCGGCGCGCTGCGCATCGTCGCGCTGTGCAACCCGCTCACCCTGGGCCACCAGTCCGTCCGGCTGATGATCCGGGTGCGGGACCTGACCCCTCGCGCGGTCGCCAAGAGCCTCGCCGACATGCCGATGATCAACCATGTGGCGCTCTGCGCGGGCAGTCAGGACATCTTCCTGGAGGGGACCTGCCGGGACCAGGCCCAGCTGGTGCAGCTGCTCGACGAGATCAGGATGCTGCCCGGGGTGTCCCGGGTACAGGTGCTGCTGCTTCTGGAGCTGTTCAAGGACTACTCCTGGAACGGGCTCGACAGCGCCGTCGGACAGGCCGTCGCCGGCGACTGAACGGCCCGCCGGCGCCGCCGCCCGGTTCACGGCGGCAGGATGCGCTGTTCGGGCGAGGCGGGCAGATCACGAAAGCCCGCCCACAGATAGCTGTCCTTCACCACTTCGAGCACGGTCAGCGCCTCCGCGTGCGCGACGCCGTTCACCCGCCGCACCCGCTCGGTCAGCAGCTCGGACAGATGCGCCAGATCGCGGCAGCGGACATCCGTGATCAGATCGTAGGGGCCCACGCAGGCCGCGACATAGCGCACCTCCGGCATCCGCGACAGCTCCCGGGCGACCAGCGCCACCGGGATGTGCTGCACCCGCACCGCGAGGTGCACCTTCACCTCCCCGAACCGGACGGCGTCCGTCATGCCCACCACCTGGATCGCGCCGCGCCGCTGCAGCCGCTGGAAGCGCGCCCGCACCGAAGCCTCCGACAGGCCTATCGAGCGGCCGATCTCCCCGAAGGACCGCCGGCCGTCGACGCGCAACTGGTCGATGATCTGCCGGTCCAGGTCGTCGATCACCGTGGTACCTCCACTCCCGTGCTTCCCGCCATCATCACCCTGCGTTGTTGCGCGGCGATTGCGAGATGCGCGGAATTCAGGCTGCGTTTCCACTGGATTCGATGCCGGCGCCCCTGTTCGGGGCCGCACGAGCGGGCGGAAGCTGGTGCGCACACCACGGCCGGGTGATCACTTGGGCCGTGCGGGACCGCTCGTGAGGAGACACAGCCCATGCAGGAACCCCCGTTCGCCGCGCGGCGTACGCGGTGACCGTGACCGCCGCGCCGCCGGCGCTCGCCACCGCGCCGCCGACCGCCCCGGCGTCCCGCAGCCGCCTGCGGTACCACGGGGCCACCCTCGCCCTCCTGGCGCCCGCCGGGGTCACCGTCGTGGCACTGGTGCTCCTGCCGCTGGCCCTGGTGGTGCGCAACAGCTTCGCCGCGCCGGACGCCTACGGCGGCGTACAGGGCGGCTTCACCCTCGCCAACTACCGCGAGCTGATCGACCCGGTGTACCTGAAGGTGTTCGGCTACAGCCTCGGCATGGCGGCCCTGAACACCGCCGTCTGCCTGGTCCTCGGCTATGTGGTGTCCACCTATCTGGCCGGCCGTCCCGCGCGGCGGCAGGGCATCCTGCTCCTGCTGATCATCGTGCCGTTCTGGACGGACTTCCTGGTACGCACCTTCGCCTGGATCAATCTGCTCAGCCCGGGCGGCCCGGTCAACACGCTCACCGACGCGGCCGGCCTCACCGACGGACCAGCCCAGTGGATCCCCAGCCAGGGCGCCTCGTTCATCGGACTCGTCTACGCCTTCCTGCCCACCGCCGTCTTCCCCGTCTACGCCACCCTGCGCGGCGTCGACCCGTCGCTGGGCGAGGCCGCCCGGGACCTGGGCTGCGGCTGGTGGCGGGTGCACACCAAGGTGCTGCTGCCCCTCGTACGGCCCGGTCTGCTCGCCGCGGCGCTGCTCACCTTCATCCCGACACTCGGTGTCTTCGTGATCCCGGTCCTGCTCGGCGGCGGCAAGGACCAGCTCGTCGGCAACCTGATCGTCACGCTCTACACCGAGTTCCGCAACCAGCCCATGGGCGCGGCGGCCTCCGTCGTACTGCTCGCCCTGATGACCGTGTCGGTCGCGGTCCTCGGCACCGCGGCCCGCAGGCTGAGGAGGAAGGCGTCATGAAAAGCCGCGCCGCCCGCACCGGGCGCCTGCCCGACGCCGTGACCGGCTGGCTCGCCCGGGGCGTCATCGTCTTCCTGTACGTGCCGATCGTCGTCGTCGTGGTGCTCTCGTTCAACGACTCCGATCTCACCTACAAGTGGGGCGGGTTCAGCACCCGCTGGTACGGCGTGCTCGCGGCGGACACCGATCTGCTCGCCGCGCTGCGCGTCAGCGCCGAGGCCGGGGTGATCTCGGCGACGCTCGCCACCCTCGGCGGACTGTTCGCCGCGATGGGCATGGCCCGGCTGGGCCCGCGCGGGCGTGCGCTGTTCTCCGGCAGCCTGTTCCTGCCGCTGGTGATCCCGGAGATCGTGCTCGGCGTCGCCCTGCTGTCCGTGTTCGGCACCCTGCGGGCGAGCCTCGGCATGACCTCGCTCGTCCTCGGCCATCTGGTGGTGACCCTGCCGTACGCGGCCCTGATCGTGATCGGCGCGCACCGCGCCCTCGACCCGTCCCTCGACGAGGCCGCCGCCGATCTCGGCTGCGGTGCCTGGCAGCGGTTCCGCCTGATCACCCTGCCGCTGCTGAAACACGCCCTGCTGGCCTCCTGGCTGCTGTGCTTCACGATCTCCTTCGGCAACATCGTGATGTCCACCTTCACCGGCGGTGTCGGCACCACGACCCTGCCGCTGCGGGTGTACTCCCTGCTCAAGACGGGCCTCACCCCGGAGATCAACGCGCTGGGCACCCTCCTCGTGCTGTTCACCTTCCTGATCATCCTCGCCGCCGGGCTGCGGCAGGTGCGCCGCGTCCTCGTCGACGACCCCACCTGACGGGCCGCCGCACCCCGCGCGCCTCCCGCGCCCCCGCTCCTGACCGCGCCGGCGCGGTCCCGCCCAGTCCCGCCCCACCCGTTCCGCGCCCGTCGCGCCATCCCGCCTCGGCCCCGCACCTCCCCGTCCCCTCCTGTGCCCGCACCCGCCCCGTATGTCCGCGTATGTCCTCGTACACCCCGGCACGTTCCCGAAAGGTCTCGTCATGCCCCGTACCACCGTCCCGAGAACCCTTCTCGCCACCGGCGTGCTCACCGCCACCGCCGTGCTCGCCACCGGCTGCGGCGGCTCCGGCTCCGACGCCGTCTCGTCCTCCTCCGGCGGCGGCAAGGAACTGCACGTCTACGCCTGGGCCGGGGAGATCCCCGACTCCGTGGTCAAGGGCTTCGAGAAGGAGACCGGCATCAAGGTCACCATCGACACCTTCGACAGCAACGAGACCATGACCGCCAAGCTCGGCTCCGGCTCCTCCGGTTACGACCTGGTCGAACCCAGCCAGTACACGGTGCAGCAGCTGATCGGACAGAACCTCATCCAGGAGCTGGACCACTCGAAGATCAAGGGCCTCGGCAACCTGGCGCCCAAGTTCCGCACCGCGTCCTACGACCCGGGCAACAAGTACAGCGTCCCGTGGATCTGGGGCACCACCGGCTTCGCCTACAACGACACCTGCATCAAGTCGGCGACCAGCTGGAAGACGCTCTTCGACGGCACGTACAAGGGCAAGCTGTACATGCTCGACAACATGCTCGCGGCCTACATCGCCGGCCTCCAGGTCACCGGGCACCGGGCCACCAGCACCGACAAGGACGAGATCGCCCAGGCCACCGAGGCGCTGCAGAAGCAGAAGAAGATACTCGCCGGCTACAACTCCACCAACTACCCGCAACTGCTGTCCACGGGCCAGGCGTGCGCGGCCGAGGCGTGGAGCGGCACCGCCATGGCCAAGGTCGTGGCCTCCGACCCCCATGTGCACTACGCCATCCCGGAGGAGGGCGGCTCCATCTGGACGGACGGCCTCGCCATCCCCAAGGGCGCGAAGAACCTGACGTCGGCGTACAAGTTCATCACCTACGCGCTGCGCCCCGAGGTCGCCGCGAAGGCCACCGACGACGGTTCCTCCGCAAGCGCCAACCAGGCCGCCCGCAAGCTGATCAAGGACAAGGCGGCCCTGGAGAACACCGCGATCTACGCGCCCGACGCGGCCATCGCCAAGGCGGACTTCCTGCTCGACCCGGGCACCGCCATGCAGTACTTCCAGCAGGGCTGGACCAAGGTCAAGGCGTCCTGACATGGCAGCGCCCCACTCTGTGTCCGCCGACCCCACGGCCGCGGCCGTCCGTCTCTTCGGTGTCGGAAAGGTCTTCGGCGGCACGCACGCCGTGCGCGACGTGACCCTCGACATCCGGCGCAACGAGTTCTTCTCCGTCCTCGGTCCTTCGGGCTGCGGGAAGACCACCCTGATGCGGATGATCACCGGCTTCGAGGAGCCCACCGAGGGCAGCATCGAACTCGGCGGCACCCCGGCGACCGGTCTTCCGGCACACAAACGCGACCTGAACATGCTCTTCCAGAGCTACGCCCTCTTCCCGCACCTCAGCGTCGCCGACAACGTCGCCTTCGAACTGAAGGTGCGCAAGCTGCGGCCGAGGGCGCAGATCGCCGCCGCGGTGGACGAGGCCCTGGCCCTGGTCCGGCTGACGGGCTTCGGCGACCGGGCCGTCGCACAGCTCTCGGGCGGCCAGCGACAGCGCGTCGCCATCGCCCGCGCGCTCATCGGCCGCCCCTCGTTGCTGCTGCTCGACGAGCCGCTCGGCGCCCTCGACAAGAAGCTGCGCGCCGAGATGCAACTGGAGCTGAAGAAGATCCAGCGCGAGGTCGGGGTCACCTTCGTGACCGTCACCCACGACCAGGAGGAGGCGCTGACCATGTCCGACCGGATCGCCGTCATGAACGGCGGCCGGGTGGTCCAGGTCGACACCCCCGAGGGCGTCTACGAGCGGCCCGCCACCCGCTTCGTCGCCTCCTTCATCGGCACCTCCAACTTCCTCACCGGCACCGCGGACGGCACCCGTCTCGCCGTGCCGGGGCTCGGCACCCTGCCGGTGCCGCGCACGGACCGCACGGGCGAGGCACACCTCGCGGTGCGCCCCGAACACATCCGGGTCTGCGGCGAGGAGAGCGGGATCCCGGCCGGCCGGGCCGCGCTGCGGGGCACCCTGCGGCAGTCGGTCTACCTCGGCAGCGCCGTCCGCCACCACCTCACCCTCGACGACGGCAGCGCGTTCGTCGCCGAGACGCATCCCACGGAGGCGGCCCATCCGGCGCCCGGCAGCCCGGTGTGGGCGCACTGGAACCCGGACGCCTCCCGGGTGCTCGCCGAATGACCGCCCCGCTCCCGGTCCCGCACGACCACCACCACAGCAAGGAGACACGACCGTGAAGGTCGCCGCCGCCCAGTACGCCCCCACCGCCGACATCGCGGGGAACCTCGCGGTCGTCGAGACCATGGCCGGTGAAGCCGTGGCCGCGGGCGCCGAACTCGTCGTCTTCCCCGAGGAGGCGATGATCCCCGCGGAGGCCGCCGACGGGCCACTGCATCTGACCGCCGAGGCCCATTGGCCCTTCTTCCTCGGCGAGTTGTCGCGGATCGCCGCCGCACACGGCATCGCCGTGATCGCCGGCGGCTACGAACCGAGCGGCGACTCCCTGCCCTACAACACCATCGCCGCCGTCTCCGCGGACGGCGAACTCCTCGGCCGCTACCGCAAGATGCACCTCTACGACGCCTTCGACTACCGCGAGTCCCGTCAGGTGCAGCGCGGCGACGAGGGACCCTGCGTGGTGCGGATCGGGGAGTTCAACGTGGGCCTGGTCAACTGCTACGACCTGCGCTTCCCCGAGTTCACCCGGACCCTGGTCGAGATGGGCGCCGACCTGCTGTCCGTGTCCGCGGCCTGGGTGCGCGGCCCGCTGAAGGAGGACCACTGGACGACGCTGCTGCGCACCCGCGCGATCGAGAACACCTGCTGGGTCGTGGCCGCCTCGCTCACCACGCCCGACTGCATCGGCATGAGCATGGCCATCGACCCGCTGGGGGTCGTGCGCGCCGCGCTCGGTGAGGAGGAGCGCGCCCTGTGCGTGGTCGAGGCGGACAAGCACCGCATCGACCGGGCCCGCACCATCCTGCCCGTCCTGCGCAACCGCCGCATCATCATCGGACCGAGGTGACGACCATGCCCCTGGACATCCGCGATCTGGCTCAGATTCCGCCCCTGGACGCCGAGTTGGCGGCGCGCCTCGCCGACGTCGACTTCCCCACCCTCGGCCACTACCTGGAGGAGGGCTTCTGCGATCCGGCGCTGCGCCGCTTCACCGGCAGCGGCAGGCTCGTCGGCCGCGCCGTCACCGTACGGATCACCGCCACCGACTCCACCCTGCTGCACCATGCGGCGTCCCTCGTCGGACCGGGCGACGTCGTGGTCGTGGACTGCGGCGGCGACCGCCGCCACGCCCCGCTCGGCGAGGTCGTGGCGCACGCCCTGGCGGCCCGCGGCGCGGCCGGCGCCGTCGTGGACGGCGTCTGCACCGACATCGGCGCCCTGCGCGAGATCGGCCTGCCCGTCCACGCGTACGGCACCTCGCTGCTCACCACCAAGCTGCACGGCATCGCCGACGGCGCCCTGAACGCGCCCGTCAGCTGCGGCGGCGTACCGGTGCGGGCCGGCGACCTGGTCCTCGGCGACGACAACGGCCTGCTCGTCGCGCCGGCCGCCCGGCTCGCCGCCGTCGTCGGCGAGGCGCTGGCCGACGACGCCGAGGAGCCGGACCTCATCGCCGCGCTGCACCGGGGAGAGCGGCTGGGAGCCCTCACCGGGGCCACCCGCACCGTCGAGAACCTGCTGCACCCCGCCGCCACCCCAGCGTGACCACGGCCTTTTCCGGCCACCCACCCCTTCGCAAGGAAGCACCCATGTTCCTCAAGGCAGCCATCAACGGCGGGCGTACCCGTACCGAGCACCCCGCCGTGCCGCTGACCCCCGAGGAGATCGCCGCGGACACCGCCGCGGTGCTCTCCTCCGGCGCCGATGTCGTCCACTTCCACGTCCGCACCGCGGACGGCGGCCAGACGATCGAGCCCGGCGCCCTCGCCGACGTCCTGCGCGCCATCCGCTCCGCGGCGCCCGCCGCGGTCGTCGGCACCACCACCGGACTGTGGACCTGCTCCGGACCCCAGGAGCGGTACGACCTGGTCAAGGCATGGGAGGTACTGCCGGACTTCGCCTCGGTGGCCTTCAGCGAGGAGGGCGCGGCGGAGACCGCCGCGCTCGTCACCGCCCGGGGCATGACGCTGGAGAGCGCCGTGTGGAGCACGGACGACGTGCCCGCGCTGCTCGCCTCGCCGACGCTGGCGGACAACGCGCGCATCCTGATCGAGCCGATGGACGAGGACCCGGACACGGCGGTCGCCCACGCGCGCGAGATGGCCGCCCGCATCCGCGCCGCCGGGGTCGGCTGCCCGCTGCTCTACCACGGAGAGGCGGCCACCACCTGGCCCGTGCTGCGCGCCGCACTCCACGACGGGCACCAGATCCGCATCGGCTTCGAGGACGGCATCCACCTCCCGGACGCCACCCCGGCCGGGCGCAACGCCGACCTGGTCACGGCCGCCCGCGCCCTCGCCGCGCACTGACACCGGCCGCCGCCCGGTCCGGCCCGGGCGGCGGGTCACCCCGGCCGGCCAGCAAGTCCAGTGAAGTCCGCTGCGGTTCGACGGCACCCCGAAGGGGCGCAGTGGGGGAGCGACCAGCCACAACGGCGCCGTGGACGACCGACGGCATCGCGGCATGTCCGGCGGAGCGCATAGGCTCAGCGGCATGCGGATCTCGGTCTCCTCGGACATGGACGAACCCGTCGCCCGGTTCGTCGTCGCGGAGCTGCGCCGGCGCGGGCACGAGGTGCGCGTGCACGGCGCGCTGCGGCCCGGGGCCGACCCGCAGTGGGCGGTCTGCTCCGAGGCGGCGGCCCGGGACGTCGCCACCGGGACGGCGGACCAGGCCGTCGTGTGCTGCTGGACCGGGACCGGCGCCTCCATCGCCGCGAACAAGGTTCCCGGCGTACGGGCGGCGCTGTGCACGGACGCCTACACCGCCGAGGGCGCCCGCCGCTGGAACGACGCCAACGTCCTGGCCCTGGGTCTGCGGCTGACCTCCGAGCCGGTGCTCAAGGAAATCCTCGACGCCTGGTTCGCGACCACCCCCAGCGAGGCCCCCGAGGACCGCACCAACATGACCCGCATAACCCACCTGGACACCCACCCAAACCCCTGACCCAGGCGCCGCCTACGGCGGGTCGGCTGGGGTCGAGCGCGCAGCTCCCCGCGCCCCTGTGGGGCGTCAGTGGGCCCCCAACCCGCCCCCACCGAACGAGCCGCTTGACCCCTTGCTCCACCGCGGCCGGTCCTTCGACTCGCTGGGCCGGGTCTGCTGATTGCTCAACTCGTACGGGGTGAGCGGACGCCCGCCCTCGGGAGTCCGCGGCACCTCTTCGGACTCCCGGTTCTCCCGGACCTCACGCACCGCACCGCCCGGAGGCAGATGCGGCTGCTCTTCGGGGCGCGGCCGGGGCGATTCGCGGTACTTGACACGGGAGCCCAGCCAGAAGCCCCCGGCGAGCAGCGCGAGGACGGCCACAGCCACCACGAAGAGCCCGAGACTCAGCAGGCCGCTCGGCGCGGCCATCTGCATGGATACGGTACTCATAGCACTGGAATACCCCTGCCATAACGGGGTGAACCGGACGCTTTCCGTGGCCCGTCGCCTACACCCGGTGACGCTGCCGCACCGCTTTCGACGGGCCCCGGGGCAGAGCCACCCGCACCCGCGCAACCCGCACCGGCCCGGGTTTGACCCGTCCCGACCGGGCTACCCGGCCCGTGTGACACCGACGACTTCCGAGCAGGAGCTGTACCGCTTCCTGGAGGACCGCTTCGCGTGTGCGCAGGCGTGCACCGAGTGCGCCCGTGCCTGCGCGGTGCGCGCGAGCCTCCTGGATCCGGACGGGACCGACGAGCCGGAGCGGGTGCGGCGGCAGGGCATCCTGTGTGCGGAGGTGTGCGACACCACCTGCCGCATGCTGTCCGAACAGAACTGCCAGGACCAGGCGGGACTGCGGATCCAGTTGGAGTGGTGCCGCGCGGTCTGCCTCGACAGCGCCGTGGCCTTCGAGGGGCGGTCCGGCGCGCGGGCGGCGGCGGAGGCGTGCCGGGCGTGCGCCCGGGCCTGCGCCGACTTCGTGGCGGCACTCGGCTGACTTCCGGGACCGCCCGGTCCCGCCGAGACCGCCGCATCCGCGGCAGCCCGCCCCCGCCCCGGCCCGCGGTCTCGGCATGCCCGGCGCGCTTTCCCGCGGCCTCCCGGCGAGGAGCGCGCCCCTCGGCGATCTCGTGCGCCCTCCGGATGCCCCCTGACTTCAACGAGGGCCGCCCTTACTTCTCCGAGGGCCGCCATTCCCAATTTCTGTAACACGTTCTACGGTGTGCGCCGTCAGGACCGGCCGACGGGAACCTGGAGGCGCCGTGCATCTCGACCACACGCCCGAGCAGCAGCGGCTGCGCACCGAACTGCGCGCCTACTTCGCCGGCCTGGTGCCGGACAACGCGTACGCCCGCTACGCCGATCCGGCCGCGCAGAAGCGGTTCTACCGTGACACGATCAGGCGGCTCGGCGCGGACGGCTGGCTCGGCGTGGGCTGGCCCGAGGAGTACGGCGGGCGCGGGCTGACGGCGATGGAGCAGTTCATCTTCTTCGACGAGGCCGCGCAGGCCGGCGTACCGCTGCCGCTCATGGCGCTGAACACGGTCGGCCCGACCCTGATGCGGTTCGGCAGCGACGAACAGAAGGCGTACTTCCTGCCGCGGATCCTCTCCGGCGAGATCGACTTCGCCATCGGCTACAGCGAGCCGGACGCCGGCACGGACCTCGCGTCCCTGAAGACCCGCGCCGTGCGCGACGGCGACGAGTACATCGTCAACGGGCAGAAGATCTGGACCACCAACGGGGACACCGCGGACTGGGTGTGGCTGGCCGTGCGCACCGACCCGGGCGCCCCGCCGCACAAGGGCATCACCATGCTCCTGGTGCCGACCTCCGATCCCGGCTACTCCTGCACCGTCATCACCACCCTCGCCTCGCACGACACCACGGCCAGTTACTACGAGGACGTCCGCGTCCCCGTCTCCCGCCGGGTCGGGGCCGAGAACCAGGGCTGGCGGCTGATCACCAACCAGCTCAACCACGAACGCGTCACCCTCGCCGCGCACGGCACGATGGCGATCCGCGCCCTGCACGACGTCCAGCGCTGGGCGTCAGGGACCAAGCTCGCCGACGGCCGCCGCGTGATCGACCTCTCCTGGGTGCGCAACCGGCTGGCCAGGACCCACACCAGACTGGACGCGATGAAGCTGCTCAACTGGCGCATGGTGAACGCCGTCGAGGACGGCAGCCTCACCCCGCAGGACGCCTCCGCGGTCAAGGTGTACGGATCCGAGGCCCGCCGCGACGCCTACGCCTGGCTCATGGAGGTCGTCTCGGCGGCGGGCCCGCTGAAGGAAGGCTCGGCCGGCGCGGTCCTGCACGGCGAGCTGGAACGCGGCTACCGCTCGGCGGTGATCTTCACCTTCGGCGGCGGCAACAACGAGATCCAGCGCGAGATCATCTCGTGGATCGGCCTGGGGATGCCACGGGTGCGGCGCTGAGGATCGTTTCAAGTAGGCTCACGGACACGTCAGTTGTGGCCTGGGCGTGGTTCGGCACGCGTCGGGTCCGCGCTGCGCCCGACACAGAAGGAGGTGCCGATGGCCACCTGCCGCGGCATGGACGTGTCCGCCTACCAGGGCACCCAGAACTGGGCCGCCCACAAGGGCGACGGCGTCGTGTTCGCCTTCGCCAAGGCCAGCGAGGGCCGGCACTCCCGGGACGCGAAGTTCGACAGCCACATCACCGGGATCATCAAGGCCGGGCTGGTGCCCGGCGCCTACCACTTCGCCTGGCCCAACCAGGACGTCGACGAGGAGGCCGCCAACTACATCGGCGCCGTCCGGGCCCATGCGAAGAAGGGGTTCACCCACTGGCTCGACCTCGAACGCTACGCGGACGGCCGCAACTACAGCGGTCGCAGCGCCGCCCAGATCAAGTCCTGGGCCGCCGCCTGGATCGCCGCCGTACGGGCCGCGTTCCCCGGGCAGCGCGTCGGCGTCTACACCAGCGGCGACGACCTCGCCGCCGGCCGTGTGCCCGACGGCGTCCCCCTGTGGTACCCGGCCTACCCCTGGGGCGCCGCCCCGTACAGCAAGGCGGAGGCCGCGGCCCGGCCCCGGCCCAGCGGACGGGCCCCGCTCATCTGGCAGTTCACCAGCCGGCCCGTCGACCGATCCATCGCCTATCTGTCCGAGGCGGGCCTGCGCGCCTGGGCCGCGGGCGACACCTCCGAGGAGGACGAGATGCCCCAGTACGTGAACCTCGGGCTCGCGAAGCCCTACAAGCTGGGCCCTGGTGCCTGGGACTCCATCGAGTTCACCAAGGAGTGGTCGGACGAGACCGGCGACCACGCCACCGACGGCAGTGTCTGGGCGCGCGGCCCGGCCCGCTTCACCGGCAGCGTCAGCCTGTACCTCACCGGGCTGCCGGCGGGCGCGGTCGTCCAGGCCCGTATGTCCGAGTACCAGGGCGACAAGCACGAGGCCGACCACCCCATCCACGAGATCATCGGCACCGCCGGCGGCACCTTCGCCGTGATCCCGTTGACGAAGCGGCTCGCGAAGGGACGCGGCATGCGCGTCCGGCTGCTCAACCAGTCCCCCTCCCCGGTCACCGTCAGCAGTGCCGTACTGACACTGCTCGTGTGGAAGGAAAGCTGACCCGCGCCGCGGTCGCGGCACGAAGCGCGCCGGGCCGGGCCGCCGCCGTGCCACCGGTCGACGCCTGACCCCGGCGCGCGGGCGTCACCGGTCGACGCCTGATCTCGGCGCGCGGGCACCCGAAACCCCGGCTCCCGGCGGGCCACGTCGGCGTCGCGGGCCGGCTGGGCCCGATGCGGCCGGCCCGGGACACCGGCACCGTCAGCCGTCGCGTCCCGGCACGCCTCTGGCCGACGTAGATCATCACGTGTTACGAAGAACCATGCCTGCACACGAGGGATCCCGCGCGTACGACGCCGTCATCGTCGGCGGCGGCCACAACGGGCTGGTCGCGGCCGCCTATCTGGCCAGGGCCGGACGGTCCGTGCTGGTCCTGGAACGGCTCGGCCGCACCGGGGGCGCGGCCGTGTCGACCCGCCCGTTCACCGGTGTCGACGCCCGGCTGTCCCGCTACTCCTACCTGGTCAGCCTGCTGCCCCGGAAGATCGTGCGGGACCTGGGCCTCACCTTCCGTGTCCGCGGCCGCACCATCTCCTCCTACACCCCGGCGGTGCGCGCCGGGCGCCCCACCGGGCTGCTGGTCGGCGGCGGCGAGCGGCGCACCCGGGAGTCCTTCGCCCGGCTGACCGGCGGCGCGCGCGAGTACCTGGCCTGGCAGCGGTTCTACGGCATGACCGGCAAGGTCGCCCAGCGGGTCTTCCCGACCCTGACCGAACCGCTGCCCAGCCGCGAGGAGCTGCGCCGCCGCATCGACGACGAGGACGCCTGGCGCGCCCTGTTCGAGGAGCCCATCGGAGCCGTGATCGAGCGGGAGTTCGAGGACGACCTGGTGCGGGGCGTCGTCCTCACCGACGCCCTCATCGGCACCTTCGCCGATGCCCACGACCCCGCCCTGCCGCAGAACCGCTGCTTCCTCTACCACGTCATCGGGGGCGGCACCGGCGCCTGGGACGTGCCCGTCGGCGGCATGGGCGCCCTGACCGACGCGCTGGCCGCCGCCGCGCGCACGGCGGGCGCGACCCTCGCGACCGGGCACGAGGCCGTCCGCGTCGACACCGACGGACACCGCGCCGAGGTCGCCTACCGCACGGCCGACGGCGAGGGCGTCGTCGCCGCCCGGCACGTCCTCGTGGGCGCCTCGCCGCAGGAACTCGCCGCCCTCACCGGCGAGGCGCCGCCCGCCCCCGCCGAGGGCGCACAGCTGAAGGTCAACATGCTGCTCAAGCGGCTGCCCGCGCTGCGCGACCCCACCGTCGACCCGCGGGAGGCGTTCGCCGGCACGTTCCACATCGCGGAGGGCTACGAGCAGTTGGCCGCCGCCCACGCCGAGGCCGCCTCGGGCCGGCTGCCGGCCGCACCGCCCAGCGAGATCTACTGCCACTCCCTGACCGACCCCTCGATCCTCGGCCCCGACCTGGTCGCCCGCGGCTACCAGACCCTCACCCTGTTCGGCCTGCACACCCCCGCCCGGCTGTTCGCGGGCGACAACGACGCCGTACGCCGCCAACTGCTGAAGGCGACGCTCGGGCAGCTCGACGCCCACCTCGCCGAGCCCCTGGTCGACTGCCTGGCGACCGACGCCGACGGCCGCCCGTGCGTCGAGGCGAAGACCCCGCTCGACCTGGAGCGTGACCTGCGCCTGCCCGGCGGCAACATCTTCCATCGCGCGCTGGCCTGGCCCTACGCCCAGGAGGGCACCGGCCGCTGGGGCGTGGAGACCCGGCACGCCAACGTCCTGCTGTGCGGGGCGGGAGCGGTGCGCGGCGGCGGGGTGAGCGGAGTGCCGGGGCACAACGCGGCGATGGCGGTGCTGGAGCGGGTCTGAAAAGACGGGAGGCGGCGGGAGGCGGCGGGAGACGGCGGGACACGGTGGTGCGGGCCGGGCCACGAGGCCCGGCCCGCACCGTCAGTCGGCCGACGGCCGCCAGCCCGCCGCCGTGACGCGGGCCGCGTCCGCCGGGCGCGCGCCGTCGAAGACCACGGCGCCGCCGGCCTCCACGCGCAGCGCGTCGACGTAGGCGCCGCGGCCCACATAGAGCCGGTCGGTGCTGTAGCGCCAGCGCAGCACGAGCCGCCGGTCGGCCGGGAGGTCCGCGGTCAGCCGGTGCCAGAGGCGGCCCGACCAGCCGGTGGCCGTACCGTCCGGGTGTTCCCGGGACTCCTCGCCGCGCCGGCCCGTGGTGAACGGCACCGGCCGCCAGGAGCCGCCGCCGTCCGCGGAGGCTTCCAGGACCAGCGTGTCCGAGCGGGGCTCGGTGTCCCACCACAGGGCACAGCGCAGCCGCGCCCCGCCCGTGGAGGTGTCGAGCGGGGGCAGCGTGAGCGTGGCGGTCGTGGCGTTCGCCAGGCCCGAGAACCAGGCCGTGCGGCCCTCGGCGGGGCGGACCGGGACGGCCCGCGCCAGATGCGTGCCGGCGGCGACCCGGGGAGCGGAACCGGACCGCCAGGTGCGCACGGGATGCACCGAGTTGCCGAGCACCACGAGGAAGGAGTCGGTGGTCGGGTCGAGCACCAGGGAGGTACCGGTGAAGCCGGTGTGCCCGGCGGTGCGCGGAGTGGCCATCGCGCCCATGTACCAGTGCTGGTACAGCTCGAAGCCGAGGCCGTGCTCGTCGCCGGGGAAGCCGGTGTTGAAGTCGGTGAACATCAGCTCCACGGACTGCGGCCGCAGGATGCGGGTGCGCCCGTACGCGCCGCCGTTGAGCAGCGTGCGGGCGAGCACCGCCAGGTCCCAGGCGCAGGAGAACACCCCCGCGTGGCCCGCGACACCGCCCAGGCTGTAGGCGTTCTCGTCGTGCACCTCGCCCCATACGAGCCCCCGGTCCAGGCCGGACCACGGCCTGCGCGCGTCCTCCGTCGCCGCGATCCGCGGCCTCCAGGAGGCGGGCGGGTTGTAGCGGGTGCGGCGCAGTCCGAGCGGGGCGGTGATCCCGTCGCGCAGCAGGACGTCCAGCGGGCGGCCGGTGACGCGTTCGAGGACGAGCTGGAGGGAGATCAGGTTCAGGTCCGAGTAGAGGTAGGCGGTGCCCGGCGGGCTGACCGGCGCCTCGTTCCAGACGAGCCGGAGCTTGTCCTCGTACGCGGGGGCGTCGTACAGCGGGATCCAGGCACGGAACCCCGAGGTGTGCGTGAGGAGTTGACGTATCGTCACCTCCTGTTTGCCGGCGGCGCCGAACTCCGGGAGGTAGGAGGCGACGGGCCGCTCCAGCTCGATGGTGCCCCGCTCCAACTGCTGGACGGCGAGCAGCGAGGTGAACAGCTTGGAGACGGAGGCCAGGTCGAAGACCGTGTCCTTGGCCATCGGGATCTGCCGGCCGGCCGGGAACTCGACGCCGGTGTCGGTCTTCTCGTCGTAGGCCGCGTAGCGCACGGCCGTCCCGATCGGCCGGTGCAGGGCCACGGTGCCGCCGCGCCCGGCGAGCAGGACGGCGCCCGCGTACCAGGGGTGCGCGGGGGAGGGACCGAGGAAGGTCTCGGCGTCGGCGACGAGCAGGCGCAGATGCTCGGCGAGCAGGCCGGCGCGTTCGGCCGAGCCGTACCGCAGGGTGGGGTGGCCGGCCGCCGGGGCGGCGGCGGCCGGACCCGCGGGCCAGGGGCCGAGCGTGAGCGCGCCGCCCAGCGTCAGGGCGCCGATGCCCAGTCGGCGCCGGGTCAGCCCGGCCGCCGTTGTGCCCGGCACGTCGTCGGTCATGTGGGGCCTCCCGTCTGAAAGTATCTTTCGGGGTTTGCTGTGCGCGGTGAAACTTTCCTGTCAGGCGCGGAGTGTGTCAACGGTGCGCGCGTTCCGGCGCGGTCCCCGAAGAATCTGACGCTGTATCAGAAAAGGGCTTCCGTCGTACCGGCGACTGCGGCATCCTGCGCCCATGCAGACGGAGCTGAGCAAGCAACTGGGAGTCGAGCACGCCGTCTTCGGCTTCACGCCGTTCCCCGCCGTCGCCGCGGCCATCAGCCGGGCCGGCGGATTCGGCGTGCTCGGCGCGGTCCGCTACACCGCACCCGACGACCTCAAACGCGACCTCGACTGGATCGAGGCGCACACCGACGGCCGGCCCTACGGCCTCGACGTCGTCATGCCCGCCAAGAAGGTCGAGGGCGTCACCGAGGCCGACGTCGAGGCGATGATCCCCGAGGGACACCGCCGGTTCGTCGCGGACACCCTCGCCAAGTACGGTGTGCCCGAACTCGCCGCGGGAGAGCCGTCCGGCTGGCGCATCACCGGCTGGATGGAACAGGTCGCCCGCAGCCAGCTCGACGTCGCCTTCGACTACCCGATCCGGCTCCTCGCCAACGCCCTCGGCTCCCCGCCCGCCGACGTCGTGGCCCGCGCCCACGACCGGGGCGTGCTCGTCGCCGCGCTCGCCGGCAGCGCCCGGCACGCCCGCAAGCACCGCGACGCGGGCATCGACATCGTCGTGGCACAGGGCTACGAGGCGGGCGGTCACACCGGGGAGATCGCCTCCATGGTGCTGACCCCCGAAGTGGTCGACGCCGTCGACCCGCTGCCCGTGCTGGCGGCCGGCGGCATCGGCAGCGGCCAGCAGGTGGCGGCGGCACTGAGCCTGGGCGCCCAAGGAGTATGGCTGGGCTCCATATGGCTGACCACCACAGAGGCGGAGCTGCCATCCCCCGCCCTCACCCGCAAGCTCCTCGCCGCCGGGTCCGGCGACACCGTCCGCTCGCGCGCCCTCACCGGCAAACCCGCACGCCAGCTGCGCACCGAGTGGACCGACGCCTGGGACGATGCGGACGGGCCCGGCACCCTGCCCATGCCGCTGCAGGGCCTGCTGGTCGCCGAGGCGGTCTCCCGCATCCAGAAGTACGAGGTCGAGCCGCTGCTCGGCACGCCCGTCGGCCAGATCGTCGGCCGGATGACCGAAAGGCGCGACGTCCGGGCCGTCCTCGACGACCTCACCCGCGGCTTCGAGCGGGCCGTCGACCGCATCAACCGCATCGCCGGAAGGAGCGGCCAGTCGTGACCACACCCCCCACCGGCTTCTGGGCCCAGGCCGCCCAGCAGCCCGACCGCACCGTCCTCGTCGCCCCCGACGGCGAGCACTGGCGGGCCGGACGGCTGCACGCCGCCGCCAACCGGCTCGTGCACGGCCTGCGCGCCGCGGGCCTGGAGCGCGGCGACGCCCTCGCCGTCGTGCTGCCCAACGGCGTCGAATTCCTCACCGCCTATCTGGCCGCCACCCAGGCCGGGTTCTACCTCGTGCCCGTCAACCACCACCTCGTCGGCCCCGAGATCGCCTGGATCGTCGCCGACTCGGGCGCCAAGGTGCTCATCACGCACGAGCGGTTCGCAGAACCCGCCCGCCGCGCCGCCGACGAGGCCGGCCTCCCGGCGACCCACCGGTACGCGGTCGGCACCGTCGAGGGCTTCAGGCCGTACGCCGAACTCCTCGACGGACACAGCGAGTCGCCGCCCGCCGAGCGCACCCTCGGGTGGGTGATGAACTACACCTCGGGCACCACGGGCCGGCCCCGCGGCATCCGGCGCCCGCTGGTCGGCAAGCCCCCCGAGGCGGCCTACCTCGGCGGGTTCCTCGGCATCTTCGGCATCAAGCCGTTCGACGACAACGTCCACCTGGTCTGCTCGCCGCTCTACCACACGGCCGTGCTCCAGTTCGCCGGCGCGTCCCTGCACATAGGGCACCAACTGGTGCTGATGGACAAGTGGACACCCGAGGAGATGCTGCGCCTCATCGACACCCACCGGTGCACCCACACCCATATGGTCCCCACACAGTTCCACCGCCTCCTGTCGCTCCCCGAGCACATACGGCAGTCGTACGACGTCTCCTCCATGCGGCACGCCATCCACGGCGCCGCACCCTGCCCCGACCATGTGAAACGGGCCATGATCGACTGGTGGGGGCACGCCGTCGAGGAGTACTACGCGGCCAGCGAGGGCGGCGGCGCCTTCGCGACCGCCGAGGACTGGCTGAAGAAGCCCGGCACGGTCGGCCGGGCCTGGCCGATCAGCGAACTCGCGATCTTCGACGACGACGGCAACCGGCTGCCGCCCGGCGAACTCGGCACCGTCTACATGAAGATGAACACCGGCGGCTTCGCCTACCACAAGGACGAGGCCAAGACCCGCAAGAACCGCATCGGCGACTTCTTCACCGTCGGCGACCTCGGCCACCTCGACGCGGACGGCTATCTCTTCCTGCGCGACCGCAAGATCGACCTGATCATCTCAGGCGGCGTCAACATCTACCCGGCCGAGATCGAGTCCGTGCTGCTCGCCCACCCCGCCGTCGCCGACGCCGCCGCCTTCGGCATCCCGCACGACGACTGGGGCGAGGAGGTCAAGGCCGTGGTGGAACCGGCCCCCGGGCACGAGCCGGGGCCGGAACTGGCCGCCGCCCTGCTCGCCCACTGCGCCGAACGGCTCGCCGGCTACAAACGGCCGAAGAGCGTCGACTTCGTCGCCGAACTGCCCCGCGACCCCAACGGCAAGCTGTACAAGCGACGGCTGCGTGACCCCTACTGGCAGGGCCGGGGCCGCCCGGTGTGACCACGCGCGGCCCGGGCAGCGGGCCGCGGATTCTTGACCTGCCCGCGCGCCGGCCCGAGGATCGGGTGCCATGACGCAGGGACACGGCAGCACGGTCGACGGGGTGCTGCGCCGCAGCGCCCGGCGCACACCCGCCCGGATCGCGGTGGAGTACCGCGAGCGCCGCTGGACCTACGCGGAACTCGACGCCGCCGTCTCCCGCGCCGCCGGCCTGCTGCGCGCCCGGGGCCTGGCCCCCGGCGACCGGGTCGGCGCCTACGGCCACAACTCCGACGCCTATGTCATCGCCTTCCTCGCCTGCGCCCGCGCCGGACTGGTCCATGTGCCGGTCAACCACCATCTGACCGGCGACGACCTCGCCTACATCGTCCGTCAGTCGGGCAGTTCCCTGGTGCTCGCCGACCCGGCCCTGGCCGGACGGCTCCCGGACGGCGTCCCCGCGCTGCCGCTGCGCGACACCGACGACTCGCTCCTCGCCTCGCTCGCGACGGCACCCCCGTACGACGGCCCCGAACCGCGCGCCGAGGACCTGGTGCAACTGCTGTACACCTCCGGCACCACCGCCCTGCCCAAGGGCGCGATGATGACCCACCGGGCCCTGGTCCACGCCTACCTGAGCGCGATCACCGCCCTCGACCTGAGCGCCGGCGACCGGCCCGTGCACGCCCTGCCGCTCTACCACTCGGCCCAGCTGCATGTCTTCCTGCTGCCCTACCTCGCGGTCGGCGCGAGCGGCATCGTCCTCGACGAGCCCGACGGCGACACCCTCTTCGACCTGATCGAGGCGGGCCGCGTGGACAGCCTGTTCGCGCCGCCCACCGTGTGGATCGCGCTGGCGAACCGGCCCGACTTCGCGACCCGGGACCTCGGCGGTCTGCGCAAGGCGTACTACGGGGCGTCGATCATGCCCGTGCCGGTCCTGGAGCGGCTGCGCGAACGGCTGCCGGACCTCGCCTTCTACAACTGCTTCGGGCAGAGCGAGATCGGCCCCCTCGCCACCGTGCTCGGCCCGGACGAACACAAGGGCAGGCTCGACTCCTGCGGCCGCAGCGTGCTGTTCGTGGACGCGCGCGTCGTGGACGAGGACGGCGCGGACGTGCCCGACGGCACGCCCGGCGAGATCGTCTACCGCTCGCCGCAGTTGTGCGAGGGCTACTGGGACAAGCCCGAGGAGACCGCCGCGGCCTTCCGCGACGGCTGGTTCCACTCCGGCGACCTCGCGGTGCGGGACGCCGACGGATACCTCACGATCGTCGACCGGCTGAAGGACGTCATCGACTCCGGTGGTGTGCTGATCGCTTCGCGGCAGGTCGAGGACGCCCTGTACACCCACGAGGCGGTCGCCGAGGCCGCCGTGATCGGGCTGCCCGACGAGCGCTGGGTCGAGGCCGTCACGGCGGTGGTCGTGCCGCGCGGCGAGGTCACCGAGGCCGAACTGATCGCCCACGTCCGCACCAGGCTCACCCCCTTCAAGGCGCCGAAGCGGGTGCTGTTCGTGACCCGACTGCCGCGCAACGCCAGCGGCAAGATCCTCAAGCGGGAGCTGCGGGAGCGGTTCGGCGACGGGCAGCCGGGCTAGGTCCTGTCGTCACACTCGCGTTGTTCGCCCGCAGGGCGGGCCCTGCGGCGTCGTGGGGTCGTCCCCCTGGTCGAGCGGGGCCGAGCGCCTGGGGGATCGTGCATGGCGGCGCGGGGCCGGGGGCACCTCCCGAGCCGGCGGCTGAAGGAGGGAGTCCGACGACGGGCCCCGGGCCGGGCGCGGTCCGCCATCGCCCGGCAGCGCCCCGCAGGGGCGTGGGGAGCGGCGTGGCCGGCCACGGTGCCGCCGCGGGCGCCCGACGGCGCGGCACGGCCGGGCCGGCGCAGCGGTCAGCGCGGGCGCAGGTCCACGATCCGGCGGATCTTGCCCACCGACCGCTCCAGCGATTCCGGTTCGACGATCTCCACGGCGACCGACACGCCGATGCCGTCCTTGACGGCCGCCGCGATGACCCGGGCCGCCTCACGGCGCGCCTCGGGCGTCGCGCCGGGCCGCGCCTCGGCCCGCACGGTGAGGGCGTCGAGGCGGCCCTCGCGGGTGAGGCGGAGCTGGAAGTGCGGGGCGACGCCCGGGGTGCGCAGCACGATCTCCTCAACCTGCGTCGGGAACAGATTGACCCCGCGCAGGATCACCATGTCGTCGCTGCGGCCGGTGATCTTCTGCATCCGCCGGAACACCCGGGCGGTGCCCGGCAGCAGCCGGGTCAGATCACGGGTCCGGTACCGGATCACCGGCATGGCCTCCTTGGTGAGCGAGGTGAAGACCAGCTCGCCCTCCGCGCCCTCGGGCAGCACCTCCCCGGTGAGGGGGTCGACGACCTCGGGATAGAAGTGGTCCTCCCAGATGTGCAGGCCGTCCTTGGTCTCCACGCACTCCTGGGCGACGCCCGGTCCGATCACCTCGGACAGCCCGTAGATGTCGACGGCGTCGATCCCGAAGCGCTCCTCGATCTCCCCGCGCATCCGCTCCGTCCACGGCTCGGCACCGAAGATGCCGACCCGGAGCGACGTGCCGCGCGGGTCCACACCCTGCCGTTCGAACTCGTCGAGCAGGGTGAGCATGTACGAGGGCGTGACCATGATGATCCGCGGCTCCAGGTCCCGGATCAGCTGGACCTGCCGTGCGGTCATCCCGCCGGAGGCGGGGACGACCGTGCACCCCAGCCGCTCCGCGCCGTAGTGGGCGCCGAGACCGCCGGTGAACAGACCGTAGCCGTACGCCACATGGATCGTGTCCCCGGGCCGGCCGCCGGCCGCACGGATGGCACGGGCCACCATGTCGGCCCACAGGGAAAGATCGTTGTCGGTATAGCCGACCACCGTGGGGCGTCCGGTGGTGCCGCTCGACGCATGGATCCGGCGGATCCGGTCGCGCGGCACGGCGAACATCCCGTACGGGTAGTTCTCGCGCAGGTCCGCCTTGGTGGTGAGGGGGAAGCGGGCCAGGTCGGCCAGGGACCGGCAGTCCTCCGGGCGGACGCCGGCCTTGTCGAAGGCCCGGCGGTAGAAGGGCACGTTGTCGTAGGCGCGCCGCAGTGTGGTCCGCAGCCGCTCCAGCTGAAGCGCCCGCAGGGCCGTCGCGTCGAGCCGTTCCCCCGCGTCGAACAGCTCCCTCGCCTCCGTCATGGGGACCTCCCGCTCACCGATCACACCGATCCGGACGACCGATCATTCGGTTGCCGAGTCCGAGATCAGTAAGTCAGCCCACCCCGACCCCCGACAAGAGGTCTGCCGGCGTTTTCTCACGCCCTCGGACGCGACCGGACGGTCGGCGATGTGGAGGTGTTGCGGGACCACATGGGGCCCGCACCCATGGCTCTGGGTGCGCGCGCGGTGGGCGGGAGACTGCCGGGCTGTGCGCGGCCCGGTGTCCGCACCGGGTGTGGCGGCTCGCGCCGGGCACCGCCTACCCGTCGGCCTGTGGGCCGCCGCCGACAGGCGGTCCTCGGCGGCCCGGCCGCCCGCGGCCGGGCCGTGGTGCTGCGCCGCCGGCGGCTGTCGCGCTCCGGGCGTTCGCGTGCCGGTTCACCGGTCTGCGCCGCCGGCGGCTGTCGCGGCGGTGTGGGCCTCGGTGTCGGCTACTGGTTCGCGGTCGTGGCCACCTGCCGGGCCCAGCGGTAGTCCGCCTTGCCGCTCGGGGACCGCTGGATGGCCTCCGTGAGCACGAGCTGGCGGGGGATCTTGTAGCCGGCCAGCTGGGCACGGCAGTGCCGCTGCACATCCGCCAGGGACAACGCGTCGGCGCCCTCCCGCAGCTGCACCACCGCCGCCACATGGTTGCCCCAGGTGGCGTCCGGCACCCCGGCCACGAGCACGTCGTACACGTCGGGATGCGACTTGAGCGCCTGCTCGACCTCCTCCGGGTAGACCTTCTCGCCGCCCGTGTTGATGCACTGCGAGCCGCGGCCGAGCACGGTGACGACGCCGTCCTCGTCCACGGTCGCCATGTCGCCCAGCAGCACCCAGCGCACACCGTCCCTCTCGAAGAAGGTCTCGGCGGTTTTCACCGGGTCGTTGTAGTAGCCGAGCGGTACGTGTCCGCACTGCGCCACCCGCCCCACGGCACCGGCAGCCACCGGCTCATGCGTCGCCGGATCCACCACCCGGGTACGGGAGTTGACCTGGATGCGAAACCCGCGCCGCTGACCCGAGTCCTCGGTCGCCGTGCCGTTGAACCCGGACTCGGAGGACCCGAAGTTGTTCAACAGCACGGCGTTCGGGACGAGTTCGCAGAACTGCCGGCGCACCGTCTCCGACATGATCGCCCCCGACGAGGAGACGCTGAACACCGAGGAGCAGTCCGTGCCCTTCATGGGGCCCCGCAACGCGTCGATCAACGGCCGCAGCATCGCGTCCCCGACCAGCGACACGCTGGTGACCTTCTCCCGCTCGATGGTCCGCAGCACCTCCTCGGGCACGAACTTGCGGTGGATCACCACCCGCTGCCCGAAGTTGAAGCCGATGAACGCCGTGAGGGTGGAGGTGCCGTGCATCAGCGGGGGAGTGGGGAAGAAAGTGATCCCCGCACCGCCGGCCGCGACCCGCCGCGCCAGTTCCTCCGGTGCCCCCACCGGCTCCCCGGTCGGCGCGCCACCCCCAAGACCCGCGAAGAACAGGTCCTCCTGACGCCACATCACACCTTTGGGCATCCCCGTCGTGCCGCCCGTGTAGATGATGAACTGGTCGTCGCCCGAGCGCGCCGTAAAGCCGCGCTCCGGGGAACCGGCGGCCTCCGCGTCCGCGAACGCGACGGCGGGCACGTCGGCGCTGCCCGGCGCCGGCTCGCCCACCCGCACCAGATGCCGCAGCCCCGCGGCCCGGGGCAGCGCCGCCGCCACCCGGCCCGTGAACTCCGAGTCGAAGACCAGCGCCACCAGGTCGGCGTCCCGGTAGAGATAGACCAACTCATCCTCGATGTAACGGTAGTTGACGTTGACCGGGACGATCCGGGCCTTCAGGCAGCCGAGCACCGTCTGGAGGTATTCGACGCCGTTGTAGAGGTGCAGGCCCAGATGCTCGCCCGGACGTATCCCGCTGTCGAGCAGATGGTGCCCGATGCGGTTCGCCGCCGCGTCCAGTTCCGCGTACGTCAGACGGCGCTCCGCGCCCGTGCCCGGATGGTCGACGTACACGAGCGCCTCGCGGTCGGCGACCGTGTCGACGACCGACTCGAACAGGTCGGCAAGGTTGTACTCCACGGTTCCTCCTGACCCGGGCGTACCTGGCATCCGACGGTTCGCCGGTCATCAGAGCAAAGGGCGCCGCAACTGTGAAGGCTTCGCGCGAAGAAATCTGACTGACTGTCAGAAAACCCTTGAAGTGCCCTCCCGCCTACTGCAACCTGTTCTCGTTCCGTCAGAGGGGAGATGGGTCATGGCTGGCACGGAACACCTCACCGTGCGGCGCGAAGGCGCCACGCTGGTGCTCACGCTCAACCGGCCCGAGGCGAAGAACGCGCTCTCGCTGCCGATGCTCGTCGGCCTGTACGACGGCTGGCTCCAGGCCGACGCCGACGACACCGTCCGCTCGATCGTGCTCACCGGGGCCGGCGGCGCCTTCTGCGCCGGAATGGACCTCAAGGCCCTGGCCGGCCGGGGCATGGCGGGGGAGCACTACCGGGACCGGCTCAAGGCCGACCCCGATCTGCACTGGAAGGCGATGCTGCGCCATCACCGGCCGCGCAAACCGGTGATCGCCGCCGTCGAGGGACACTGCGTCGCCGGCGGCACGGAGATCCTCCAGGGCACCGACATCCGGGTGGCAGGCGAGTCCGCGACCTTCGGACTGTTCGAGGTCAGGCGCGCCCTGTTCCCCATCGGCGGCTCCACCGTGCGGCTGCAACGCCAGATCCCGCGCACCCACGCCCTGGAGATGCTGCTCACCGGACGGCCCTACAGCGCCCGCGAGGCCGCCGGCATCGGGCTCGTCGGACATGTCGTCCCCGACGGCACCGCGCTCGCCCGCGCCCTGGAGATCGCCGAACGCATCAACGCCTGCGGACCGCTCGCCGTCGAGGCCGTCAAGGCGTCCGTGTACGAGACCGCCGAGATGACCGAGACCGACGGACTCGCCGCCGAACTCGAACGCGGCCGGCCGCTCTTCGAGACCGCCGACGCCAAGGAGGGCGCCCGCGCCTTCGCCGAGAAACGGCCCCCCGTCTACAAGCGCGCCTGACCTTGTGCCGGCCCGCCCGACCCGCGAAGGAGACAGCCGCCGATGCCCGACGTCCTCAAGGCTCCCCTCGTCCTGGAGTTCCCCTTCACCCGCTCCCTCGGCCCCGTCCAGAGCGCCTTCCTGACCGGCCTGCGCGACCGCGTCGTGCTCGGGGTGCGCACCGACGACGGCCGTGTCCTCGTCCCGCCCGTCGAGTACGACCCCGTGACCGCCGAGGAGATCCGCGACCTCGTCGAGGTCGCCCCCACCGGCACGGTCACCACCTGGGCCTACAACCACCGGCCCCGGCCCGGCCAGCCCCTTCGTACCCCCTTCGCCTGGGCCCTGGTCCGCCTCGACGGCGCCGACACCGCCCTGCTGCACGCCCTGGACGTGCCCGGCCCCGATGCCGTGCACACCGGCCTGCGGGTCCGCATCCGCTGGGCGGACGAACGCACCGGCGCCATCACGGACATCGCCTGCTTCGAACCGTACGACGGCCCCGCCGCCGAAGCAGCCGGGCACAGCGGCGCGTTCGCCGACCCCGTCACCGGCATCGTCGCGCCCGCCCGCCTCGACTACACCTACACGCCCGGCCGCGCCCAGTCCGCCCACCTCCGGGCGCTCGCCGAACGACGCACCGTCGGCGAACGCTGCCCGTCCTGCCACATGGTGTACGTGCCGCCCCGCGGCGCCTGCCCCACCTGCGGCGTGGCCACCGCCGAACAGGTCGAGGTGGGGCCCCGGGGCACGGTCACCACCTTCTGCATCGTCAACATCAAGGCCAAGAACCTCGACATCGACGTGCCCTATGTGTACGCGCACATCGCCCTCGACGGCGCCGGCCTCGCCCTGCACGGCCGCATCGGCGGCATCCCCTACGACCAGGTGCGCATGGGCCTGCGCGTCGAACCGGTGTGGACCGAGGGCGCCCGCCACCCCGACCACTACCGGCCGACCGGCGAACCCGACGCGGACTACGACACCTACAAGGAGCTGCTGTGACCCGCGCACACCTGCCGGACCCCGGCCGGATCGCCGTCGTCGCCTTCGCCCAGACCGACCACCGCGCCGCCGACGAGGAGAACTCCGAGGTGGAAATGCTCATGCCGGTACTGCACGAGGTGCTGGACCGCACCGGCCTGAAAACCGCCGACATCGGCTTCACCTGCTCCGGATCCAGCGACTACCTGGCCGGCCGCGCCTTCTCCTTCACCCTCGCCCTGGACGGCGTCGGCGCCTGGCCGCCGATCTCCGAGTCGCACGTCGAGACGGACGGCGCCTGGGCGCTGTACGAGGCATGGACCAAACTGCTCACCGGCGAGGCCGACACCGCCCTCGTCTACTCCTACGGGAAGTCCTCGCCCGGCTCCGTCCGGGACGTACTGACCCGCCAGCTCGACCCGTACTACCTCGCCCCGCTGTGGCCGGACGCCGTGGCCCTCGCCGCGCTCCAGGCACAGGCGCTCATCGACGCTGGCGAGACGGACGAGGAGGCGCTGGCCGCGATCGCCGCCCGCAACCGGGCCGCCGCCACCGCCAACCCGCACGCCAGGCTACGGGGTTCCGTGCCCCACGGCGACTACGTCGTACAGCCGCTGCGCACCGGCGACTGCCCGCCCGTCACGGACGGCGCCGCCGCCGTGATCCTCGCCGCGGGCGAGGCGGCCCGCCGGCTGTGCCCGCGGCCCGCCTGGATCCGGGGCATCGACCACCGCGTCGAGGCCCACGCGCTCGGCCTGCGCGACCTGACCGACTCGCCGTCCGCCCGGCTCGCCGCCGAGCGCGCCGGAGCCTTCGAACGGCCCGTCGACACCGCCGAGTTGCACGCACCGTTCAGCGCGCAGGAGGTCGTGCTGCGCAAGGCGCTGCGACTCGGCGACGACGTGTGCGTCAACCCGTCCGGCGGGGCGCTCGCCGCCAACTCCGTCATGGCCGCCGGGCTCATCCGCATCGGCGAAGCCGCCGACCGCATCGGGCGCGGGGCGTCCGACCGTGCGCTCGCCCACGCCACGTCCGGCCCCTGCCTGCAACAGAACCTGGTCGCCGTCCTCGAAGGGGATCCCCGATGAGCAAGGAGCCCGTGGCCGTCGTAGGGATCGGCCAGACCAAGCACGTGGCGGCCCGCCGGGACGTGTCCATCGCCGGACTGGTCCGCGAGGCGGCCCGCCGCGCCCTGGACGACGCCGAACTGACCTGGTCCGACATCGACGCCGTGGTCATCGGCAAGGCGCCGGACTTCTTCGAGGGCGTGATGATGCCCGAGCTGTACCTGGCCGACGCGCTCGGCGCCGTGGGCAAGCCGCTGCTGCGGGTGCACACCGCGGGCTCCGTCGGCGGCTCCACCGCCCTGGTCGCGGCCGGCCTCGTCGCCGCACGCGTGCACACCACCGTGCTCACCCTCGCCTTCGAGAAACAGTCCGAGTCCAACGCCATGTGGGGCCTGTCCCTGCCGATCCCCTTCCAGCAGCCGCTGCTGGCCGGCGCGGGCGGCTTCTTCGCCCCGCACGTACGCGCCTACATGCGGCGCACCGGCGCCCCCGACACCGTCGGCTCCCTGGTCGCCTACAAGGACCGGCGCAACGCGCTGAAGAACCCCTACGCGCATCTGCACGAACACGACATCACCCTGGAGAAGGTCCAGGCGTCCCCGATGCTGTGGGACCCCATCCGCTACTCGGAGACCTGCCCCTCCTCCGACGGCGCCTGCGCGATGGTCCTCACCGACCGGGCCGGAGCGGCCCGCGCGCCCCGGCCGCCCGCCTGGATGCTCGGCGGCGCCATGCGCAGCGAACCCACCCTCTTCGCCGGCAAGGACTTCGTCTCCCCGCGGGCCGGCAAGGACTGCGCCGCCGACGTCTACCGGCAGGCCGGCATCGCCGACCCGCGCCGGGACATCGACGCCGTCGAGATGTACGTGCCGTTCTCCTGGTACGAGCCCATGTGGCTGGAGAACCTGGGCTTCGCCGAGGAGGGCGAGGGCTGGAAGCTCACCGAGTCCGGCGTGACCGGACTCGACGGCGATCTGCCCGTCAACATGTCGGGCGGTGTGCTGTCCACCAACCCGATCGGCGCCTCCGGCATGATCCGCTTCGCCGAGGCCGCGCTCCAGGTACGCGGACAGGCCGGCGAACACCAGGTGGAGCGGGCCAGGAGAGTGCTCGGACACGCCTACGGCGGCGGCTCGCAGTTCTTCTCCATGTGGCTCGTGGGGTCGCGGCCCCCCGACTCCTGAAAGGTCCCCCGGACGTGGCCTGTTGGCGGTCGGAACCGGTCGCTAGGCTGGCCGCGGACGACGAACCGGGAGGAGCACGGACGTGGCCGAGAGCACCATCCAGCAGCAGCCGCGCATGGGCTGGGACAAGCCGGAACTGGACCTCAGCAAGGCGCAGTGGCAGTCCAGCAGCCGAGGTCTCGGCGATGTCCAGATCGCCTTCGTCGAGGGGTTCATCGCGATGCGCAACAGCGGCCGCCCCGGGAGCCCTTCCCTGATCTTCACGCCCGCCGAGTGGGGGGCCTTCGTGTCCGGCGCGCGGGAAGGCGAGTTCGACCTGACCTGAGCCGCGCGGCGGCGAGCCGATCCGGGGGTGTTCCGCGCCGATTCGCGGACACGCGACCGACAGGACCCTTCCGGGACCGGGGCCTGAGCGAGGCTGACCCCGGAAGGCAAGGTCGCATCCCGGAGGTGAGGACGACGAACACCCAGCCGGTCATCGCCGCGGTCGACGGCTCGCAGGACAGCCTGCGCGCCCTGGACTGGGCCCTCGACGCCGCCCGGCGGCGCGCGGCACCCCTGCGCGTGGTGCACGTGCGGCAGTACGCGCCGTGGGGCCGGCCCGAGGCCCCGGCCGCGGGCCCGCCCGAACCGGACGACGACCGGGTCCTCGACGAGGTGCGCACCCGGCTGCGCGGGCCCGCGGCGGCACAGCCCGTCGAGTACGCCACCCTGCGGGGCGCGCCCGCCGCGGTGCTGCCCGCGCAGGGCGCCGAGGCACAACTGCTGGTGCTCGGCTCCCGGGGCCGGGGCGGCTTCGCCAGCCTGCTGCTCGGCTCCAACGGCATGGCCGCCGCACGCGACGCGGCGTGCCCGGTCGTCGTCGTGCCCCGGCCCGGCCGCGGCCGGGACACCTCCCAGGCCGCCGCGGCAGCGGGAGACCTCGGTGAGCCGCCGGCCGGGCCGGGGTCCCGGGTGGTCGTCGGCGTGGACGTCGACAACCCCGACGACGTCACGCTCGCGTTCGCCTTCACCGAGGCCGGTCTGCGCGGTGCGCTCCTCCAGGTGATCGCCGCCTACCGGTGGCCCGCACAACCGCTGATGGCGCCCGGCGAACTCGTGCCGCCCGTCATCGACCAGAACGCCGTGGAGAACGAGACCCGGGCCCTCGCCGAGGGATTCCTCGCCCCGCACCGCGCCCGGCACCCGGACGTCCGCGCCGAGGCCCAGGCACTGCCCGGAGACGCCGCGGGCAACCTCGTCACGGCGTCCGGAGGTGCTGGGCTGGTGGTTGTGGGGCGGCATCGGCGGCGGTTGCTGGCGCCGGCTCGGATGATGGGTTCGGTGACGCATGCGGTGCTGTTGCACGCGGCCTGCCCGATCGCGGTCGTGGCACCGACCCAACAGGAGAACACACCCCCACCGGAGGAGTGACCCCCCGCCCGGTCGGGCGCCGCCTTGCCGTGGCTCGGGAGGCGCTGGGCCGCGGTCATGTGCACCGTCTCCGCAGGAGAACGCGCCCCCACCGCAGGAGTGACCCGGGCCCGCGTCCCGTCCGCCCGGTCGGGCGTCGGCCGGGCCGGTTCGCTGAGGGCTCGGCTCCCCTGAGGGGACGCCGCCCGGGCGCCGTCGACCGGGGCCGGGCACGTACCATGGCGGCATGTCGTTCCTCCGCCGCCGCAGCGCCACTCCCGCCGGGCCCGACTTCGACGTGCTGGCCATGGACCCGGGCGACTGGCCCGGCAATCTGGGCGCGGGCCTGCTGCCCGCCCCCGACGGCACCTGCCAGGGCGTCTTCCTGCGCTACGACCTGTTCGGCGGCCGCGGCCCCGCCATGATCATCGGCAATCTCCCGGAGGGCTCACCGGCCCGCGACACCGCCGACGGGGAGATCCCCTTCGAGGTCGCCCAGCTGCTGCTGGCGCTGGAGAACGACGAGGAGGTCACCGTCACCGGCAGCGAGGACATGCCGGTGCTCCAGGGCGACAACCTGCTGATCGTGCGCCGGCTGAAGCTGTCCGAGACCCGCATCTCGTGCGTCCAGTTCGACCGCAGCGACGGCGTCCTGGTCACCATCGCCGCCTGGGACCGCCCCATCACCGACGACCTGTACGCCCTGCTGAAGCCGCTCCCGGCGGAGCTTTTCCAGCAGGGCTGAGCAGGGCTGACGAGCGGCCCCGGCCCGCGGAGCCGCTATCCGGCCGACGACCGCACCTCCACGTCGGCGGCCCGCACATACGCCACCCGGTGGCCGTACTGGATCTGGTAGTACATGTCCTTGCCGGCCACGACCCGGTGCGAGTCGGCGGTGAACGTGACCGCGTAGTAGTACTCGCCGGGCAGTTCGTCACCGACGACGTACCTCTGGCCCGCCGGGATCGTGTACGGCAACGGGGACACCGCCTGCGCGGGCACCTCCGCCGGATAGGCGTCCTTCTCCGGGTACGCCCTGCCGTACACCGGAACGCTCGCGAGCCCCGCCCTCGGCGTGATCACACGTCCGCCGGCGGCCACGGCCGTAGGCTGCCCGGCCGGGTTCCTGAACCACGCCTTCTGACCCAGGTACCAGATCGCCGTCCACTCGCCCCAGCGGCCGGCCACCGCGTACTGCTGCCCGGTCGAGACCCGCGAGGACAGGTCGTTCACATCGGTGGTCGGCGCCGTACCGAGCCCGATGTCCCTGATCAGCGGGGAGTTCTCGGTGTGGTCGGAGTACAGCCGCACCTCGCTGGACCCGTGCGCCGCGCAGGGCGTGCCCGCGGTGGCGCAGCCCGTGTACACGGGCCGGTTGCGCGCGTAGTCGGGCAGGATCGTGACGAGACCGCCCTTGGAGCCGGCCGTGCGCTTGAACGGCCGGTCCAGCAGCTCGAAGTAGTGCCGCCAGTCCCAGTACGGACCCGGGTCCGTGTGCATGCCCGGCACGGTGGAGGCGGTGGGACCGGGCACGTTGTCATGGCCGA
This sequence comes from Streptomyces diversicolor, assembly GCF_057537855.1. NCBI lineage: Bacteria > Bacillati > Actinomycetota > Actinomycetes > Kitasatosporales > Streptomycetaceae > Streptomyces > Streptomyces diversicolor. The sequence continues at coordinate 276,547 of NZ_BAAJXA010000006.1, forward strand.
GGATGTGCTGCCGGTCCAGCGGGATGCCGTACCGCGCGGCGAGGTACCCCACCAGCCGGGCCGAGGACCGGTACATCGCCTCCGTGTACCAGGCGTCCGGCGAGGCGAGGAACCCCTCGTGCTCGATGCCGATCGACTTGGCGTTGACGTACCAGTTGCCCGCGTGCCACGCCACGTCCTTGGCCTTGACGTGCTGGGCGATCAGCCCGTCCGTGGAGCGGATGGTGTAGTTCCACGACACATAGGTCGGGTCCTTGATCAGGTCGAGGACGCCGTCCCAGGCGCCCTCGGTGTCATGGATGACGATGTACTTGATGCTCTGCGAGGCCGGCCGGTCCCCCAGGTCGTGGTTGCCGTAGTCGTCGTCCCCGAACTCCTCGTACGGCGCCGGCACCCAGGTGCAGGACACCGACGCGGGGCACTCCGTGCCGTCCTCGGCGGCCGGGGCCAGACCGGCCCGCTCCAGCTGCCCGGTGTCCGCGGCCAGGCCCGGCCGCGCGGTCAGCGAGACCGTCTGCCCGTCGTCCGTGGTGCGCCGCGCGCCGGCGCGCAGCACGTCGTACACGTCGTTCGCGTACGCCGCGGCGGTCGCGGTGTCGTCGGCGCCGGAGAACCGGGCCACCGCACCGTACCAGTCGGCCGGGTCCGGGCTGAGGGGCCGGTGCAGCTCCTGCTGGGCGGCGGCGAGCAGCGCGGCGCCGCCGGCCACGTTGGCGGCCGGGTCGCCGCGCAGCTCGGCCGCCGGGAGCCCGGTCAGCCGGGCCGCACGCGGCAGCGTTTCGAGACGGGCCGGAAGCGCGGACGCGTCGGGCAGGCCCGCCTCCGGGTGCCGGGCGGGGCGGGCGCTGTCGCCGCGGGCGTCCTCGGTGCCCTCGCTGTGGTGGCTCACGGCGGTGAGCGCGGTGCGCGCGTCGGTGAGGTGCATCGGGCCGTAGCCGCCGGTCACGCTCGGCGCCCCGGCGTGCGTGTCCCAGCGGGACTGGAGGTAGGAGACGGCCAGCAGGACGCTCTGCGGGACGTGGTACTCGGCGGCGGCCGAGGCGAAGGCGCGCTGGAGTCCGTCCGTGGCGGAGCCGGCCGGGGGCGGGGCGGCGCCGAGCAGCGGCAGCAGCAGCGCCGCTGCGGCGATGCCTCCGGCCGCCCTGCGCGTGCGTCTGCTGCCGGGCACGGACGTGGGGTCGGTGGTGGATCCTCGCAATGCGGCCTCCAAGGACGGTCGAGCGCGTGGGGCGTGCGGGGCTGAGCGTTGCTCAGTGGTACCGGCTTGCCGACGATCCGTCAATGATGCCCAGGAAGGCGCGAATTCCCACGTCAGACGGGGCGCGCGGGACTTTCGTGTCGGTGGTGCGCGGGCCTGCTGGGCGTCAGTGGCATACACCAATGACCCGGCCCCGCACGGCGGGAAGGCCCGCGCCGCCCGACGCACCTCGCGTCGCGTCGGCGGGCCCGCCACGGTACGTCCGGTGCCCGGGACGGCCCTCTGGCCCCGCGACGCACGGCATCGGACGCCGCGGGCCGAACCGACGCACACGGTCGGCTCGGCCCACGGCCTCCAGCCCACGGCCTTGCGGAACCGCACGCCGGGCGGCCCGAGTTCGCCCGCCGCGGCGGCCCCCGTCCGTCGATGCCGTCCGCGTACCCCTGCCGCGTCAGCGGGTGCCGACCGCCGCGCGCACGGCCCGGCGGGCCATCTGGCAGTCGTCGTGCAGTCTCCGCAGGAGCAGCCGCTGTTCCTCGCCGCACGGGGTGCCACCGGGCTGGGCCGGGCCCGCCGGCACCGGGGCCGCGTCGTTGATCGAGCGCTGCACGGCCGTCTCGTACGTACGGATCTCCCGGGTCAGCACGAGCATCAGGTTCACCAGGAACGCGTCCCGCGAGACGGGGCCCGCCGACTGGGCGATCTGGCTGATCTGCCGCCGGGCCGCCGGGGCGTCACCGAGCACCGACCAGAGCACGGCCAGGTCGTACCCCGGCAGGTACCAGCCCGCGTGCTCCCAGTCCACCAGCACGGGACCCGCGGGCGACAGCAGGATGTTGGAGAGCAGGGCGTCGCCGTGGCAGAACTGGCCCATGCCCTGCCGGCCCGCCGCCTGCGCGATGCCGTGCAGCAGCTTCTGCAGGTCGCCCAGGTCCCGGTCGGTGAGCAGCCCCAGCTCGTGGTCACGGGAGATACGGGCCGCGTAGTCGAGGGGCGCGTCGAACGTGCCCGCCGGGGGCCGCCAGGCGTTGAGCCGGCAGATCGCGCCGAGCGCCGCGCGGATGTCGGCCCGGGGCGGGGCCTGAGCGGGATGCCGTTGCAGCGCCGCCACCCGGCCCGGCATCCGCTCGATCACCAGGGTGCAGTTGTCCGGGTCCGCCGCGATCAGCCTGGGCACCCGGACCGGCGGCCGGTGCCGGACGAACGAGCGGTATGCCGCTATTTCATGGCGGGTGCGCTCCGCCCAGGCCGGCGAGTGGTCCAGCAGACACTTGGCGACGGCCGTGCTGCGCCCCGTCGTGCCGACGAGGAGCACGGACCGCCCACTGCGGCGCAGCACCTGCACCGGAGCGAACTCCGGGCAGATCCGGTGCACCGAGGCGATCGCCGTGCGCAACTGCGCGCCCTGGGGGCCGGACAGGTCGAGTCTCCCGCTGAGCGGTTGGCCGGCCGGGCCCGGGGCGCGCGGTGGCCGCCCCATGCCCGGTACGGCGGCCCCCGGATGCGCGGGAGCGAGGTAGGGGCCGCCGCCCGCCGGGCGGGGGCGCGGTGGCCGGGGCGGGGCGGACACGGAGGACGATGCTGCGTACATGGGCGATACAGATCCCTTCGTGTACCTGCGGTGTCTGCCTGGTGCGTGCGCCACCCGGCCCGGTCGCCCGGGCGCATCCTGGGGAATGCGCCCCTTCAGCCGAGCGGCCACCGGGTCGGGGTGGCGCGTTCCTACCCGACACCCGCTGCCCTGTGGCACACCATCTGGCGCACCCTGGCGAACCCTGGCGAATAGTCGCCCGGCAACCCCACGCGGGCTACTGTCAACTCAGCCGAGAACCTGGGGGCTTGACGTGAGCGGACAACCCAACACCCGGCTCGCGGACCTGTTCGGCCTGGCCGGCTGGTCCAAGGGCGAACTCGCGAGGCTGGTCAACCGGCAGGCGGCGGCCATGGGCCACCCCCAGCTGGCGACCGACACCTCCCGGGTGCGGCGGTGGATCGACACGGGGGAGATCCCGCGCGATCCGGTGCCGCGGGTGCTGGCTGCCCTGTTCACCGAGCGTCTCGGCCGTGTCGTGACCATCGAGGACCTCGGTCTGGTGCGGCACGGGCGTACGGGGAAACGGCCCGACGGCGGGAAGGCACAACATCCCGACGGTGTGCCGTGGGCGCCCGAACGGACTGCCGCGGTCCTCACCGAATTCACGGGAATGGACCTCATGCTCAACCGACGCGGCTTGGTGGGCGCGGGTGCAGCGCTCGCCGCGGGATCCGCACTCAGCAGTGCCATGCACGACTGGCTGCACACCGACCCCACACTCAGGGCCGACGCCCCTGCTTTCGACGACTCCCTGCACGCCGACCCCGCTGGGTTCGACCGTTACGAGGCCGCCCCCATCGGGTCGCAGGAGATCGAGGAACTGGAGCGTTCGGTCGAGGTGTTCCGGGCGTGGGACGCGGCCCGCGGCGGCGGGCTGCAACGCAAGGCGGTGGTGGGCCAGCTCAACGAGGTGGGCGGCATGCTCGCCTACCGCCACCCCGACCATCTCCAGCGGCGCCTGTGGGGCGTCGCCGCCAATCTCGCCGTCCTCGCGGGCTGGATGTCGCACGACGTCGGCCTGGAGCCCACGGCGCAGAAGTACTTCGTCATCGCCGCCCACGCGGCCCGGGAGGGCGGCGACCGGCCCCGCGCCGGGGAGGCGCTCTCCCGAGCGGCTCGCCAGATGGTGCATCTGGGCCGGCCCGACGACGCGCTCGATCTGATGAAGCTCGCCCGGTCCGGCTCGGGCCCCGAGGTGCTGCCGCGCACCCGGGCCATGCTCCACACCATCGAGGCATGGGCACAGGCGTCGATGGGCAAGGGGCAGGCGATGCGCCGCACCCTCGGCCAGGCGGAGGACCTCTTCGTCTCGGACCGAGGCGATGTGCCGTCGCCGAGCTGGATGCAGACGTTCAAGGAGGAGGATCTGTACGGCATGCAGGCCCTGGCCTACCGCACCCTGGCCGAGTTCGAGCCGGGCGCGGCCGTGCATGCCCAGCACTTCGCGGAGAAGGCCCTGGCCCTGCGGGTCGACGGCCGGCAGCGGTCGAAGATCTTCGATTTCCTGTCCATGGCGTCCGCGTGCTTCATCGCGGACGACCCCGAACAGGCGGATCGTTACGCCAGGTTGGCCCTGATGTCGATGGGGGCCAACTCCTCCCATCGCACGTGGGACCGGCTGCGCCAGATGTACCGCCTGACCGCCGAGTACGCCGACTATCCGAAGATCGATCAACTGCGGGAGGAGATCCGACTGGCCCTGCCGAAGCAGAAGAACAAAGGTGGCACCAGCGCGCAGGCCTGAGGATGTGACACCCGCGCGCGGCGGCGTTCCGGCCGGCTCTCGCCTAGGAAGACAGTTTGGCGATGAGCAGGCAGGCGTCGTCCTCGCGGTCGGCCACGCCCAACTCCTCCACGACCACCCGTACGCAGTCTTGTGCGGTGGGCGCCGCGGTGAGACGCGGGGCCAGGCCGAGAAGGCGGTCCACGGTGTCCGTTCCGCCGTGCCCACCGGTCAGACCGTCGGTCCGCAGCAGGAGCAGGTCGCCCGGTTCGAGGGTCGTGACGGCCTGTCCGTAGGCGGCCGTCGGTGTCGCGCCGAGCAGGACTCCCTCGGGCGCCTCCAGCAGGCATCCCGTCCCGTCGCGGTACAGCAGCGGGGCGGGGTGTCCTGCCTGCGCCCATTCCAGGGTGCGGTCGGCGGGCCGGTAGCGGCAGCAGACGGCGCTGCCCAGCGCGGGTTGCGCGGTGGCCTCCAGCAACTGGTTCAGCCAGCTCATCAGCGGGCCCGGCCGGGTGCCCGCCATCGCCATCCCGCGCACGGCGCCCATCAGCATCGCCTTTCCCGAGCCGACGGTGACGCCGTGTCCGGTGAGGTCGCCGACGCCCAGCACGGTGTCGCCGTCCGGCAGTCGGAGCGCGTCGTACCAGTCGCCGCCGGTGGGCGCGGTCGCCGCGGCGGGCAGCCGGCGGGCCGCGACGTCCAGGGAACCCGGCCCTCGGCGCGCGGGTCCCGGCAGGCCCTCCCACGGGGGCAGCACAGCCTCCTGCAACTCGGCCGCGAGCCGGTGCTCGGTCCGCGCCCGCTGACGGTGGCGCTGCAACGAGTCCCGGCTCTCGCGCACCGTCCGCTGGCTGCGGCGCAGTTCGCTGACATCGCGCACCACGGCCCACATCGAGGTGGTACCGCCGTCGGCGTCCAGCACGGGCTCGCCCATCATGTGCACGGTCCGCTCGGACCCGTCGGGCCGTACGACGCGGAACTCCCCGTCGATCGGCTTGGCGTCGACGAGGCAGTCGGTGACCATCGCCGTGAGCTTCGGCCGGTCCTCTTCGAGGACCAGGGACGGCAGCTCGTCCAGGGTGGGCGCGGGCGTGGACGGGGCGCGGCCGAGGATCCGGTACAGCTCCTCGGACCAACTGACCTCGTCCGTCAGCAGGTTCCACTCGGCGCTGCCGACCCGGCTGAGCAGCGAGCCGGTCGGCTCCTGGGCGGGCGCCGCCGGTTCGGCGGGGTGGGCCGCGGGCTCGGCGGGGGCGGGCGGCACCGGCGGCGGGCCGTCCCGCAACTGCGCCAAGTGCACGTCCAGGTCGTCGAGTTGGTGCAGCGCCAGGTCGCACAGCGCGCGCTGCCAGCGCTCATGCGGGTCCGTGCCGTCGCCGTGCGTGTCTCTGCGTACGGCGTCCACCTCGCCCTTCAGGCGCCGCGCCTGCGATATCAGCGCCTCGACCGAGCCGCGCCCCGGCGGCTGGGCGGCTGGGCGGTCCGCAGAGAGGTGGGACGGCATGACGCACTCCGATGCGGGGACGGTACGGCCGAGGAGGGCCGGGGGACCGGTTACGACTGTTGCACAGCCCGCGACGCCCTGTAAGGGATTTGGCAACACACGATACGGTGGTGCTTCTGGCATATGCCAGAGTCTTCATGTCGTGGTCGGCCGGTGTCATCGGCGTACCCGAAGGTGCGCGGCATGTCGTAGGCCGACTACGCGCGTTGACGGATCCTCGGGGGTGTCGGCGCGGCGTCCGGCCACGTGTTCGACCTGGGAGCCTTCCGTCGCGCTCATGCCTGTTTCGCACAGTGATGCACGTCACGTCGCATGCTGCCCCGCAACGTGTCATACGGCCGGGTCCGTCGGGCTCGTACCTACATGGACACCAGCATCCGGCAGCCCGCCCGCGCGCGACTGATCACGGCCGAGGACCGGGTGGTTCCCGTGTCCGCCACGCTGCGGTACACCGTGCAGGACCCGCTCGCGGTGTTCGTCGACTTCCCGCCTGAGGCGGCCCTCGACGGCGAAGGCGTCACCTGGACCTTCGCCCGTTCCCTGCTCGACGCGGGGCTGGCCGCGCCCGCCGGGGACGGGGACGTGCGGGTGCGGCCGTGCGGAGCCACGTGCACGCTGCTGGAGTTCCACTCGCCGCACGGCGTCGCCCTGCTCCGCTTCGGCACCGGCGCGCTGCGCCGCTTCTTGCGGCGCAGCTACGCCGTGGTGGCGGCGGGGGAGGAGGACGTCCTGACGGCCGTCGAACGCGGCCTCGGCACGCTGTTCGACGGCGTATGACGACACGTCGCCCCGCGACCGGTTGCCCGAGGTCTGCGGCGCGAGGTGACGGCCTGCCCCCGGCCGCGGGCGGGCGGGGGCGTGGGGTCAGTGAGGGGGGTTGGTGTACAGGCCGGGTCGTGGGGCGAGTTCGACGGTCGTGCGGCGGCCCGTCTCCAGCGCCCGGACCCCGGCCTCGGCGACGGCGGAGGCGGCGTAGCCGTCCCACGCGCTCGGGCCCGTGACCCGTCCCCGGCGGGTGGCGTCGACCCAGGCCAGCAGCTCACGGTCGTAGGCGTCGGCGAACCGCACGATGTAGTCCTGCGCCACGTCCTCGCGGGCGCCGCCCCGGGCGGTGACCACCATGGTGTGCTCCTCGCCGATCCGGGCGCTGCCCGCCTCGCAGACGGCCTCGCAGCGCACCTGATAGCCGAAGCCGCAGTTCACGAACACCTCCACGTCCACGAGGGCGCCCCGCTCGCTCTCGAAGACCACGAACTGAGGGTCGGCCAGACCCTGGGGGGCACCGGAGGAGGACGCGGGACGCAGCACGGTCACCGCGGTCAGCTCCTGTCCGAGCAGCCAGCGGGCCGCGTCGATCTCGTGCGACACGGAGCTGTCGATCAGCATGGCACTGGTGAAGCCGGGCGGCGAGGAGACGTTGCGGTGGGTGCAGTGCAGCATCAGCGGACGACCCAGACCGCCGCCGTCCAGCACGGACTTCAGGCGCTGGTACTCCGCGTCGTAGCGCCGCATGAACCCGATCTGCGCCAGCCGCCGGCCGAGCCCAGCCTCCGCCTCCACCACCCGCAGCGCCCCTGTGGAGTCGGGCACCATGGGCTTCTCGCACAGGACCGGCAGCCCGCGGTCGAAGGCGGCGAGCAGGGCCTCCTCGTGCGCGGGTCCGGGCGAGGCGATCAGGACCGCGTCCACGCCGGGCGCGTCCAGCGCGGCCACCGCCTCCGCGTGCACCGAGACGCCGTCCAGGCCCGCCACCGCCTCCGTCGCCCGCCCGGTGTCGGGATCGGCCACGGCGGCCACCCTGGCGCCGCTCACCACGTGAGCTAGACGACGTATATGGTCGGCCCCCATGTGTCCGGCACCCAGTACCGCGACGCCCAGCACCTCAGCCATGCCCGCCCTCTCTCCCGGCCGACGATCACGCCGTAGCGTACGTGCAGGGGAGCCCGCCGGCAGGGCCGCGGCGTGCCGTCAGTAGCGCAGCACCCCCGCGATGCCCCGCGCGTCGTCCAGCGTGCCGTCCGGCACGAAGCGCACATCGGCGCCGGTCTCCAGGCACTGCTCGACGATCTCGTCCACGACGTCCTCGCGGGCGTCGAGGTCGCCGCTCTCGGCGGGGATCAGATGGTCGCCGTCGTCGCGGACGGTCACCCGGTAGTTCTCCTCGACGGCGAGCAGCCGGACCCGGCCCTCGCGCGCGTTCTGCCAGACCTCGTCGACCCCGGCCGCGAATTCCTTGCGGCCCCGGGCCGCGTCCAGCTCCCGCGCCACGCGGTCGGCGGCCTTCGCGGCCTCGGCGTCGACCACCGGCCGGATCGCCTGCCACACGGCTTCGGGGGTGTTGTTCGCCAGCCCGCCGTGCGCGATGTGCACGGCCTCCCGCGCGACGCCGCCCACCTCGTCCAGCAGGGACAGCGCTGCCTGCTCGCCGGTGACGTACAGCGGCCTCGGGTGCTCGCGCAGCACCGCGGTCATCGCGATGTCGGCCTCCCGCAGGAAATGCCGGGTGTCCTCGTCGCGGAAGGTGCTCGGGAAGTCGCCGATCCGCTCCTGGCGTTCGGCGTCGAAGTTCTCCCGGTCGCGGGACAGCGGAAAACCGCAGGACCGGGCCTCTACGACCCGGTCGCCCGCGCCGTTCCACAGCGTGACGTGGTCGGCGGAGACGGACAGCACCCAGAACGGCCGCTCGGCCGCGCGCGCCGAGACGAGGTTGCGGGTCAGGAAGGTGTCCGAGAGCACCACCCGCTCCGGGACGCTGCGGGCCAGCGACCACACCTGGTGCTCGCCCGGCGCGGCGAAGATCACCAGGCCGTCCTCGGAGTGCGCCAGGTCGATCTCGGTGAGGGCCCGGTCGAGCTGGTCCACGACGTCGGCACGCCGTTCCCGGGTCACCGCCGGGTCCGACTCCAGCTGCTTCTTGGCCTCGGCCAGCACATTGCGCAGCCGGACCGGATCCTGGGTGTTGTCGGGTTCGCGACGGTGCGTCGGCGTCAGCACGGACACGGCCGGATACGGGCGCGGACGCCGCAGTTCGGCGAGGATCGCGGGGCTGAGTGCGTGCTCCATAAGAGCACGATAGGGCGGATTCCCGGTTCGGGCATTTGGGGTATTCATGGGCATGCCTGGTGTGCCCGTCGCGTCGTGTCCGGCCGGTCCGGCACGGCCGACGGACGCGGGTCGATCGGGAGGGGAACGCGAGCGGGAAGACGGTCGCGGGCCCTGCGTCAGCCGAAGCGTCGGACGCAGGGCGCGGCCGGGCCTCGACGGCCGGGGCCTGGTCGTCCCCCTCGGTGAACCGGAGCGGCTGCCGGCCCGGCGCGCGCGGGCGGGCGGTCCGGTATCTGTCGGCGGCGGTGTACGACGCGAGGGTCGAACCCGACCGGCGGCGCGCGCGGCGCGGCCTGCCCGCTTCCGCCGATGGCCCGGCCGCTTCCGTACGGGCGAGTGGCGTCCCCCCAAGGCCGTGGGCGATGCGATCGCCCGGCCGAAACCGCCGCGCGCCCGCAGCGGAACCGGGCGCATCCAGGTGGAAACCCAGCGTCACCGGAATCGGCGAACAATGGGGTGCCGGGCGGGGGTGCCGGGCGGTTTGGGGAAGTTTTTGCTTGTGGCCGGTTCCCGGTGGGCCGGGCCCGGCAGGGCCCCCGAACGCGGGCCTCGCCCGGGTAAACCGCGTCCGAAAGCGCGGCCCCGACGCGCCCGCGCATGTTACGGCCGCGTTGACCGACCGGGCCCCGCGGACCCACGCTCGTAACATAGATGCTACGTACAACTGGTTCGGTGGTCGACGGAACCCGCCTACGAAAACGCAGGTGAGCGAGGTGCCGACGCCGGTCCGGAGGCAGGAGGAAAGGCATGTGCGGCATCACCGGCTGGGTTTCCTTCGACCGCGACCTGCAGACCGAGGCCGCGACATTGGATGCGATGACCGAGACGATGGCCTGCCGCGGCCCGGACGACCGCGGCACCTGGATCGACGGCCCCGCCGCCCTGGGCCACCGCAGGCTCGCCATCATCGATCTGCCCGGCGGACGGCAGCCCATGAAGGCCACCACACCCGAGGGAACCGTGGCGCTGGTCTACTCGGGTGAGGCGTACAACTACACCGAACTGCGGCGGCAACTGGCCGGACGCGGGCACCGCTTCAGCACCGACTCCGACACCGAGGTCGTCCTGCGCGGCTACCTCGAATGGGGCGACTCACTCGCCGAACGGCTCAACGGCATGTTCGCCTTCGCCGTCTGGGACGGCCGCCACGACAAGCTCGTCATGATCCGCGACCGCATGGGCATCAAGCCCTTCTACTGCCACCCCACCCCCGACGGCGTCCTGTTCGGCTCCGAACCCAAGGCGATCCTCGCCAACCCGCTGGTCAGGCCCCGGGTCGGCTTGGACGGGCTGCGCGAGCTGTTCACCATGGTCAGGACGCCCGGACACGCCGTGTGGGAGGGCATGCGCGAGGTGGAGCCGGGCACGGTCGTCACCGTCGACCGCACCGGACTGCACACCCGCGCCTACTGGCGGCTTGAGACCCGGCCGCACACCGACGACCGGGCCGCCACCGTGGCCCACGTCCGCGACCTCCTCGACGACATCGTGCGCCGCCAGCTGGTGGCCGACGTGCCGCGCTGCACCCTGCTCTCGGGCGGCCTCGACTCCTCCGCCATGACCGCGCTCGCCGCACGCCGACTAGCCGAACAGGGCGAGAAGGTACGCAGCTTCGCCGTCGACTTCGTCGGACAGACCGACCACTTCGTGCCCGACGGACTGCGCGCCACCCCGGACACCCCGTTCGTGCACGACGTGGCCCGCCTCGCCGGCACCGACCACCACGACATCGTCCTCGACGCCGAGGCCCTGGCCGATCCCGCCGTACGGGCCAAGGTGCTGCGCGCCCGTGATCTGCCCGCGGGCTTCGGCGACATGGACTCCTCGCTCTACCTGCTCTTCCGGGCCGTCCGCGACCAGTCCACGGTCGCCCTGTCCGGTGAGTCCGCCGACGAGGTCTTCGGCGGCTACCAGCAGTTCTTCGACGAGGAGGCGCGCAACGCCGACACCTTCCCCTGGCTGGCCATGACGAACCGGCACTTCGGCCGGGACACCGACGTCCTGCGCTCCGACCTGGCCCGGAACCTGGACCTGGACACCTACATCGCCGACGCCTACCGCACCGCCGTCGCCGGCATCGGCCGCCTCGACGGCGAGAGCGACTTCGAGTACCGGATGCGCCGCGTCTGCCATCTGCACCTGACCCGCTTCGTACGCGCCCTGCTCGACCGGAAGGACCGGATGAGCATGGCCGTCGGCCTGGAGGTCAGGGTGCCCTTCTGCGACCACCGGCTCGTCGAGTACGTCTACAACACGCCCTGGTCCCTGAAGTCCTTCGACGGCCGCGAGAAGAGCCTGCTGCGGGAGGCGAGCGCCGACGTCATCCCGCGGTCCGTGTACGAGCGGGTCAAGAGCCCCTACCCGTCCACCCAGGACCCCCAGTACGGCCTCGCCCTCCAGGAACAGGCCAAGGACCTGGTGGCCCGGCCCGACCACCCGGTCTTCGAACTGGTCGACCGGGACAAGGCCGACCAGGCCGCCCACCGGGAGCTGCCCGCGGGCTCCCAGGCGGCCCGGCGCGGCCTGGAGCGCACCCTCGACCTGGCGCTCTGGCTGGACATGTACGCGCCCGAGCTGACGCTCAGCTGAACCCGCCCGCCCGGCGGTCCGATGAAGTACGCCGCGGTTCGACAGCGCCCCGAAGCGGCGTGGGGAATCGCGCGACCAGCCACGACCGTGCCGCAGGCGATGCCACGACGGACGGGTCGCACCCGCCCGCTGGCCCGGAGGCGGTGGTGGACCGTGCGCCCGTCACCCGCCCGGGTCACCGCGGGCCGGCGCCGGGCGCCGTGTCACTCGGCCCGGTCCGCCGGGCAGGAACTCCCGTCGGCGGGCAGGGAGCCGTACAGCAGGAAGTCGTCGACCTTGCGGTGGACGCACTTGGAGGACGAGTAACCGGTGTGGCCCTCGCCCTTGTTGTCGAGCACCACTGCCGACGCGCCGAGCCTATGGGCGGTCTCCACAGTCCAGCGGTACGGCGTGGCCGGGTCGCCGCGGGTGCCCACCAGGAGCATCTTCGGCGTGTCGACGTCCTTGACCCGGTCGCGTATGAAGTCCGTGCCCTTGGGCCGCCCGTAGCACATCAGCAGCTCCGCCAGCCGGTGCCGGCCGAAGACCGGTGACGCCTTCTCGTAGTCGGCGCGCAGCCGCGCGATGTCCTTGGTGATCTGCCCGGCGCCGGGGCGGTCCGGGTCGTCCGCGCAGTTCACGGCCATCAGCGCGGCGGACAGGTTGTCCACGGGGACGTCCGCCTCGTCCACGAGTCCGCCGCCGGCACGGTGCACGGGCGCCGCCCCGCCGGCCGCGAAGGTCTGCACCCCACGCGTGTCGCCGTTGTCGACCAGGGAGAGCAGGGCGCGTTCGAGCGCGGGCCACAGCTCCTTGCCGTACAGGCCCTGACCCAGGGCGCCCACCAGATCCTGGCCGGAGAACCGGCCGCCGAAGCCGGTCGGCACCGGACGCGCGTCGAGCGAGCGCACCAGCTTCACGACCTGCTCCCCGGCCCTGCGCCGGTCCCTGCCGAAGGGGCAGCCGCGGTCCTTCACACACCAGTCCAGGAAGTCGTCCAGCGCGGTCTGCTGTCCTTCGGCGCCCGCCAGTCCCTGCTCGGACAGGGGTTCGGTGAGGGTGTCCACGCCGTCCAGCGCCATCCGGCCCACCTTGTCCGGGAACTGGGCGGCGTAGACCGTGCCGATCCGGGTGCCGTAGGAGAAGCCGAGGTAGTTGAGCTTGTCGTCGCCGAGGGCCTGGCGGATGACGTCCAGGTCCCGGGAGACGTTGACGGTGCCTATGTGGGGCAGGACGGGGCCGGAGTAGCGGGCGCACTCGGCCGCGGCCTTGCGCAGCAGCGTGAGCAGCGCCTGGGGATCGCTCCGGCCGGCGCCGCTCCCCGCCGCGGACGCGGCCTCACCGGTGCCGTCGCCGCAGCTGACGGGCGAGGACCGGCCGACGCCGCGCGGGTCGAAGGTGACCACGTCGTAGCCGTCGGTCAGGGCCAGGTAGTCCTTGCCGGAGGCGGCGAGCGTGCTGACGCCCGCGCCGCCCGGGCCGCCGAAGTTCAGCACCAGGGAGCCCTGCGACCTGCCGGTCGCCGGGCGGCGGGCCAGCGCCAGGTCGAGCGTGCCCGCGCCGGGCCGCGCGTAGTCGAGCGGGACCGTCACCTTTGCGCACCGCAGGCCCTTGGTGCCCGCGGTGCCCCCGCAGGCCGACCAGGTGACTTTCTGACGGTAGAACCGGGTCAGGTCGGGCTGGGGCGGGGCGGTGGTCCCCGTGGGCAGCCCCGCGCCGAGCAGCGCGAGCGCGACGGCTCCGGCACCCGCACAGCTGCGGACCGTGGGCCGCGTGGACAGCTTGGCCAGCATCGATGCCTCCAAGGGTGCCCCGCTGCGGACCGGGGCAGCGCTCCCGATCACCATAGGCGGCCCGCGGAACGCTCGCCTCCGGACGCTGCGGACGGCCCATTCGAGGGCTTCACGAAGGGTTCGACAACCCTGTCGCTCGATGGGGTGAAAGGCCGACAAGCCATAACTCGGATGGCTCACCCGCGTTTAATCCGATGCGGGCGAGCGCCCGTGACCATGTCAGGAAGGCAGGGAGCCGATGAAACGGCTTACCCGAAACGGTGTGATCGCCGTCGCCGCCGCCTCCGGCGCGATGGCCGTGACGATGCCGGCGCACGCGGACTCCGCGGCGGACGGCGCCGCGGTCGGCTCGCCCGGCGTGATCTCCGGCAACACCATCCAGCTCCCGGTGCACGTCCCGGCGAACGTGTGCGGGAACACCGTGAACGTGGCGGGGCTCCTCAACCCGGCCGCGGGCAACACGTGCGCCAACGAGGGCGGCACCGGCGCGAAGAGCGGCGGGGCGACCCGATCGGGCGCGGCGGGCACGTCCGGCCGTGCGGCATCCTCGGACAAGGGGTCCTCCCCGGACAGGGCGGCCTCCTCGGGCGGGGCGAGCGCCCACGGCGGGGCCTCGGACTCGCCGGGCCTGCTGTCCGGCAACAGCGTCCAGCTGCCGGTCCACGTCCCGGTCAACGTCAGCGGCAACACCGTGAACGTGGTCGGCGTCGGCAACCCGGCCGTCGGCAACGAGTCCGTGAACGGGCACCCGGCGAAGCCCGCCCCGCAGCCGCCCGCCGAGCCGCCCACGACGGTCCCGCCCCGGGCGCACCACTCCGTCGCGCCGGAGCCCCGCGCCGCCGCCCAGACGGCCGACGTCGCCCTCGCCCACACGGGCACGGACCTGACCGCCCCCGCGCTCGCGGCGAGCGGGGCGCTGCTGCTCTCGGGCGTCGCTCTGTACCGCCGCTACCGCCCGGGCGCACGGCGCTGACCCGCACCGGGACCGCCGCCTCCGCCGGACGCCGACCGGCGGAGGCCCCGGCCACCACCGCGCAGGGCGGGACCTGGTGGGTCAGGACATGGCCCACGGCCCTTCCGGACCCGGCGCGAGCCGGTCGGCGTCCTCACGGCCGACACGCCGGTCAGGCCCCGGCCCCGTGGAACCGCGGCAGTCGGCCGACCACTTGCCCGGACGACGCCGCACAGCCGATCCGGCCGGGCCCGACCCCGGCACGCGCCGCCGTACGAGGACGACACCGCGACCAGCGCGTCGGCGGCGGTCCGCCCCCGGACGGACGCCCACGCCGGACGCTGACCGCGATCAATTCCGTTGCCGTGCCGGCAGCTTGGATGTTGAAGTGGGCGCATGGACCATGCCGCGGTACTCGCCCGATACGACCAGCACCTGCGCAGGGACGCACGGCCCGACGGACCGGGCGCCCGGATCGAGCGCACCGCGGCCGTGGTCCGGCAGATCGCCCCGGCCCACGGCTGGAACGGCATCCTGTGGTCCGGCCTTGACGGGACGGACGCCGACGCGGCGATCGCCGAGCAGATCGCGTACTACGGCGCGCTGGGCCGCCCGTTCGAGTGGAAGCTGTACGGCCACGACCTCCCCGCCGACCTCGGATCCCGGCTCCTGTCCGCCGGGTTCACGCCCGAACCCGAGGAGACACTGATGGTCGCGGAGACCGCCGAAGTGGTGGCGCTGACCGCCGACGCCGCACCGCCCGAGGGCATCCGCATCCTGCCGGCCGACGACGCGGCCGGCGTCGAGCTCATGGCCGAGGTGCACCAGAAGGTGTTCGGCGCGGACGGCGGCGGGCTGCGCCACCGGCTGCTGACCCGGCTCGCCGCCGACCCCGGCTCGCTCGTCATGGTCGTCGCCCTCGCCGGGGACGAACCCGTGAGCGCCGCCCGGCTGGAGCCGGTGCCCGGGACGTCGTTCGCCGGGCTGTGGGGCGGCGGCACCCTCGAACACTGGCGGGGCCGCGGCCTCTACCGCACCCTGGTCGCCCACCGCGCCCGGGCCGCCGAGGCCCGCGGCCACCGTTTTCTCCAGGTCGACGCCCTGCCGACGAGCCGACGTGTCCTCGAACGCCTCGGCTTCCACGCCCTGACCACCACGACGCCCTACGCGTACGGGGGATAGCGCCCCCGGCCGCCGGGCCGGACCAGGTCACGGCCGTACGCGGGCACCGGCGCCGGTGTTCAGCGGCGCGCCCGCGTCCGGTCCAGTGCCGCCACGCCGACCGCGGCGAGGCCGATCTGGATGAACCACTCGATCCAGTCGGGCCCCTTGGTGTCGGCGACCCCGAACGCCGCGGCGATCGCCGAGCCCAGCAGCGCGGCCACGATGCCGACGACGATCGTCAGCACGACGCCGATGCGCTGCCGGCCCGGGACCACCAGCCGTCCCAGCACACCGATGATGACACCGATGACGATGGCACTGATGATGCCTGAGATCTCCATCTCCACCCCTCTTCGTCGCGTTCCCCCGCTGCTGTGCAATGTGCCCGCTGGATCCGCGGACAGTCCGCCCCGCTCACGACCCGGCCATCCGTTCGTCCGCCGGACGCGCCCCGCACCCTTTCCCCCAGGGGCTTTCCCCCACGCGACTTCCCCCGCGCGACGCCGGGTGTGCCGCGCGGTCAGCGCGCGGGCACGGTCCGCGCGGGCGTGTTCCAGCCCGAGACCCGCACCCGCGGCGCCGAGCCGCGCAGATCGGCCGTCCGGTAGACGGCCGTCAGCGTCGCCGTCTCGCCCGGCCACAGCGTGACCTGGTTGTCCGACCAGCGCACCGGCAGCACCGGTACACCCGCGGCATCGACGACATGGACGTCCGTCAGCAGCGACGGCGTCCGCCCGCGCCCCTCGTTGCGCAGCGTCACCGTCGTCGTCGACGTGCCGTTCGCCGACACCGTGGCCGCCGTCGCCGCCACCGGGACCCGGGCCATCCGGCCGAGCCCGGTCAGATCGGCGTGGCTCGTGGTCGGCGTGTGGTACCAGTCGGTGCGGGCCCAGTCGAGGGTGTCGGGCCGGGTGGAGAGCCAGTACACATTGCGGCTCACCTCACGGCCCGTCGCGTCGGACAGGACCAGCCGGGCCAGATACGTCGGCGTCAGCTTGTCCACCGAAGCGGGCAGGGCGAGCACCGAGGAGTGCGCCCCGCCGCCGGGTACGCGCACCCCGGACACGGTCCGGTCGTACCTCGGGGTGCCGTCGGTGGTGAACAGCGTGGCCCGCGCGGTGAGCGGACCGGCCGTCGAGCGGCGGTTGTTGACGACGACCACCGAGCGGTCGTCGTACGAGTACTGCACATGCAGCGGTTCGTTCGCCTTCTTTGCCCCGAAGTAGGCGCCGCCCTGGTCGAGGTAACGGTCCGTCAGTTGCCAGTGCAGGGACGTCCAGCCGCTGTTGAGCATCCAGTAGACCAGCCCGGTGGCGGGCTTCGAGGCGTCCGTGGCGGCCCGCCCGTACGCCTCGAACTGGGCCCGTACGTTCTCGTACTGCAGGAGCTGGGCCTTGCGCACGTAGTCGGCGAGGTCCCTCGGGGCACCGTAGCGGCCGGCGAGTGCGGCGTTGTGGATGCCGAGCGTGCCGAATGTCGCCGAGGGGGAGCGGTGGTACTGCCGGGCTCGGGGGTCCTTCCAGAGGGTGTCCAGTTCGGCGGGGGTCAGCATCCGGCGCAGGGTGTCGAGGGTGGGGATGTCCGGGCCCGCGCTGGTCTCGGAGTTGAAGCCGGTGGCCCCGCCCTCGCGCTTGGCGTACCAGTACGCCGGCGGCACCCAGTCGTAGGGCCCGGTCATCTTCATACCCGAACGGCCGAGCAACGGGGAGGACTTGTCGGAGGCGGCGGGCACCACCGGGGTCGGCCAGTCGGCGGCCGTGAGGGCGTCCAGGTAGATCCGCTCGATCGTGGCGTCGGGCGGGAAGTCGCTGCCGATGAGGAAGGAGAGCACGCTCGGGTGGTTGCGCAGCCGGGCGGCCTCGGCGGCCATCGACGCCCTGGCGACCGGGTAGTCGGCGGCGTTCCACCGCTCGCCCAGCTCGCCGCCGTTGACCTGCCCCTCCCACTTGTCGCAGCACTCCCAGCCGGGCAGGGTGAGCAGACCGTGCCGGTCGGCGAGGTCGAAGAACTCGTCGGGCTCGATGTGGCCTTCCAGGCGGATGGTGTTCAGTCCCAGGTCGAGGGCGTACTTCAGGCGGTCCTCGGCGTAGGTGCGGTCCCAGCGCAGGAACTCGTCCGGCGACCAGCCGCCGCCCTTGATGAGCAGCCCGCGCCCGTTGATCCGGTACGCGCGGGCGCCGTCGGCGTTCAGGGGCGCGCGGACGTCACGGATCCCGAACCTCTCGTGCGCGGTGTCCGAGACGGTGCCCAGGACGGACGCGGTCAGATCGAGGTCGTACAGGGGCTGACCGCCGAGGCCGGCCGGCCACCACACCCGGGGCGAGGCCAGGTGCAGACCGGGGACGTCCGCGGGGGTGAGGGCGAGGGTCGTCGTCTCGTGCGGGGCGAGCTGTACGGTCTTGCGCAGGGTGATCCCCGCGACGCTGCCGGTGATCTCGGCGGTGACGGGCGCGTCGGAGTCGTTGCGGACCCGCGCCTCGACGGTGAGGTCGGCGGTGGCCAGCGAGGGCACGTCCAGCCGGGTCAGCACATGGGCGTCGCGCAGCGCGACCGGGCCGCCGCGGCGCAGCCGGACGTCGCGCACGATGCCCATGTTGGCGTCCGGCGGCGGCTGCAGCCAGTCCAGCCAGCCCATGGTGAGCTGCCGGGTCGGATCGTTGGGCAGGACGCGGAAGGCGACCGTGTTGGTGCCGGTGCGCACCAGTGCGGTGATGTCCAGCTCATGGCGGGTGTAGGCGCCGGCGACATCCTTCGCCGCGGCGACCCGGTGCCCGTTCACATAGACGTCGGCCGCCGAGATCACGCCGCTGAAGTCGAGGTAGGTGCGCCGGGAGGTGTCGGTGACCGTGAAGTCCGTGCGGTACCACCACGGGACGCGGAAGTCCGCCGCGGGGATCTTCCGCTGGTTGGTGGAGAAGAACGGGTCGGCGTACACGCCGGCGGCGAGCAGCGCGGCGAGCACGGTCGAGCGGGGGCCCGCGGGGTACCAGCCGGCCGTGTGATAGCCGGGGGAGGACACGGCCGCCGGGGAGTCGGACACCTTCGCGGCCGACTGGATCGCATAGCCGGACAGCGGGGTGTCCGTGCCCGCCGCCGCCGGGAGGCGGGTCACCGGCGGGCGGTGCCGCGCCGCCGCCGTCGCATCGTGGGGCCCGGCCCAGGCACCGGAGGCGAGCGGGCAGAGCAGGCCGAGGGCCACGGCGGAGGCGGCGAGACGGTGCCGGGCGGCGGGGAGGGCGGGGAGAGCGGGGAGGGCGGGGAGAGGGGACACAGCGTCTCCAGCCTCGCAAAGTTAGGAAACCTTACTAATTCGGTCAAGCTAGGGTCCGCCGCCGGGGGTGTCAATCACCGTCCGGACCGTGTCCGCCGCCCCGGACCGGGGCGGGTGAGCCGAGCGATGTGTCCGCCGGCCGGCCCGTGGTGCTGTCCCACCTCAAGTCCCTGATCGGGACCGGCAGTCCGCTGCCGCGGGGGCCCGCCGGTGCCGGGCCGGTGAACAGCCCGGCGGTGCCGGTCCGGCCGCCCCGGACCGGCACCGCGTCCTCCCTTCGGAAGAGAGCTTCGGTGCCGCTACAGCTTGGGTTTGCTCCTGGCCGCCGTACCGGCGCAGATCAGCCCGAGGACCAGGGCCAGCGCGCCGATGACGACGTTGCTGGCGATGACGCCGGCGTCGGGGCTGGTGCCGACGATCCACGGCGCGATGATCATCCAGACACCCAGGGCGCACATGGCCCAGCTGAGCCCGTACATCCGCTCCGGTGCCCTGGTGAACCCCAGGGCCAGCAGCCCTATCGCGATGCCCATGATCAGGTTGTGCACCATGAGCGCGGGCTGGCTGGTCGTGTAGTGCAGGATCCACGGGGACGCCGCGCAGTACAGACCGAGCAGGAACACCGGTCCGTCCACGAGTGCCACATCGCGACCGCCGAGCATGCGGGCGTAGCGTTCCCGCATTTCGGAGACATCAGGGTGACCCGTCATGTCACCTCTGGTGCGCGAGACATCGGCCATGACTCGTCTCCTTCTTGACTTGCAGGCTGGACCGCTTCCTGTGCGGTATGCGGTAAGAGCCGCTTATCTGTATTCTGCTCTTATTTTTCCTTTATGTGTAGTGGCCGGTCCCCTGCGGTCCGTACGACTGGGCGTCAGATACGCGCCGGAACGCAGGGGACGAGCCCGCAGTGCGGAAGCCCTGGTCCGCGATGCGAGACCGGTCGGGTATTCCTTGACTGCCCTCGCGGGCGGCTGTCACGATCGACGGCATGCAGATGCGACTGGACCTCACGCGGCGACGCCATGTCGACCTCGCGCGCGTCTCCAGCGCCTCCTGTCGCGCCGCGGCCTGATCCCCGTACCGATCCGCCGCACGTCTCCCGCACCGCACCGGCCTAGCCGGCGGCGCCGCGCCGTGCCCGCACCGCACGCCTGAACTCCCGTGTCTCCCGCCCGCCGGACCGGCGTCCCGACACCCCTGCGCAAGGCCGGCCGCCGGGTCCCGGACGGCGAACTGCCGGAAACCACCTGGTACTCCTGACCGCGCCCGCCCGGCAGGCCCGTCCCGCGCGGGCGCCCGGCCCCAGAAAGAGGGACCCCATGGCCACCGTTCTGTCCGTCTCCGGCAGCCCGTCCGCCTCCTCCCGCACCGGCCGTCTGCTGCGCCACCTCGACCAGCGGCTGATCGCCCACGGCCACGAGGTGATCCCGCTCGACGTCCGCACCCTCCCCGCCGAGGCCCTGCTCGGCGCCGATCTGCGCCACCCGGCCCTGGCCGCGGCCACCGGGCTGTTCGCCCGCGTCGACGGGGTCGTCGTCGGCACGCCCGTCTACAAGGCGGCGTACTCCGGCGTCCTCAAGGCGTTCCTGGACCTGCTGCCGCAGTACGCGCTGGCCGGCAAGACCGTGCTGCCGCTCGCCACCGGCGGCACCACCGCCCATGTCCTGGCCATCGACTACGCGCTCCGCCCCGTCCTGACCTCCATGGGCGCCGACCATATAGTCCAGGGCTGGTTCACCCTCGACAAGGACATCACCGTGCACGAGGACGGCTCACTGACCGTCGCACCGGCCGCCGCCGAGGCCCTGGGACAGGCGGTCGACCGGTTCTCGGCCGCCCTCGGCCCCACCCCGCTGCTGGCCGCCGCGAGCTGAGCACGGTGACCGCCCAGGTGATCGCCGACGACACGGAGGCCGCCGCGGTCGCCGCGTCGCCGGCCGAGGATAGCCACTTCGCGTACCTACAGGTGATACACCGTCAGGGAAGCGCGGACCGACGGAAGTTCTTCCTCGCCGAACTGCTCGCCGGGCGCCGCTTCGGCAACGCCCAGCCCGAGGCGGGCACCCGGCACGTCCAGCACATCCGCACCCGGCTGCGGCCCGGGCCGGACGGCTCGTACGTCCCCGACGGCGTGGGGCACCACCGCACCGGCGCGCTGTTCGCCGACTGGATCCCGGTGCCGGCCCGCGCCGAGGACGACCGACCGCACGCGGCGTACGTCCCCCGGCACGGCCTGCTCTGACGGCCCCTCGCGATCGGAGACCCCCAAGTGCCCCTCACCTTCCACTGGTTCCTGCCCACCAACGGCGACAGCCGGCATGTCGTCGGCGGCGGCCACGGCACCCCGGCCACCGCCTCCGGCCGGGACCGGCCGCCGACGGTCGCCTATCTGAGCCAGATCGCCCGCGCCGCCGAGGACCTCGGTTTCGTCGGCGCGCTCACCCCGACCGGCGCCTGGTGCGAGGACGCATGGCTGACCACCGCGATGGTCAGCCGGCACACCGAGCGGCTGAAGTTCCTGGTGGCCTTCCGGCCGGGGTTCGTCTCGCCGACGCTCGCCGCGCAGATGGCGTCCACCTTCCAGCGGCAGTCCGGCGGACGGCTGCTGCTGAACGTCGTCACCGGCGGCGAGAGCCATGAGCAGCGGGCGTACGGCGACTTCCTCGACAAGGACGCACGCTACCGCCGTACCGACGAATTCCTGCGGATCGTCCGGGAGTTGTGGCAGGGCAGAACCGTCGACCTGCACGGTGAGCACCTGCGGGTCGAGGACGCCCGGCTGGCCCGGCTGCCCGACCCCGTGCCCGAGGTGTACTTCGGCGGGTCCTCGCCGGTTGCCGGCGAGGTCGCGGCCCGGCACGCCGACGTGTATCTGACGTGGGGCGAGCCGCCCGGTCAGGTCGCCGAGAAGATCGACTGGATCCGGGGTCTTGCGGCCGCCGAGGGCCGCACGCTCCGCTTCGGTATCCGGCTGCATGTGATCACCCGGGACACCTCCGCGCTGGCCTGGGCCGAGGCGGACCGGCTGCTCGCCGGCTTCGATCCACAGACCGTGCGGTCCGTGCAGGCCGGTCTCGCCCGCAGCGAGTCCGAAGGCCAGCGGCGCATGCTCGCGCTGCACGGCGGCGACCGCGGCGGACTGGAGATCCACCCCAACCTGTGGGCCGGGATCGGGCTGGTGCGGGGCGGGGCGGGCACGGCTCTGGTCGGCAGCCACGAGGAGGTCGCCGACCGGATCGAGGAGTACCACGCGCTCGGCATCGACGAGTTCGTGCTGTCCGGCTATCCGCACCTGGAGGAGGCGTACTGGTTCGGCGAGGGCGTCCTTCCCCGCGTGGCCGCCCGCGGCCTGTGGCGCCACCCGGCGCACCAGCCCGCGGACCCGCCGCTCCAGGCCCCCTTCGCGAGCTGAGCCCGCACCGCTGGGTGGCTGCGCCAGCGCGGCGACGAGGGGCGCCGTCGGGGTGTGCCGTTTCCCGCGTCATTGTCCCGTTGACCGACCGTATGTGCTGCTGGACGTGGACGGGGCCGTGGTGGAGCCGGTCGACGCGTTCGCTGTCCGCTCCGGCGTGTGTCAAACGCCCGTCAGAACACGATCGAGTGCCGCCCGGCCTGGAGGTCCCCAGTGCGGCTTGCCGCCGGGAAGGCCCCGAACTCCGTTCTGTCCCATGAGCATCAGGAAGAGGCTCTTCATGGCGGCCAGCCCGCGGGCACGCCGGACCGCCGCCTCGTCTGCGCGCTCGTACATGTCGAAGAACCGAGATGCCGTGCCCGCGGGCAGCAGCACCCATGCGGCGGCGAGGTCCCACGCCGGATCGCCGGCGAACATGGCACCGAAGTCGACGACGCCGGACAGCGTTCCGTCCGAGACGACGACGTTCGCGGGATGGAGGTCGCCATGCACCCACACCCGCGGGCCCTCCCACGCGTGGGCCGCAACGGCATCGTCCCAGACGGCCCGGACATCTTCAGCGATGTCGTCGGGGACAACGGCCTGGAAAAGGGCCTCGAAGCCCTCCGTGCAGTTCTTGGGATGGCCACCGCGGTCCGTAGCGCTCGGCGCCTCGGCGGGCGCCTCCCCATGGAGTGCCCGGAGGAAGCCCGCCAGCGTGTCGGCCGCGTGGGCGCCGCGGCTGATCGAGCCGTGGTCCAGCGGCTCGCCGGGAACCCACGTCATCACGGTCCAGTGCTTGGGGAAGCGCTCGGACGGTTCGCCGAACCGCACCGGCGTCGGCACCGGGAGCGGAAGGCGCGGAGCCAGCACGGGGAGCCATCGCCGCTCCTTGAGCTGGAGCTCCGGCGTGGGGTCCATGCGCTGCATGCGCACGGCCAACTCGTCCCCGAGACGCCACATCTGGTTGCCCCAGCCGCCCGCCACTTCGCGGATGGCCAGCCCCGCAAGGTCTGGATGTTGCTCCCGCAGCAGGTCGCGGACCAGGTCTGCGGTGATCTCGATCTCGGTGTCGGTCATGCGAAGCCACCCTACTGAGACAGACCGGCAACGTTCACAGAAGGGAGCCGTGCCCGTGCGGTGGGGGATTGGTGCGGGTGGGTCGGGTGACCGGGCGCGCGGTTCCCCGCGCCCCTGGGTGGGCCGCGCCGGGCGCGCGACCACAGGAACGTCGGGACGCGGGGGCGTGCGGTCGGGGTCAGGGTGTTGTCGTGGTGAGGGTGTCCAGGTGGGCTCGGCGGGATTCCGCCGTCTGGCCCTGGACCAGGAGGAACAGGGCCTCGCGGGCGAGTCGTTGGGCGGGTGAGGCGAGCGACATCGCACGGCCGCCGCCGGCGACGACCGCCGCGGTGGTGGCCGTGCGCAGCACCTCGTACGCCTCGGCGCGCACCGCCAGCCGCTCCCTCGGCTCCCCGTGCGCGACGGGCCGGTCAGCGAGGGCGTAGGCCCGGCCGCGGACCTCGGAGAGCCGGGCCCGCAGCGGCCCCGCGGTGGGTTCGTCCAGCAGGGCGAGCGCCGCCTGAGCGAGGCCGAACACCGCCGGACTGGTGTTCAGCGTCTTCGGCCGGTCGGTCGCCGCCCACCGCGGGTACGGCATCCGCAGCGCCACCGACTCCTCCGGCAGCCACAGACCCGTCAGCTCCAGCGACACCGTGCGGGACGCGGTGAGCGCCGCAAGACGCATCGGCGGTGAGGCCCGCAGCCCCGCCTGCTCCCGCGCCTCGGCGAAGGCGAACAGCGCCTCGTCGGCGTCGGTCACCCCGGCCAGCAGCATGACGTCGTTGAGCCCCCACCCGGTGTACCAGGGGACCGTGCCCGTGAACCGCCAGCCGCCCCGCTCCCGTGTCACCCGTACCGGGGTGCGCGGATGGGCCCGCAGATGGGCGTAGGCCACCCCGGACAGCAGCTCACCGCGGGAGAGCGGGCCCAACAGCCGCTCACGCACCGGATGTTCGCTCTTCGCCAGGGTGAGCACCGGCGTGTGGTGCTGGGTCTGCACGAACCACGTCGAGCAGCACGCCCCGGCCAGGATCTCCGCGGTCCGCCGGACGACGGCCGCGGGTGCCGCCGAGCCGCCGTACGCCACCGGCGCGCCCACCCCGAGCAGGCCCGACTCCTTGATCGCCTCGATGTGACCCGCGGGCACGCCCTCCTGGTCGACGCGTTCCGCCGCGGGGATGAGCAACTCGTCCGCGATACGGCGGGCGCGGGCGACGAGCGGGTGCGCTGCGATGGTCATGCGGCGATTCTCCCGGTCCGGGGGAGCGAGGCGTCGATCCGGGGGGTCTGCCGTTCGTGTAGGAGATGACGGTCCCGACGCCCGGCGGCACTTCAGGAAGACCGGCTGCCGACCGGCCGGCGGAGGCGGAGCGGACGGGTGCCCGGTCGCGCTTTATTGGTCTACACCCTTGACTGGTACAGACCAACGCGGTTGAGTGTGCCCCAACCCCCCACCACGGCCGTGCCCCACCCGGTACGGCCGTGCTCCCGCAGAGGAGTTGACGCATGTTCAGGCGCCGTATCGCCGCATGGCTGGCCTCACTCGCCCTCGGAGGCGCCGCGCTGGTGTTCCAGTCGGCCCCCACCGCCTCCGCCGCCGGATTCGTGGTCAGCGAGGCGCAGTTCAACCAGATGTTCCCGAGCCGGAACCCGTTCTACACCTACAGCGGGCTGACCGCCGCGCTCGGCGCCTACCCCGGCTTCGCGAACACCGGCAGCGACACCGTCAGGAAGCAGGAGGCCGCGGCCTTCCTCGCCAACGTCAACCACGAGACCGGCGGCCTCGTCCACATCGTCGAGCAGAACACCGCCAACTACCCCCACTACTGTGACGGGAACCAGCCCTACGGCTGCCCCGCAGGCCAGGCCGCCTACTACGGCCGCGGCCCCATCCAGCTCAGCTGGAACTTCAACTACAAGGCCGCGGGCGACGCCCTCGGCATCGACCTGCTGAACAACCCCTGGCAGGTCGAGAACAACGCCTCCGTCGCCTGGAAGACCGGCCTGTGGTACTGGAACACCCAGTCGGGCCCCGGCACCATGACGCCGCACAACGCCATGGTCGGCGGCGCCGGCTTCGGCCAGACCATCCGCTCCATCAACGGCTCCCTCGAATGCGACGGCCGCAACCCCGCCCAGGTCCAGAGCCGCGTCGACGCCTACCAGCGCTTCACCCAGATCCTCGGCGTCACTCCCGGCGCCAACCTCTACTGCTGACACCGGCCCCCGAGGCGAGCGCTCCGCCCGCCTCGGGGGCATGTGCCAAACCTCACCGATGCCCTCCGCACCGACCGGCCCGGCCCGGCCGCCGACAAGCTGCTGCGGGCCGGCGGTGAGAGGCATCGCGTTCGTCCCCTTCCACAGCCTGGCCGGAGCGGGCGGCGAGCGTGGTGCCGTGGGGACGCATCACGAGGAGGTGCGCGCCGTCGCCCGGGCGCACGGCGTGAGCCCGGCACAGGTGCGCATCGCCTGGACGCTGCGCCGGGGCCCGCACGTGCTCGCCGTCCCCGGCACCGGCGACGCGGGCCATCTCGTCGAGAACGTCGCCGCGGGCGCGCTGCGGCCGGCCGAGGGGGAACTGGCGCGGCTGGACGCGGTCCGCGCGGCCGGCCGACCGGCCGGGCGCTGCGTCGTCCCGGCCGCGGAGCCTGTCGTCATGGGCGCGCGGGCACGGCCGTACCATGGAAGCCCGCTTACTACAATCGTGTAGACGTTCTGCTGGACGGTGGGCGAAGACGGAGGTGAGGGGCGTTCCCATGGGCGACTCGAAGGACGAACGCCGGCCGGCCGGTGAGCTCGAAGCGAGCGTCATGGCCGCCCTGTGGGCCGCCGACGGACCGCAGACGCCCGGCCAGGTGCAGCGGAGCCTCGGCACGGACCTGGCCCGCACCACCGTGACGACGATCCTGTCCCGGCTGCACGAGAAGGGCGTCGTGGACCGGCACCGCCAGGGCCGCGGCTACGCGTACGTCCCGGTCCAGGACGCGCAGGGCCTGACCGCCCGCCGTATGCACACCGAACTCGACCGCGACAGCGACCGGGAGACGGTGCTGGCCCGCTTCGTCGCCCAGCTCAGCCCCGACGACGAGCGCGTCCTGCGCGACCTGCTCGAACCCGGTGAGCGATGACCGAGGCGCTGCTGCTTCCGTTGCTGCTGCCGTTCGCCGTGCCGGCGCTGGCCCGCCGTGCCCTCGACCGGCTCGCGCCCGCCGTGGCGCTCTGGGTGATCACGGTCCCGACGGTCGTCCTCGCGGGCTGTTCCCTCACCGCCCTCGGCGCGTTCGTCCTGACCGGACTGCTCAAACTGCCCCTCTTCGCCGCGCTCGGCGAGCTGGTCCACCCCCTGCGCACCGCCTCCGACCTCCTCGTCTTGCCGCTCGCCGCGACCTCGGTCGGTGTGCTCGCCGTGTGCGCGTGGACGCTGGCGCGCTCGGTGCTGCGCCAGTCGCGCGCCTTCCGGACCGCCCGCACCGAGGCCGCGCACGGGCCCGCCGCGGGTGACCTGTGCGTGGTCGACTCCCCGCGGCCGGACGCCTACGCGCTGCCCGGCAGGCCGCACCGGATCGTCGTCACGACCGCCATGCTGCGCAGCCTGGACGCCGCCGAACGCGAGGCGCTGTTCGCCCACGAACGGGCGCACAACGCGGCCGGCCACCACTTCTTCCTGGCCGCCGCCGAACTCGCCGCGCACTGCCACCCCGCGCTGCGCCCGGTCCGCGAGAGCATCCGGCTCGCGGCCGAACGGGCCGCCGACGAGGCCGCGGCCGGCGCCGTCGGCGACCGGCGGCTGACCGCCCGCGCCATCGCCCGGGCCGCCCTCGCCGGCCAGGACGTCCGCTCCGCCCGCCCGGACTTCGCGCCCGCCGCGACGACCGGGCCCGTGCCGCGGCGCGTCCAGGCCCTCCTGTCCGCGCCGCACGCCGCGCGCCGGGCCGTCCCCTTGATCGCCGTCCTGCTGGCCGGCTGCGCCGCCGTCTCCTGCGTCGCCGCGGGGACCGGAATGATCGACTTCCATCACCGGGTGGAGGTCGCCCAGGGCGAGGAGGGCCGCTGAACCGCCCCGGCCCGGTGCCGCTGACCCGGCCCCGGCCCGGTCTCCCTGCCGGAGCGGCCGGGAACGACTGGCGCCCCTCCAGTTTTACGTATAACCTCGGCGGCCTTCCACCCCACCGAGAGGCCCCGATGAGACATATCGCCCTGGTCACCCTCGTCGTCGACGACTACGACGAGGCGATCGGCTTCTACACCGGGGCCCTCGGCTTCCGGCTCGTCGAGGACACCCCACGGCCCGACGGCTCGCGCTGGGTCGTCGTCGCGCCGGGCCCGGAGCAGCACGGCACCGGCCTGCTGCTGGCCCGGGCGAAGGACGCACAGCAGCGCGCCCGGATCGGGGACCAGACCGGCGGCCGGGTCGGCTTCTTCCTGCACACCGACGACTTCGCCCGCGACCACGCCCGGATGCGCGCCGGCGGCGTGACCTTCCTGGAGGAGCCGCGCACCGAGCCCTACGGCACCGTCGCCGTCTTCCAGGACCGGTACGGCAACCGCTGGGACCTGCTCCAGCCCGCCGCACGGCCCAGCCCGCCGGCATGAGCGTCGCCTACGCCGGCACGGACACCCCGCGCCCGCACCGCAGGGCGCTCATGGAGGCGTCGTCCCGCCGGGTCACGCCGCGGTGCCGCGCAGCAGTCCCCGCACATAGGCGGCCTGCCCGACGTGCTGGAGGTCGTCGGACAGGACGCTGACCAGCCGGACGCCCAGGGTGACCGGCGGGTCCCAGCGCTCGTCCACGATCCGTTCGAGGTCCCCCGCGGGCAGCCCGCGCAGCACCCCCAGGGTCTGCTCGTGCACGGCGTCGTAGTACCCGGTCAGCAGATCGGCCGCGTCGACGCGCACCTTGGCGGCCTTCGCCGCGCTGTGGCCGTAGCCCGTGTCATGGCGCGGCAGGCCCAGGCCGAAACGCTTCTCCCAGCCCTGGTCCTGCCACACCTGGTCGAGGTCGAAGGCGTCGGCGACATGGTCGTCCTGGACCCGGGTGAGGTGCCAGACCAGCCAGGCGACCGAGTTGGCGTCGGGGGCCGGGCGGGCGTTCAGCCCGTCCGGTCCGAGGCCGTCGAGGACGGCGTGGACTTCTTCCTGGATGCGGCCGTAGCCGTCGATGAGGATGTCCCTGGCATGCATACGTCCACCATCGCGCATCGCCGGCAGTCCTGCGTCCGGAATCCGGCTTCCGCGGCGCCCCGGCGGCCCGCCTCGGCGGACGGTCCGTCGCCTGGGTGAGCGGACCCGCCGCCCGTGCCGAACAGTGCGGTGCGGCGGGTGTGTTCCGTCATCGTCCGCGGTGCCGGCCGTGGTGGTGGTACGGGACGGACGGGGAGGCCGCCGCGGAGGGCGGCACGGTCAGCAGGGGCGGGCCGCGCCCTCGCGCGCCGCCGGGTGCCCCGCCTCCAGCAGGGTCATCAGCGCCCGGGCCGCGGGACTGGTGGCCCGCTCCGTCGGCAGCAGCGCGACCGTCTCGTACTCCGCCTCGCCGGTGCCCTTCAGCGGCAGCGCCGTGAGCGCGGGACGCTTGTGCCGGAAGTGGCGGGGCACGGCGGCGATCCCCAGGTTCTCGTCGACCAGGTCGAGGAGGCTGTGCACGTCGTTGACCTCCAGCGACACCGTACGACGCACTCCGGCCGCGGCGAACACCTGGTCGGTGGTGCGACGCGGCCCCCAGTCCGGGTGGAAGTCGACGAAGACCTCGCCGCCGACGTCGGCCGGGACCAGCACCGCACCGGTCGTGGCCAGCCGGTGCCCGGGATGGCACAGTACGGTCATCGGCTCGCTGGTGAGCGCCACCGAGCGCAACTGGTCCGTGTCGTCCTGGGTGCGGTAGGCGAAGGCCAGGTCGAGCCGGCCGGCCGCGACCTCCTCGGCCAGCGCGCCGGAGCCCGCCTGCCGCAGCAGGATCTCCACGTCCGGGTGGCGCCGCCGGAACGCGGCCAGCAGACCTGCCACATGCACCCCGGCGATGCACTGCTCGGTGCCCAGCGCCAGCGTCCCGCGCAGCACGCCCTGTACGGCGGCGACCGCCTCGTGCGCGGCCTTGACCTGGGCCAGGATCCGTTCCGCCTCGGCCAGCAGCGCGCGCCCCGCCTCGGTCAGCGTCACCCTTCGGGTGGTGCGCACGAACAGCGGCGCCCGCAGTTCCCGCTCCAGCGCCCGTACCGACGCCGAAAGACCCGACTGGGAGACCATCAGCCGCTCCGCGGCGCGGGTGAAGTGCTGGTCCTCGGCGACCGCGACGAAGTGCCGGAGATGACGCAGTTCCATGACTGAGAAGCCTAGTCGCTGAATTCCATCGGATTCGCCTGTTGGACCGCTGCCCGCGGGCCGGGCAAGAGTGGGAGCGACCGTGTGCCAACCCCCTCTGGAGTCGCGTTGTACACCGCACATCCCGACCGCTACGCCGACATGCCCCACCGGCGCGCCGGACGCAGCGGCCTGAAGCTCCCCGCCCTGTCCCTCGGCCTGTGGCACAACTTCGGCCCCGACCGTCCGGCGCAGACCCAGCGTGCCATCCTGCGCCGCGCCTTCGACCTCGGCGTCACCCACTTCGACCTGGCGAACAACTACGGTCCGCCGGCCGGCGCCGCCGAGTCGGCCCTCGGGGAGGCGCTGGCGGCGGATTTCCGGCCGTACCGCGACGAACTCGTCATCTCCACCAAGGCCGGCTATCTGATGTGGCCCGGCCCGTACGGCGAGTGGGGCTCGCGCAAATACCTGCTCTCCTCGCTCGACCAGAGCCTTGCGCGGATGGGCCTGGAGTACGTCGACATCTTCTACTCGCACCGCTTCGACCCGGAGACTCCGCTGGAGGAGACGCTGGGCGCGCTGCACTCGGCGGTCCAGCAGGGCAAGGCCCTGTACGTCGGCGTCTCCAACTACTCGGCCGAGCAGACCCGCGAGGCCGCCCGGATCCTGGGCGAGCTGGGCACCCCGCTGCTCATCCACCAGCCGCGGTACTCGATGCTCGACCGCCGTCCCGAGGACGAGGGACTGCTGGACGCCCTGGACGAGCTGGAGGTCGGCTCGATCGTCTACTCGCCGCTGGAGCAGGGCCTGCTCACCGCCCGTTACCTCGACGGCATCCCCGAGGGCTCACGGGCGGCCGGCGACAGCCCCTTCCTGACGGCCGAATCGGTGACCGAGGAACTGGTCGGCAAGCTGCGTGCCCTGGACGAGATCGCCAAGGGCCGCGGCCAGACTCTCGCCCAGCTCGCCCTCGCCTGGGTGCTGCGCGGCGGCCGGGTGACCTCGGCCCTCGTCGGCGCGAGCAGCCCGCGGCAGATCGAGGACAGCGTCGCGACCATCGGCAACCTGGACTTCGACGCGGAGGAACTGGCCCGGATCGACGCGCTCGTCACCGCGTAGGGTCCCTGTGCGGCCGGCGCCCACCCCCGTGCGGCGCCGGCCGGGCCGACGGGGCTCCGGCACATGCGGCCGCCGCCCCCGCCGCGGGCGGTACGTCCGCCGGCCCGCCGCCGGCGGCGGACAGTGCCCTGACCCGCGTCCCCGGCGCTCATCCGTCCCGGCCGGACGAGCGCCGGTTCCCGACTCCACCGTCGCGTGGAGCCGTCGCCTGGAGCCGTCGAGTGGAGCCGACGAGTGGAGCCGTCGTACGGGGGTGCGTCCCGCGGGCCGGCCCGTCAGGCCCCGGCGGGCACCCGGTCCAGGAAACCCAGGACCCGGATGATCCGCCCCTCCTCGTCCAGGGTGACCACGTCGGAGCCGGCCACCGGGGCCGAGCCGTCCGCCTCGTTCACCAGCTCCCAGGAGAAACGCGCCGTGTCGTGGTGTCCGTCCACGGCGCCCAGCGGGCGGAAGACGAAGCCGGGGAACCGCTCCTGCGCCGCCGCGATCACGGCCGCGATCCCCTCGTGCCCCCGGACGTCGGCGAGCGGATCGGTGTAGCCGCCCTGCACGGCCCAGGCCGCCGCGACCGCCTTCGCGCGGGCCTCGGGATCGGTGGCGTTCCACGCCTCGAAGTAGCGAGCGGCGGCGGCGCGGTGACGTTCGGTGTTCACGGACATGGCGAATCAGCCTCCATCGAGGTCGTCCCTGCTGGTCAGGAGCCGGATCACGGAGTGCCGACCCGGTGGGACCACCCTGCCCGCCGCCGCGGGCCGGGTCGATTACCTCTCGGGTCATGACGAGGGCACCGCGTCAGGGAGCGTATTCCGGCCAGGCGAGAGCGCGAATACGGCAGGAGAGTGGCCGGAAAGCCATGGTGACAGTGTTTCAGTAGTGAAGATACTCGAAGGTCAGGGGCACTTCACCGCATTCGGGCCGCACGGAAGGCGAGGACCGGCCGGCACGACCAGCGAGGCGACGGGGGAGTGAGCGTGCACGACGAATTCCTGTGCCATGTCACGGCGTACGGGATGTGCGACGGACAGCGCATCGGCGTACCCCTGGGCACCTACCGTGCGCCCACTCTGGCCCTCGCCCTGTGGTGGCTGCGCGACCGGGCCTCCTGGATCGCCGAACGCCTCGACCCGAGCCCCGAGAACCCCAACGTGCCGCCCGGCGCGCTCGTCCCGGTGGCGGACAGCGTGCCCGACGTGCCCGGGCTGCTCCGCGCCTGGTGTGCCGACGACGTCCGACAGGCGCTGGTGGCCGACGAGTTGGCGGGCGGGCGGCTGGTGCGGATCGCCGCGAGCGACGACACCACGGAGTACGAACTGCTCGCCGAGTCCGTCGACGCCCTGCGGATGCAGCGCACCGTGCCGGGGCTCGTCCTGCCCGTCGCCTGACGCGAGCTGCGCAGCCGGCCCGTCCGCCCCGACCGAGCGGGCGCGTATATACGCGCATACAGGTGCATCGGTAGAATTCGGGGCATGGCGGAGCGGCTGGTCGCCCCTTCGGCGCCCGGACCGGTCCCGGAGACCGACCCGGGCCCCGTGCCGAGGTGTGCGCGCGTACCGCGGCCGGGCGGGCGGTGGGCGGGTCCCCGGTTCCGTGACCGGGCAGTGGCACGGGCCCGCCGTGGCAGGGACGCGGGCGGTGCGCGATGACCGGCTCCGGCTTCAGGCCGACGCATGTCGTCCCCCGCTCCGGGCTCCCCGCCTGGGAGACGCCCGACCCCACCCGGCCCACGGTGCTCCTCGACCCGCTGCTGCCGGTACAGCTCGTCGAACGGCGCGGCGACTGGGCGCACATCCGGTGCGCCAACGACTGGATCGCCTGGGTCGACGGCCGCCATCTCCTCGCCCTGCCGAAGGATCCGCCGGACGAGGGCGGCCCGCCCGGCGACACGGCCGACCCGCGCCCGCTGCTCGCCCGCGCCGAACGGGCCCTCGCCGACTACCGGGCGGCCGTCGCGGATCTCGCGGGCGGTGTCCTGGACGGCGAGACGTTCCGTGAGCGCACCCGCGGCCTGCGGATCGGCGTGGTGATCGACGGGGAGTCGATGTGGCTGTACGACGCCGGCCAGGGCAAGTGGCTGTACGGCGACGGCAGGCGGCTGAGCACCTACGCCACCGACCGCGACGACCCGGACCACCCGCCGGCCGGCCACGACCCGCCCGGTCCGGCGGCCCCCGACGACGCCACATGAGCCCCCCAAACCGTCCGCCGCCCCGCGCCCGCCCGGTCCGGGGACACCATGCGAGCGTGCGGCCCCGCCGCCCGGGCAATCTGTTTGAGCGTGTGCGCGTGTGGTGCTGTCGCGCGGTCGGTTCGGGCCACCGTGTCCGCGCGCGGTGCTCTCGCTGTGCTGGTCCGGGTGGTTCCCCCGCTCGCGTGCGGTGCTGTCTCCCGGCTGGTCCGGGTCTTCGCGTTCGCGTGGCACTGCCGCCCGCCGATCCCTGTCACCGCGCGTGCCTGCCGGGCTTGCGTGCGGTTTCGGTTCGTCGTCGTACCGGTTGCGCCAGCAGTGCGCCGAGGAAGCCGGCGGCCAGCCCCCACAGCGCCGCGATGCCCACCGCCGGCCCCAGTTCGGGCCGCAGCAGCAGTTCTCCGGACAGCCCGCCGCCCAGATCGCCGATGCCCAGCACCGACAGGCCGTAGTGCGCCGAGATCCGGCCGACGAGACCGATCATCAACACCGCGGCGGCGAGCGCCACGGCGAAGGACAGCGCGTGCCGCAGCGGGGTGCCGAACGGTGACCGCACCGCCGTCACGAACGCGGCGGCCGGCACCAGCACGACGGCCGCGACCAGCAGCCACCACGCCCTGCCGTCGTGCTCGGCGAGCGTGCGCAGGTTCAGCGTGGAGACGTCGGGGGTGCGCAGCACCTCGTCCAGGACGTGCGGCAGGGGCAGCCCGAACGGGCCGTCCACCCGGCCGTGCCAGGTGGCACCCAGACCGAGGGTCAGCGCGAGCCAGGCCAGGTTCGGAAGACCGAGCACAAGCACCGCGAAGGTCTGCGCGGCGTGCCCGCGCGTGGCTGCCGTCACCAAGGCGGCCACCGCACCCAGCACGACGTACGCGAGCAGCAGCGCGACGGCGGCGGACCCGGCGGGGCGCGCCGCTTCCTGGAACCGCGCCGGCCCGCCGGGCAGCGGCGGCGCCCGCGACACCAGCAGCGCCAGCAGCAGCACACCGGCCAGCCACAGCAGACCGAACAGCACCGTCAGCGGCACGTTCGTGGTGAACCCGAGCGTCGGCGTCACGCCGAACAGGCCGGTGAGATCGCTGAGCGTGCCGCTGTGGACGTCGACGGCGAAGGTGTGACGGGCGGCCAGGGCCAGGGCGATCAGCGCGAACAGCCACAGCACCGCGATCCGGGCGGCCCACCCGGCCAGCTGCCCGGCGCCGGCGAGTGTCCGGTGCCGCAGCGGACGCAGAAACGCCCGGGCGATCACGAGCACCCCGGTCAGGGTGACCGACAGCGGAAGCACCGCGAGCCCCGCCCGGGTCCGCGCGAACACCCCGGCGTTCCCGGACAGCTCGATGCTGCCGCCGACCGCCGTCACCACGGTCGCCACGACGACCCGGGCGAACGCGCCGTCCGGAAGCCGCGTGGCCCCGGCCGCCCACAGGCCCAGCGCCGCCACCCCCAGCATGGCGGCAAGCCCCGCCAGCACCGCGGCCACGGCCTGGACCCAGCCGTGGCGGCTCACGGCCCGGTCGGTGACGGTTGTGGGGCGCACGCTGCCACGCTAAGCAGCACCCGGGCCGGCCGCCCGC
Source organism: Streptomyces diversicolor (assembly GCF_057537855.1). NCBI lineage: Bacteria > Bacillati > Actinomycetota > Actinomycetes > Kitasatosporales > Streptomycetaceae > Streptomyces > Streptomyces diversicolor. The sequence goes on from NZ_BAAJXA010000006.1 coordinate 311,047, forward strand.
TCGGTGGTCCGTCCGCGGGGTGCGCCGTCCGTGCCGCGGCGTCGGGCCAGGGCCCGCCCGGCCCGGTCGGCGGCCCCGCCTGACCGGATCGCGCCGGGGTTTCCCGGTGGGCCCGGTCCGTCCGCCCGGACCGGATACTCTCCAGGTGTTCCCGAAGTGCCGTCGTGAGGTCCGCTGTGCGCGGTGGGCGAACGCGCGACGGGGACTGCGGCGTCCCGCTCGGGGTACGAGCACTGGAGCAGCAGCGACCGGCCAGATCGGCCTCCGAAAGAGACACAGATGTTCGAGCACCTGGACGGGGCAGTGATACCGACTGGTTTCGACGTGCCCGTGGAACCGCTTCGGTGGGCGGCGCACTACACCGGCGAGCCGGGATGCATCGCAGCGGCACGGTCCTTCGCCGCGCTCTTCCTCCGACAGCTCAGGACCGCCTGCCGGGACACCATCGACGACCGTGCCGATGAGGAACTGCTCCTGGTGGTCAGCGAGTTGGTCACCAACGCCGACCGGCACAGCAACGGTCCGTACATCCTGGAGCTGGAGGGCACCGACGCGGCGGTCACGGTCTCCGTGTACGACAGCAGCGTGGCACTGCCCCGGCGCTACCCGCGCGACCCCGAACGCGTCGGGCGGCACGGCCTGGAGATCGTGCACGCCCTGGCCGCCGAGGTGACCGCGGAACGGGTCCCCGTCGGCAAACGGGTACGCGCCCTGCTCACCCTGGCCCGCTGAGCCCACGAACCCGCCGTGGCGCGGACACCGGCCCGCCGGGGCGCCGTGCCGGTCCCGGCCTCAGTGGCACCGGTCCCGGCGTCAGCGGTCCGGTCTCGGCTTCGTCTTGGCTTCAATGGCGTCGGCTTCCCTGCGCCCGTCCCGGCTTCAGCGGCGCCGGTCCCGGCTTTCAGCGGCGCCGCCACGTGCCTCGGCGGCGCCGCGCCCCGGCCTCAGACGTAGTCGAGTTCGCCCAGCATGCCCCGGCGCAGCCGGGCGATGACGCGTTTGATCAGGCGTGAGACATGCATCTGCGAGCACCCGAGCCGCTCGCCGATCTCCGCCTGGGTGGCCTCCTCCACGAACCGCAGATGAAGGATCTGCCGGTCGCGTTCGCCGAGGTCCTCGATCAGCGGGGCCAGGGACTGGAAGTCCTCGACCAGCCGCAGCCCCTCCTCCTCGATGCCGATGAAGTCGGCGAGGACCGCCTCGCCGTCCTCCGGACCGTCACCGGTGAGCGCCGCGTCCAGGGACGCGGAGTTGTACCCGTTGGCGGCCAGTTGACCCTCGACCACCTCGTCCTCGGAGATGTTCATCAGAGCGGCCAGCTCCGCGGTCGTCGGATCGCGGTCCAGGCGGCTGGACAACTCCTCACGGGCCTTGGCGAGTTCGACCCGCAGCTCCTGCAGCCGCCGCGGTACGTGCACCGCCCAGGTGGTGTCGCGGAAGAACCGCTTGATCTCGCCGACGATGTACGGGACCGCGAACGAGGTGAACTCCACCTCACGGGAGAGTTCGAACCGGTCGATCGCCTTGATCAGACCGATCATCCCGGTCTGGACGATGTCCTCCATGTCGTCGCCGCGGCCCCGGAACCGGCCGGCCGCGAACCGCACCAGGGACATGTTCATCTCGATGAGCGTGTTGCGCGCGTACTGGTACTCCGGCGTGCCCTCCTCCAGCTCCGTCAGCCGCTGGAAGAACTGGCGTGACAGTTCCCGAGCGTCACGCGGCGCCACCGACTTCGGATCGTCGATCCCCGGCAGTGGCCGCTCGCCCGCTCCGTCCTCGGCGGTCTTCTCGACGACGACTGCTTCCGACCGGATCCCGGCGGTGTCCATTGCCCTCTCCCCACGAACGTCGCGTGCGTTGTCCGGATCCGCGGCGCGTGCGCCGCGACCGCGGTCCAAGTGCCCTGTCGTGCCGGTTCCGGTACCCGTTCGCCGGCCCGCCACTCCTCGTTCGCGACTCGCCTACCCGAGGCCCATCGGGGCATGCGCCCCGTGCGACGGCGTGGCGCAAAATGGGTGCCGCACCGAAGGCCACGCCGGTGCCCGGCCGGTCGGTCGGGCCCCGGCGCTCGTGGCACCGCTGCGCCCGCTCGAAGAACTCCTGGGTGCCGCCCGCCACATGGTGGGTCGTGACCAGGGCGAGACACCCGCCGGGGCGCGGCGCCCGAGCCGCCTTCACCACGCGCAGCGCCGGGTCGATCCACTGGAACGCGGTCGCGCACACCACCGCGTCGAACGGCTCGGCCGGCAGCTCCCACCGCTCGAAACCGGCCATCACGACCCGCGCGGTCGGGTGGGCCCGCAGCCGGTGCCGGGCGTCGGCGGCGAGCGCAGGGCCCAGTTCCACGGCGGTGATCCGGCAGCCCGACTCGGCCAGGTCGACGGTGAGCTTTTCTCCGACCCCTTTCCGTCCACGATTCCGCCCAGGGCGCAACACCGGGTCCTGTCCGGCGCCCCGGGAACTCTAAGCTGATCGAATGAGCAGCCACATGCCGAACGATGCCCGAGTCGTCCCCCTGCGTCCCAGGGCCGGACGCCCCGACACCCCGGCCCCCGCGCCCGGCGAGCCCCTGTGGCGCGACCTGGTCGGGGACGTTCTGCGCCGCGAGCGCCGGGCGCAGGAGCGCACGCTCAAGGACGTCGCCGACACGGCCCGGATCTCCGTGCCGTACCTCTCCGAGGTCGAACGCGGCCGCAAGGAGGCGTCCTCCGAGGTCCTTGCGGCGGCGGCCCGGGCCCTCGGGCTGGGCCTCGGTGACCTGCTGTCCCGGGCCCACAGCGAGCTGGCCCGGCAGACCGCCGCGGGCCGGCGCCCGTCCGCCGCGCCCACCCGGGGGCTGTGCCTGGCCGCCTGACGCCCCGCGGGAAGGGCCGGGACGCGTCGTCGGCCGGCTGCGGCGCCGTCGTGGCGGGTCGCTCCCCCGCGTTCTCGGCTTGGCTCGAACAGGGGACCCCGTCGCGGCGGAGCCGCGTGGTGTCACGGCCCCGCGGCCCCTTCGGGGGCGGCCGGGCCGCAGGCCGATGAGTTTCGCGGGGCGGGACGGTCGGTATGGGTGACCGTGTTCCACGCCCCAGGAGGTACCCATGACCGCCGACGGATTCACCACCTGTCTCTGGTTCGACGGGCAGGCCGAGGAGGCCGCCCACCACTACGTGTCCGTCTTCAAGAACTCCAGCATCGGCCGGATCGGCCGCTACAACGAGGCCGGCCCCGGCCCGGCCGGCTCCGTGGTCACCGTGGAGTTCACGGCCAACGGCCAGAAGTTCGTCGCGCTCAACGGCGGCCCGGAGTTCTCCTTCAACGAGGCGGTCTCCTTCCAGATCCTCTGCGCGGACCAGGAGGAGATCGACTACTACTGGGCCAGGCTCACCGAGAACGGCGGCTCGGCAGGCCCCTGCGGCTGGCTGAAGGACAGGTTCGGCGTCTCCTGGCAGGTCGTCCCGGACGGGCTCGTCGAGATGCTGCACGACGCCGACCAGGAGAAGGCGATCCGCACCACCCGGGCCATGTACGCGATGGGCAAGCTCGACATCGCCGAGCTGAAGAAGGTGCACGCCGGCGAGTAGCCCGCCCCCGCACACCCGTGCCCGGTCCGGGCGCCCCGCGCCGACGCCCGTCGGCGGCGCGGGACGCCGGGGGAGCGGACCGGGCACGACCCGCGCGTCCGCGGCTCCAACGCGGCGGTCGTGGCCGATGTCCGGGTTCAGGAGAAGTCGTTGACCAGGACCGCCGCGCCGTCGAAGCGGCCGGCCTTGAGGTCCCTGAGCGCCTGCGGGGCCCGTGAGAGCGGATAGGGATGGGTCGTCGCGTGGACCGCGTGCCGCGCGGCCAGCTCCAGGAACTCCCGGCCGTCCGCACGGGTGTTGGAGGTGACGCTGCGCAACTCCTTCTCGTAGAACAGGTCGGTCTCGTAGTGCAGCGCCGGCACATCGCTGAGGTGGATGCCCGCGACGGACAGCACACCGCCCCGGTCGAGCGCCCGCAGGGCGACCGGCACCAGATCGCCCACCGGCGCGAACAGGACGGCCGAGTCCAGCGGCTCGGGCGGCGCCTCGTACGCGTCGCGCGCCGAGGCGGCACCCAGGTCCAGGGCGAGCCGCCGGGACCGCGCGCCGCGGGTCAGGACGTGCACCGTGGCGCCCTCGGCGAGCGCCACCTGCGCGCACAGATGCGCGCTGCCCCCGAAGCCGTACAGCCCGAGCCGGCCGTCCGGTGGCAGCGCGGCCCGCCGCAGCGCGCGATAGCCGATGATCCCGGCGCACAGCAGCGGCGCCAGCACCACGTCCGCGACGGCGCCCGGCAGCCGGTAGGCGAACGCGGCCGGCACGGTCGTGTACTCGGCGTAACCGCCGTCGGCGTCCCAGCCGGTGTACTCGGACCGCGGGCACAGGTTCTCCGCGCCCCGCCGGCAGTAGGCGCAGATGCCGTCGGTGCGCCGCAGCCAGGCCACCCCGACCCGGTCGCCCACGGTGAAACCCCGGACGGCCGCGCCCGTACCGGCCACCTCCCCGACCACCTCGTGCCCGGGCGTCACGCCGGGCCGGTGCACCGGCAGGTCACCCTCGGTGACATGCAGGTCGGTGCGGCACACCCCGCAGGCACGCACCCGCACCAGCAGCTCGTCGTCCCCGGGGACCGGCACGGGCCGTGTCACGAGGTGGAGGGGTTCCCCCTCCACCGGACCCGGAGCGGTCACCGACCACGCCCGCATCGTGCCTGCCGCCGTCGAGTCCGTCATGCGGTGTCCCTCCCGTCGCGTCCCGCCCCGTTCCGTCGCGGCCCGCCGCTCCCCGCCCGCCGCTTCCAGTCTCGGGCAGGCCGGCCGGTTCGGCGCGCGGGCCACCGTAGGGGCGGCTCGGGGCTCCCTACGGCCCGGTCACGGCCGTCCGCGACCGGGCCCGGACGGACCGCCCGCGCGGCCATGGCATGATCGTGCCCATGCGTGAACGTGTGGTGGCCGCGTGCGACGGGGCGTGCAAGGGGAACCCCGGCCCGGCCGGCTGGGCCTGGGTGGTGTCCGACGAGGCGGAGGCGCCGGCCCGCTGGGCGGCCGGAGGGCTCGGCAGGGCCACCAACAACGTCGCCGAACTGACCGCCCTGGAACGCCTGCTGGCCGCGACCGACCCCGGCGTCCCGCTTGAGGTCCGGATGGACTCGCAGTACGCGATGAAGGCCGTCACCACCTGGCTGCCCGGCTGGAAGCGCAACGGCTGGCGTACGGCGGCCGGCAAGCCCGTCGCCAACCAGGACCTGGTGGTGCGCATCGACGAGCTGCTGGAAGGCCGGGTGGTCGAGTTCCGCTACGTACCCGCCCACCAGGTCGACGGCGACCCGCTGAACGACTTCGCCGACCGTGCGGCCAGCCAGGCGGCCCTGGCCCAGGAGCCGGCGGGCAGCGACCTCGGCTCGCCCCAGCCACCGCCGTCGCCCGACACCCCGTCCGCGGCCCCCCGCCGCAAGGCGGCGCCCCGCCGGTCCGGGGGCGGCTCCTCCGCCCGCACCATCAAGGCCAAGTTCGCCGGCCGCTGCGTGTGCGGCCGCCCCTACGCGGCCGGCGAGCCCATCGCCAAGAACCCCCAGGGCTGGGGCCACCCGGAGTGCCGCACCACCGGGGCCTGACCGGCCGCACGCAGCCGCCCGGCGGCAACGGCGACCACTGCGCGCCACGGTCCGCGCCAGGGTGACCGCACGCCTGGCCGGCCGGCCGTGGTGCGTCGCGGAGCGGGCCGTTCCGTGCGGGTCGGCGGCGGATGACAGACTGACCGCATGGACGAACGCGTAATCGGCAGGTCGGGGCAGCGGGCATCGGTCGTCGGCCTCGGCACATGGCAGTTGGGCGCCGACTGGGGCGACGTGGACGACAAGGAGGCCCTTGCCGTGCTGGAGGCGGCGGCCGAGTCGCAAGTGACCTTCTTCGACACGGCCGACGTCTACGGGGACGGACGCAGCGAGCAGACCATCGCCGGCTTCCTGCGCGGCAGGCCGGACCTGCGCGTGCTGGTCGCCACGAAGATGGGCCGCCGCGCCGACCAGATCCCGCAGAACTACGTCCTGGACAACTTCCGCGCGTGGAACGACCGTTCGCGGCGCAACCTCGACGTCGACCGCATCGACCTGGTGCAACTGCACTGCCCGCCGACGCCCGTGTACTCCTTCGACGAGGTCTTCGACGCCCTGGACACCCTGGTCGCCGAGGAGCGGATCGCCGCGTACGGCGTCAGCGTGGAGACCTGCGCCGAGGCGCTGACCGCGATCGCCCGGCCGAACGTGGCGAGCGTGCAGATCATCCTCAACCCGTTCCGCATGAAGCCGTTGCGCCAGGTGCTCCCCGCCGCCCGGGAGGCCGGCGTCGGCATCATCGCGCGGGTGCCGCTGGCCTCCGGACTGCTGTCCGGCAAGTACACCAAGGACACGGTCTTCGCCGCCAACGACCACCGCACGTTCAACCGGCACGGCGAAGCCTTCGACCAGGGCGAGACGTTCTCCGGCGTCGACTACGACACCGGCGTCGAGGCCGCCGCCGAGTTCGCCGCCCTCGCCCCCGAGGGATACACCCCGGCCCAGCTCGCCCTGCGCTGGATCGTCGAACAGCCCGGCGTCACCACCGTGATCCCGGGCGCCCGCACGCCCGAGCAGGCCCGTGCCAACGCGGCCGCCGCCGAACTGCCGCCCCTGTCCGAGCAGACCCTCGCGGCGATCACGGCCCTGTACGAGCGCCGCATCAAGGCCCGGGTGGAGGACCGCTGGTAGGGGCATCAGCCGTTTGAACGACCGGCGGTGCGGTTACCCGCATCGCATGACGCAGGCGGGTGGCCGGACGGGGCGCGACGAGACCGCGGAGGAACGGGCCGACCGGATGTGGGGCGACCTCATCCAGGAGGTCCGGGTCGCCCAGACGGGCGTGCAGATCCTGTTCGGCTTCCTGCTCACCGTTGTCTTCAGCGGCAAGTACGACCACCTGGCCCACGCCGACCGGGTCATCTACACGGTGACCGTCGTGCTCGGCGCCTGCGCCACCGGCGCCCTCATCGGACCGGTCTCGCTGCACCGCATCGTCTCGGGGCGACGCGTCAAACCCCGGGCGGTCGACTGGGCGTCCCGGCTCACCTTCGTCGGCCTGTTCCTGCTGCTGGCCACCATGTCCGCCTCGCTGCTGCTGATCCTGCGGGTGGCCACCAAGCACCACCCCGCCGTGGTGTGGCTGGTGGCCGCGGTGGTGGCCTGGTACGTGCTGTGCTGGTACCTGGTGCCGCTGTGGGTGCGCCGCCACCACACCTCGCGCTGAGCCCGCGCGTGCGGCGCGCCGCTCAGCCCGCGGCCAGGATCTCCGCCACGACATCGTCGACCGGCACCTCCTCCCGCCCGGGCGGCACGACCTCGCGGGTCTCCCGCAGGAACGCGGCGAGCGTGGGCGCCCACGCGAACACCACCGCGTGGTGCCGGCCGCCGTCGGACCTGACGTCGCCGAGGAGGTCGATGCGCAGTTCCTGCCCCACCCCGGTGGCGACCGGGCGCAGCCGTACGTCGCCCATGCCGACCGGCCCGCGCAGGCCCTCGGCCAGCATCTCGCGGTCCAGCCGCCAGCGGGCGAGGACATGGCCGTCGTGCGCGAACACCGCCGTGACGGCGAACGGATCACCGGCGTCGTAGGTCAGATGGGCGAGCACGGGACAGCGGCCCGTGCCGCCCGCCCTGACGTGCACCACCAGGGTCTTGTGCACACGGGGTTTCACCTCAGCACCTCCCAGGACGGTCGACGTAGTGCCTTCTGGTACCCCTGCGGAGCGCACATTGCACAGCCGGGTGCCGGAATGTCCCGGCGCCCCGCATCCCGCGCCGACTCGGCCGCCTGCCAGGGGTGTTCACGCGGCGCGGCGGGGCGGCTCAGTGCTTCGGCGCGCGGAACGTGCGCAGGAACGTGTCGAGGGCGGACCGGCTGTCCGCGGCGTCCCAGGCGCCGGCCGCGGTCGTGAAGCGCAGGGAGTAACCGTGGTGGTCGCCGAGCAGGAAGCCCCGGCCGAAGGTGCGCACCCGGTCGCGTCCGGTACCCGAGAGCCATTCCATGTCGGCGGCCTCGTACCCCTGGTACACGGTCGCCCTGATGGCGCCGATCCGCCGGAAGCCACCGGTGCGCTCCAGGCCGGGCTGGACGTCGTCCCGCCAGACGGCGACCGGGTCCGGGCCGAGACGCCGGCTGTAGGTGACGGCCAGGGTGCGCGGGTCGGAGCCGCCCGGTCCGTAGGTGACGCGGTAGGAGAGGTCGCTGCCGCGTGTGGTGTGCAGCCGCTTCCAGCCGTCGGGCAGGGCCACGGTGAAGCCCTCCGCGGCGGTGTGGCCGCGGTAGCCGTTCGGCAGGACGCCCGGTCCCGGACGGGCGGGCGCGCCGGCGGAGGCGGTCGGGACGGTCGGGACGGTCGGGGCGGTCGGGCTGGGGGTGGCCGCGGGGGAGGAGCCGGTGGGGCTGGCCGCGGCGGACTTCTCGGGCGGCGGGGCGGCCGCGGACGTCTCGGTCGCCGGCAGGCCACGGGTGGCGTACAGGACGGCGCCGGACACGGCGACCACGGCCAGTGCGGTCCCCGCGGCCAGGGCCCGTCCGCCCAGTCCCCGGCGGGCGCGCGGCCGGGTCGGCCCACCGTCGCCCGCGTCCTCGGCGAGCACGCGGGTCAGGACCTCGCGTACCTGGGTCCGCGGCAGCCGCTCCCAGGACTCCTTGCGCAGCAGCCCCTGCACCGCCGGCGTCAGCGGGCCCGCGCGCAGCGGCGTGCGCAGCGGCAGCCGGTCCACGCCCCTGAGCGTGGCCTCGGGCCCGCCCCGGTCGCGGAACGGCGGCCGGCCCTCGGTCATGGTGTAGAGGATGGCGCCGAGCGCCCACAGGTCGGCGGCGGGGCCGATCCGCTGGTCGCGGGCCTGCTCGGGGGAGGCGTACGACGGCGCGGTGACCCGGGGGGCGAGGGTGGTGCCCGCCCAGCCGAACCCGGTGACCACGACCGGGCCCCCGTCGCGGACGAAGACCTGGCCGGGGCTGAGTTCACCGTGGGTGACGCCCGCGTCGTGCGCGGCCTCCAGCACGTCGAGCAGTTCGAGGCCGATCCGGGCGGCCCGCGGGTGGGGGAGCGCGCCCTGCCCAGCGAGGAGTTCGTCCAGGGGCGTGCCGTCGATCCACTCGGCGACCGTCCACAGCGCGCCCGCCTCCGCGACCGCGTCGACGACCGCGGCGACCCGGCCGGGCCGCAGCCGCGCCATGACCTCGCAGGTGCGCAGGACGCGGGCGGCGGTCCGCCGCCCGGTCTCCTCCGTGCCGTCCGCCGGGAGCTCCACCCGGGTCACCAGGCGGGGCCGCCCCGTCCCGACGTCCTCGGCGTACCAGCAGACGCGGTTGGTGCCGCGCTGGACGACCTCCACGAGCCGGTACCGTCCGTCCGGCCACTCGTGCGCGCGGACGTGTGTCTCGGCCATGGCCATCCCTCGCTGAACCCCTGCGTGGTCTTTCCCAGGAGTACGCGGGGCGCGACGCCGAGTGTTCAACGCGGCCGCAACTCGGGGGCGATTCCTGTCCTTTGGTCAACCCCTCGACGTGGTCGGCGCGTTCCGGTCGAACGGGCGGTTTCAGGGAGCTGTCCGGCGGGTGAAGGCGGCGGGGATCGCGGCGTCGGGCCGCCCGTCAGCGCAGCCCGAACCGCTCCGTCAGGGCCATGAGTTCCCCGGGGGTCGTGTTGCCGCCGCACACCACCAGCCCGAGCCGTGCGCCGTCGCCCACCCCCTCCAGCACCTGCCGGGCCGCGGGCAGCAGGCAGCCGGCGGCCGGCTCGGCCCACACCTTGGCGTGCTCGGCGAGGTCGAGACAGCCCCGCACGGCCTCCCGGTCGGGGACCACCAGGACCTCCTCGACCAGCGCGGCGACATGGTCGTAGGTCAGCCGCGACACCGACGGGGCGCTCAGCGTGGTGACCACCGAGGACAGCGGAACCGGCACCGGCCCGCCCGCGGCCAGCGCCTCGGACATGGCCTGGGCGCCCTCGGTCTCCACGCCCCACACGCGCACATCGGGCCGGCGGGCGCGCAGCGCCGCGGCCACCCCGGCGATCAGCCCGCCGCCGCCGATGCTGACGATCACGTCGGTCAGCTCGTCGGCGTCGTCCGCGAACTCAAGCCCGACCGTGCCCTGCGCGGCGATCACCAGGGGGTCGTCGAACGGGTGGACCAGAGTGAGACCTTCGTCCCGCAACTCCTTCACCAGCGCGAACGCGCTGTCCATGCCGTCGGTCAGCCGGAGCGTCGCCCCGGCCTCCCGCGCGATCGTGATCGACCGTGCGGGCGCCGTCCTGGGCATGACGACCGTCGCCTTCACATCGAGTGCGGCGGCCATCACCGCGAGGGCCACGCCGTGGTTGCCGCCGCTGACCGCGACCACTCCGGCCGCGCGCTCGGCCTCGGTCAGCGACAGCAGCTTCGCCGTGGCACCGCGCGCCTTGAACGAGCCGGTGCGCTGGAGCAGTTCGAGCTTCGCGGTGACCGGGGCGCCGAGCAGCGCGGACAGACCAGGACTCGGCACGGTCGGGGTGCGTACGACATGCGGGGCGATGGCGCGCGCCGCGGCTTCGATGTCCGGGATGCCGATCAAGGCTGTCACCCTTTCCGGCGCGGTGGAGGGCGGAGAACCGCGCCGATGGGCACCCTCACCCGGGGACGCCGGGCGGGTCAACTCCCTTCGAACGGATCAAGGTCACCAGGGGGCCGGCGCAGGCCGCGCGGCCCGCCGCGCCGGGCGCGTCAGTGCTGCTGTGCCTTCTGCGGGGTCGCCTCGCTCGGACGCACCACGACGTACCCCTCGCCCTGGAGCATCAGCTGCACCGCCTCGCCGGAACCGCCGCGCAGCATCGAGCCGATGGACTGCGACCGGTGCAGCGAGGTCTGCAGCCGGGCGGTCCAGCCGACCACCGCGTCCGTGTCCACGTACACCGGGTACTGCGGGGCGACCGGGATGACCAGCGGGGTGCCCTCGCAGACCAGGCCGAGCCGGCCCTGACCGCTGAAGACGCTGTTGAACAGGCCGCCCCCGGTGATGCCCGCACCCTTGACGGTCTTGATCTCGTAGGACAGCGAGGCGTCGAAGCACAGTACGTTGCGGCCGTTGACGGTGAACTGGTCGCCGGGTTCGATTTCGACGATGAAGCAGTTCTGCGCCTCGTGCGCGAACCATGCCTCGCCCTGCCCGCGCACCGTCATCAGGGGCAGTCCCTCCCCGGTGACCGCGCGCTTGAGCATGCCGCCCACGCCCTGGCCCTTGCGTTCGAACTGGAGGCCGCCGCGGTACGCGATCATCGCGCCCTGACGGGCCAGCATCTCGCCGTGGACCGCATACCTGATGCACTTGGCGTTCTCGACGGACATGCCGGGCTCGACGGCCGGGCGCACCATGTGCTCACTGGAAAAGAGATCACCCTTCATGCGCGCATGGTGTCCCGGAGGGCTCCGTTCCGCCAAGGTCGCGCAATGTGTCCGCACGGTTACGCGGTCGCGCGTAGCAGATCCGGGGAATTCCACTGCAGCGCCCCGAAGGGGCGCGGGGCTGTATTGATATGCGGCTCCGCCGCGCGGGCGCGACCAGCCACGACGGCGCCGCAGACGACCGACGGCATGACGCGGCATTTCCAGCGGAGCGTTCAGGCGCCGAAGAGCTGCGTCCAGTACGTGCCCGTACGGCCGCCCCCGACGAAGCCGACGCCGATGTGGGTGAAGTCCGGCTTCAGGATGTTGGCACGGTGGCCCGGACTGTTCATCCAGCCCTCCACCACCTCGGCGGCGGAGCGCTGGCCGCAGGCGATGTTCTCGCCGATCGTGCGCCGCCGGGAGCCCGCGGCGGCGGCCCGGTCCCACGGCTGCGTGCCCTCGGGCGAGGTATGGGAATAGAAGTCGCGGGCCACCATGTCCGCGCTGTGCGCCTGCGCGGCGGCCGTGAGCCACCGGTCCACGGCCAGCGGCGCGAGCCCCGCCCGACCGCGCGCGCGGTTGGTCAGCTCGACCACGTCCGCCCGGGTGCGCGCCAGGTCCTCGGGGGTGAGGGGCCTGGCCCACACCGCCGTCCAGTAGGTGTCGCCGGTGCCAGGGCCGATGGCGTACGCGAGTCCGGCGTGGGTGAGGGCCGGGTCCTGGAGGGTGCGCCGGGCCTGCTCGGTGCGCAGGCAGTAGGCGACGAACTCGGCGGGGGTGCGCGGTCCCGAGACCAGGTGCTCACCGACCGTCGCGTACGCGAATCCGGTCGCGGTGATCCGCTGGTGCAGCGACGTGCCGTCCCGGCCCTCGGTGCCGAGACGGCCCGCCTCGGCCATCGAGACCGCATGGGCGTGCGCGGCGGCGGCCAGCCGGGCATCGAGGACGACGGGCGGCGCACCGGCCCGGGCGCGAGCGGGATTGACGAGGACGAGATAGCCCTCCGGGTCGGACACGGAGGAGACGGCGGGGCCGGGTGTGCGGGAGGGGGAGCGGCCGGACACGGGTGTGGGGCCGATGCCGGGTGTGGGGGAGGCGGCGGAGCTGGGCGTGCGGGAGGCGGCGGGGTCGGGTGTGCGGGAGGGGGAGCGGCCGGACACGGGTGTGGGGCCGATGCCGGGAGTGCGGGAGGCGGCGGAGCTGGGTGTGGGCGAGGTGATGCGGTCGGGTGTGCGGGAGACGGCGGGGCCGGGTGTGCGGGAGGTGGTGTGGTCGGGTGCGGCGGGGGGTGGGGTGTCGTCGTCGACCTCCACTCCGAAGTCCCGGGCGAGTCCGGCCAGTCCGTCGGCGTACCCCTGTCCGATCGCCCGGATCTTCCAGACGTCGCCCCGGCGGTACAGCTCGGCGAGCAGCAGCACCGTCTCGGGCCCGGGGCGCGGCGGCTCGAACCGGGCGAGCGTACGGCCCTGTCCGTCGCTGACCCGCAGGGTGGCGGCGGGCAGCCGGCCGAGGGGCGTGCCGGGCTCGGCGGCGCTGACGGCCACGGTGACCCGGACCGCCCCCGCGCGCAGCCGGACGGGGTCCACGCTCAGCGTGTCGCCGCGCAGCCGCACGCCCGGGGCGGCCGGCTGGTTGTAGAACACGAAGTCGGCGTCGCCGCCGACCTTCCCGCTCGCACCGGTGACGAGGGCGGACACGTCGAAGGGGCCGGGCACCCGCAGGGTCAGCGGGCCGCCCGGCAGGGGCAGATTGCCCCCGGGTACCAACTCGCTCATCGCGCCGCCCAGGAGAAGTGGAGGATCGGGCCCGGCGGGTCCCTGGGGACAACGCCCGGACGGCGCGCGAGGGTTCCCGGGTCGCTCAGTGGCGCACCACCGCGGGAGCGACGTCCTCGGTGCGCTCGAAGACCGCCTTGACCCGCTTCGGATTCGACTGCTTGCCGCAGAACGCCGACTCCAGCGTGCCCGCCATCGTGTTGAGCACCGTGGTGTTGTTCGAGGTGTTGGCGAGCGCCGTCACGCTGCGCCGGCCGTCCACGCTGGTGAAGGCGTACGTGTAGTAGCCCTGGACGACACCCGTGTGGCCGTAGACCGAGACGCCGCAGGACAGGTCGCGGCGGCGCAGCCCAAGACCGTACGCCGTCGTGCTGTTCACCTTCGTGAAGCGTTCCATCTCCGCGAGCGCGGCGGACGAGAGCAGCTTGCCGCCGGCGAGCGCCGACAGGAAGGTGTTGAGGTCCCGGGGGCTGGAGATGATGGCGCCCGCGCTCTGCGCCCAGGACGCGGTCTGCTCGGTCGAGTCGACCAGGGCGGCCCCGGCCCTGTCGGGGGTGAGATAGCCGCGGGCGTAACGGCCCGGGATCTTGACGTCGGGGTGCACGTACGAGGTGTCGTTCAGCTTCAGCGGCTTGAAGATGCGGTTCTCGTACGCGGAGCGCACCGAGTGCCCGGTCAGCTTCTCGATCAGCATCCCGGCCACCACGAAGTTGGTGTTCGAGTAGGAGTAGGCGGCGCCCGGCGCGTCGGTGCGCGGCTTCTTCAGGGAGAGGTCCACCAACTGGCGGTAGGTGAAGACCTTGTTGCGCACCGCCTCGAAGCCGGAGACGGTCCTCGCGAACAGGTCGTTGGTGTAGTCGTACAGGCCGCTGCGGTGGCTCAGCAGGTGCCGCACCGTGATCCGGTCGTCGGGCAGCAGGCCGGGCAGGTAGCGGTTGACGGACGCGTCGAGGCTGAGCTTGCGCTCGTCCATCAGTTGCAGCAGCACGACGGCCGAGAAGGTCTTGGTGACGCTGCCGACGCGGAAGCGGTCGGTGGCCTCGATGGCCCGCTGGGCGGCCCGGTCGGCGTAGCCCCGCGCCGCCGTGTACAGGGCTCCGCTGTCGTCGATGCGGGCCATGGCGCCGGGGGCACCCTGCGCCACCGCCGAGCGCAGCACCTCGCGCAGCGCCGCGGTGTCCGGGGTCGGCAGCGCGGCCGCCGGCTCGGCGCGGGCCTGGCCGGGCGCGGCCTGTGCGGGCACGCCGAGCAGCGACAGCGTCACCGCTCCGAGTACCGCGCCCCTGCCCACGGTTGCTGAGATCATCCGATCTCCACTCCCCTCTGTGACGGTTCGGCGTGAATCACCCGGGTTCGGGCCGCCGGGTTCGGGCGAGGCCACCTTCTCGCGCGCCGCCACCTCCGCGCGGCTGACACACAGTCGGTCGGCCGCCGTTCACCCGGTGGCGCGGCGGCCCACCGGGTTCCAGGTCGCCGGACGGCCCGAAGACCGCGTCAACTGCCGCTCGCCGGCCGCTGTTTCCCTCATGGACGGCGGAGCCGGCCGACGTCCGTGCGCTGCCGCTCGCCGGGCGGAGGATCGGTGCCGGGATGGGCCTGTCCGACTCCGCCGAGGTGACCACCGGCACCGGCTGCGGGCTCGTCGGGCACGGCTGGGTCGGGGTGCCACTGGGACAACCGCGGCCGCGTGGCGGCGATCGCCGGCCAGTCGCGATCGGCGCCCGGACGCGGGAGGTGACGGGCCGTCCGGCGGTCGGTACCGCGGGGGCCGTCGCTCTCGCCCGCCAGGGCGTCAGCGACCGTGAGGTCTACGCGCGGGCCGGCGAGGCCATCGGACACGGCATCGCGATCGAGGCACGTCTGCTCCGCCCCGCCCCAAGGGCATGGGCCGGGCCGGGGCGCGCACCACCGCGTGGGACGGCACAGCGCCCGGGGGTGCGGTGAAGGCGGCCGGCAAGACGCGCCGACCGGGGCCGCCCCTGCGGGAGCGGCCCAAGGAGCGGAAGTGGCCTGGGCGGCGGTGGCCGGCGCGGCGTGTGCCGACGCGAGGGCGGTGGCGAGGTCCGCGGTGAGGGCGTGGACCACGGCCGCTGTGCGCCCGCGTGCGGGCAGGACGCAGTACGAGGGGGACCGCAGGGGCCCTGCCCCCGGGGCCGGGGCGGCTCAGCCCTTGCCCGGTCCGCCGGTACGTCGCACTGCGTCAGGGAGCCGAAGACCGCCGCGGCGGAAGAGTCCCGGATCCCCTCGGTGAACCGGTCGTGGCGGCCGGGCCCGCCCCCACGCACACGGCCGGACGCAGGCCGCCCAGGGGCTGCGCGGGCCCGGGTCAGCGCAGGGTCTCGGCCCAGTCGGCGGGGACTCGGCCGGCGGGGCCGGGGACGGGCTGGTCGGCCGGGTGGGCGGCCGGCGGCGCCAGTTCGGGGCCGCTCTCGTACAGCTCGTTCGTGGCGTAGTTCCAGAACCACTCTTCGCCCGGCTCGAAGCTGCGGATCACCGCGTGGCCGGTGGCCGCGTAGTGGGCGGTGGCGTGCCGGGAGGGCGAGTCGTCGCAGCAGCCGATGTGCCCGCACTCCGCGCAGCGCCGCAGGTGGAACCACCACCCGCCACTCTCGTCGCACTCCACGCAGCCGGTGCCGCTCGGCGGGACGGCGGGGTCGATGGCGGTGTCGGTCATGCT